>NZ_BJTG01000008.1 GCF_013340205.1 Anaeromyxobacter diazotrophicus
AGTTGACGAGCTTCCAGAAGTCGCTGAAGGCGCGCTGCCCGCGGGTGGCCGTGCACATGACGTGCGGGTGGGTACCCATGAGGCAGTAGGAGAGGATCTGGATTCCGAACTTCTCTTTGTACTTCCGAATGAGTGCGAGGAACTTCTCGCAGGCCTCGTCGCAGTCGAGGACGAGACTGAACCCGTGGCTTCGCCACGTGCAGTGGTTGGTGGAGTTCTCCTCGACCAGGAGGCGGCGCGGGATCCGGGACACTGCGAGCCAGTGAGAGCAAGTGGCGCGCCAGCAGTCGTCGGTGTCCGGCGCCCGAGTGCCGGCACCCAAGCCCAACTCAGAACCGGGTGTCGAACCGGAGCCGGATGTCCGGCACCCAAGTCCGGAACCGGATGTCCGGCACCCAAGTCAAGTCCAAGTCCACAAGTCCAACTCCGCCCCCCGCCGCCTGCGGGCGGCGCCTGCTCGGGTTAAACTGACCACCTCCATGTCCGACCGCCTCGTGCGCGGACTCCTGCCGTCGCAGGGGTTGCGCGTCCTCTACGCCCGCGTCACCGACACCGCGCGCATCGCGCGGATGCTCCACGGCCTCTATCCGACCGCCGCCTACCTGTTCGGCGAGGGCCTGGCCGCTGGCCTGCTCGTCGCCTCGCTGGCGAAGGACCACACGCGGGTGAACCTGCAGCTCGAGTGCGACGGCCCGCTGCGCGGGTTGTTCGTCGACGCGGACACCGACGCCAACGTCCGCGGCTACGTGCGGGCGCCGCAGGTGAACTTCCCGGGAGATCCGGCCGCGGGCGCGCGCGCGGCGCTGGGAGGGTCCGGCTACCTCTCCGTCATGCGCGACCTGGGGGGCGGGCAGTTCTACCGCGGCCAGGTTGCGCTCGAGGCGCGCGAGCTGGGGCGCGACCTGGAGCGGTACTTCCTCGACTCCGAGCAGGTCGGCACGGCGCTCGACCTGGCGGTGGTGCCTCGCGCCGACGAGCCGCTGGGCGAGGTGGCGGGGTTGCTCGTGCAGCGCCTGCCGGACGGCGACGGCGCGGCGCTGGAGCGGATCCGCGAGCGCCTGCGGGCGGGCGCGCTCCGGGCGGCGCTCGCGCGGGCCGCGGCGGCGCAGGAGGCCATCGGCGAGGTGGTCGGGACGGGGTTCGACCTCCTCGCCGACCTGGAGGTCGCCTACCGGTGCGGCTGCAGCATGGAGCGGGCCCGGGTGGCCGTCTCGGCGCTCGGCAAGGATGGCCTGCTCGACGTGCTGGAGAAGGAGGGCGAGGCGGTCGTCACCTGCGAGTTCTGCCGGGAGCGCTACGTCGTCGGCCAGGCGGAGCTGCGCGACATGCTGGCGCGCCTGGAGCGCCAGGAGAAGGGCGACGGCACGTGACGAAACGCGAGGCCGCCGTGGTACAGATCCGGCGTCTCCAGGCCGCGTGGGGCGGCTCGAGCTGAGACGGAAGGACGCCATGCCGCCGCGCACCTCGAAGACCCCCGCCGCCAAGGCCGCTCGCCGCCCTCGCGCCACCGCCCGTGCCGCGGTGTCCTCTCCGCCGCGCCGGAAGCCCGCGCCGCGCCGTCCTCGCGCCGAGCAGCCGCTCGGGGTCGGGGTGGGCGACGCGTTCGCGGTGCAGCGCCTGCAGGTCCCCGCCTCCCAGTCGCGCGCCCGGCCGGACGAGCGGCTCCGCGAGATCGGCTGGGCCGAGTTCGGCGACATCGCGCGCGAGCTGGCGGAGCGGATGGAGCCGGAGTTCAAGCCCGACGTCGTGCTCGGGGTGGTGAACGGCGGCGTGTTCCTGGGCGGCGCCATCGCCAGCTACTTCCGCGCCGAGTTCCGCCCCATCCGCGTCCGCAAGTACGGCCGCCGCTCGGTGGCGCAGGCGGTCATGGCCCTGCGCGGGAAGAAGGTGCTGGTGGTGGACGACGTCACCGTGAGCGGCCAGACCCTGGGGGCGGGCCGCGTCACCGCCGAGAAGGCGGGCGCCCGCGACATCCGCACCGCGGCCATGGTGGTGCGCCCGGCCGGCCACCACGCCGACTTCTTCGCCCTGGAGACGGAGGAGCTCGTCGTCTTCGGCTGGGACTACCAGCTCCACGGCGGCAGCGGCGAGCCCGGCAGCGACCCGGGCGAGGTCGGGGTGTGATCTCCCGGTTCAGGCGCGAATGAAGCGGATCGTCCTCGGGACCGCGGGGCACATCGACCACGGCAAGACCGCGCTGGTGAAGGCGCTCACCGGCGTCGACACCGACCGGCTCCGGGAGGAGAAGCGCCGCGGGATCACCATCGAGCTCGGCTTCGCGCACCTGGCGCTGCCGGACGGCACGGTGGCCGGGGTGGTGGACGTCCCCGGCCACGAGCGGTTCGTGCGCGCGATGGCGGCGGGCGCGGGCGGCATCGACCTGGTGGTGCTGGTGGTCGCGGCCGACGAGGGCGTCATGCCCCAGACGCGCGAGCACCTCGACATCTGCCGGCTGCTCGGCGTCCCGCGCGGCGTGGTCGCCATCACCAAGTCCGACCTGCTGCCGGAGCTCGGCGCCGACTGGCTGCCGCTGCTCGAGGCGGACGTCCGCGCCGCCGCGAAGGGGACGTTCCTGGAGGAGGCCGCGCTGGTCCCGGTCTCCGCCCGCACCGGCGAGGGGCTGCCGGCGCTGGTGGCCGAGGTGGCCCGGCTGGCGCGGGAGGTGCCGGAACGCCCCGCCGACGGCCCGCTCTTCCTGCCGGTGGACCGGGCCTTCTCGCTGAAGGGGTTCGGGACCGTGGTCACCGGGACGCTGCTCTCGGGCGCGGTGGCGGTCGAGGACGAGGTGGTGCTCTCGCCGCCGGCCCAGGGCCAGGGGCGGCTGCGGGTGCGGTCGGTCCAGGTCCACGGGCAGCCGGTGCAGCGCGCGCTCGCCGGCCAGCGCACGGCGGTGAACCTCCCCGGCGTCGAGGCGCAGACCATCTCGCGCGGGCAGGCGCTGGTGCACGCCGGGGTGGTCCCGCTGAGCCACGCGCTGGACGTCGAGCTGACGCTGCTCGCCGCCGCGCCGAAGCCGCTGCGCCACCGCGCGAAGCTGCTGCTCCACGTGGGGACGGCGCAGGTGCAGGCGGCGGTGTCGCTGCTCGACCGCGCCGAGCTCGCGCCCGGCGCGACCGCCCTGGCGCAGCTCCGGCTGGCGTCGCCGGCCGCCGCCCTCCCCGGCCAGCGCTTCATCCTGCGCGGGTTCGCGGTGCTCGAGGGGCGCGGCAAGACGCTCGCCGGCGGGCGGGTCCTGGCGGTGGCGGTGCGGCGCCGGCGGCGCGGCCGCCCGGCCGAGGTGGAGCAGCTCGAGGCGCTGGCGAAGGGCGACGTCGAGGCGCGGCTCACGGCGGTGCTCGCCAGCGCCGGCCCGGCGGGCCTCGCCGCGGACGCGCTGCTCGGCCGAACGGGCCTCTCGCCCAAGGCGCTGCAGGGCGCGCTCGAGCGCCTGGGGGCGAAGGGCGGCGCGGTCCTCTTCGACCGCGAGAAGCGCGCCTACGTGGCCGGCGAGGTTGCGCGCGGGCTGGCGGCCCGGCTGGTCGAGGCGGTGAAGGCGTTCCACGCCTCGCACCCGCTCGCGACCGGCATCTCGCGGGAGGAGCTGCGCGGGCGGCTGCCGCCGGTCACGGACGCCAGGCTCTTCGCCCGCCTGCTCGCGCAGCTCGTCGAGAAGGGCGAGCTCGTCACCGAGGCCGATCAGGTGCGCCTCCCCACCCACCGCGCCGCCAGCGGCGCGGCCGGCGGCGCGCTCAAAGCCACCGTGACCGCAGCGCTGGTGAAGGGGGGTCTCACCCCGCCCTGGCTGTCCGAGCTGCCCGGCCTCGCCGGCGCCGCGCCGGAGGAGGTGGCGGCGGTGCTGAAGCTGCTGCTCGCCGAGGGCGCCGCGGTGCGCGTCTCCTCCGAGCTCTACTACGACGCGGGGGCGATCCACGGCCTGCGCGAGCGGCTGGTGGCGCACCTCGCGGTGCGCCGGGAGATCACCACCCAGGAGTTCAAGGAGCTCGTCGGCGCGACGCGCAAGCACGTCATCCCGCTGGCCGAGTACTTCGACCGCGAGAAGGTCACGCTGCGCGTGGGCGACAAGCGGGTGCTGCGGGGCGAGGGGCGGTGACCGCGGTGCCGCCGGGCGAGGGCGAGCTGGCCGCGCTCCAGGCGCGCAACGCCGAGCTGGCCGCCCTCAACCGGGTGGCGGAGGCGGCCGGCGCGGCGCCCGACCTCGAGCTGTTCCTCGCGCGCGCCGGGGAGGAGGCCTCCGCGCTGCTCGGCGCCCCGGTGGTGGGCTTCTTCCTCCTCGAGCGCGACCGGCGCGAGGCGGTGCTGCTCCACCTGCACGGCGGCGACGAGGCCGACCGCCGGCGGCTCGGGCGCGCTCCGGTCACCGGCAACGTCTTCGAGTCGGTGGGCCTGGGCGGGCAGGTGCGGGTGCGCCAGGTGGCGGAGCTGCCCGGAGCGCTCCAGGAGCTGCTCGCGCCGCTGCGCCTCGCGACGGTGGCGAGCACGCCGGCGCGCTTTCGCTCGAGCACGGTCGGGGTGCTCTCGGCGGGCTTCCGCGAGCCGCGCTCGCCCGAGGCCTGCCGCACCGACCTGCTGGAGGCGCTCGGCGCGCACTTCGCCTCGGCGGTCGAGACGCACCGGCTGCTGGGCGACCTGCGCGGGCGCGTGGCCGAGCTGACCCTCCTCAACGACATGGCGGTGGCGACCGCCACGCTCGACCCGGTGCTCCTGCTCGAGAACGCGCTCCGCCGCACCTCGGCCACCTTCCGCGCCGAGACCGCCGCCGCCTACCTGCTCGAGGCGGGCGAGCTCCGCCAGACCGCCTGCCTCGGGGTCTCGGCCGAGACGGCGGCCCGGACGTCACGGCTGCCGCTCGGCAAGGGCCCCGCCGGCCAGGCCGCCGCCGAGGGCAAGATCATCCATCACCCGGAGCTCCGGCCGGCGAGCCCCGGCCAGGCCTGGATGCGCGACCAGGAGGGCGTGCACGCCGCCGTCGGCGTCCCGCTGCTCGCGAAGGACCGCGTGCTGGGCGCGTTCGTGCTCGGCCGCCGGCGGCCCGAGCCGTTCACCGACGGCGAGCTCTCGCTCCTCACCGCGGTGGGCGTGCAGCTCGGGGTCGCGGTCGAGAACGCCCGCCTGTTCGCGGACACCCGGCGCCGCGTGGCCGACCTGGAGGCGGTCAACGCGCTCGCGCTGCGCGTCTTCGCGACCGCGCCGGGCGACGCGCGCCGGCTCCTCGAGGAGGCGAGCCAGGAGATGGCCCGCGCGCTCGCGGTCCGGTCGGTGGTGGTGCTGCAGCTGGACCAGGACGGCGAGGGGCTGACCGGCGTGGCCGGCTTCGGGACCCCGCTGCCGCCGGCGCAGATCGCGATCCCGCTCGCCCGCAGCGACCTCGTCCGGCGCGCGCTCGGCGCGTGCGAGCCAGCGTGGGGGCTGCAGGTCATCGACGCGCCCCGGCCGGGCGAGATCGCGCCGCCGCCGCTCTCGGTGCTGCTCGTGCCGCTCTCGGCGCGCGGGGCGACGCGCGGCGTGGTGGCGCTCGCCGACGGCCCGGAGCGGCGCTACAGCGAGGCGGAGATCGCGCTCGCCCTGGCGCTGGCGGGCGAGGCGGCCATGGGGCTCGAGAACGCGGAGCTCTACGCCGAGGCGCGGCACCGCGTCGAGGAGCTGTCGCTCGTCCACGAGGTAGGCCGCTCGCTCGTCGCCACCCTGGAGCTGAGCCAGGTGCTGGAGGCCGGCGTGCGCAACCTGGCGCGCATCGTGGACGCGCCCGACGGGTACCTGCTCCTGGCGGACGCGCAGCGCGACCGGATGGTGGTCCGCGCCGCCTCCGGGAGCGGCGCGCGCCTCGTCGGCCACGGCATCTCGCTGCGCCTCCAGCACAGCTTGTCGCGGCTCGTCTACGAGCAGCGGACGCCCATCGCCATGGCCGACGTGACCCAGGACGTCCGCGTCGACGCGGAGCTCAAGACGCTCACCGGCGCGCGCGCCTACCTGGGGCTGCCGCTCGTGGTGCGCGAGCGGCCCATCGGCGTGGCGCTCATCGCCGAGACGCGCGGCCCGCGCCGCTTCACGCCGGCCGAGGTCGAGCGCGCCACCGCCATCGCGAACCAGCTGGCGGTGGCGGTGGAGAACGCCGGGCTGTACGAGGACCTGCGCCGCTCCTACGCCGACCTGGCGCGGGCCCAGGACCAGCTCGTGCGGCAGGAGAGGCTGGCCGCCCTGGGCGAGCTGGCGGCGGTGGTGGCCCACGAGGTCCGCAACCCGCTGGGCGTGGTGTTCAACTCGCTCGGCTCGCTGCGGCGGCTGGTGCCGCAGCGCGGCGACGCGCGGATGCTGCTCGACATCGTGGGCGAGGAGGCGGAGCGGCTCAACCGCATGGTGGGCGACCTGCTCGACTTCGCGCGGCCGTCGCGGCCGACCGTGCGCGCGGAGCCGCTCGCGCCCGTGGTCGACGCCGCCCTGGCGGCCGCCCTCGGCGACGGCGGCCGCGGGGTGCGGGTCGAGCGCGAGCTGGCGGACGACCTGCCGCCCGTCCCCATGGACGCGCGCCTGCTGCGGCAGGCGGTGCTGAACCTGGTCCTCAACGCAGCCCAGGCCATGGGCGGCGCCGGGACGCTCACCGTCCGCGCCCGGGCCGAGGAGGGGGGCGTGGTGCTGGAGCTCGGCGACACCGGCCCCGGGATCCCGGAGGACGTGCGCCACCGTATCTTCGAGCCCTTCTTCACCACCAAGGCCACCGGCACCGGGCTCGGCCTGGCGGTGGTGAAGCGCATCGTCGACGACCACCACGGCCGCATCGAGACGCGCCCCGGCCCGCAGGGCGGCACGGTGTTCTCGCTCCGCCTGCCGATCCGCCCGACGTCCCCGTTGAAACCGGACGCCGGTTCGGCCGAGGATGAGCCATGAACGAGGCGGCAGCCGACGCGACGCGGGCGCAGCCGCTCGAGGCCGGGGGAGCGGGCCGGGTGCTGGTCGTGGACGACCAGCGGAACATGCGCGCCACCACCGCCCTCCTGCTGCGCGAGGCGGGCTACGCCGTGACCGAGGCGGAGGACGGCGCCGCCGCCGTCCAGCGGCTCGGCGCGGAGCAGTTCGACGTGGTGCTGACCGACGTGCGCATGGGCGCGGTGGACGGCATGGAGGTGCTGCGGGCCTCGCTCGAGGCCGCGCCCACCGCCCAGGTCATCGTGATGACCGCCTACGGGACGATCGAATCGGCGGTGGAGGCGATCCGGCGCGGCGCCTACGACTACATCGCGAAGCCGTTCAAGGAGGACGAGCTGCTCCTGCGCGTCGCGAAGGCGATGGACAAGCGGCGGCTGCTCGGCGAGGTGAGCCTGCTCCGGCGCGACTTCCGCGCGCGCTACGGGCTCGAGCACATCGTGGGCCGCTCCGCGGCGCTGCGCGAGCTGCTCGACCGCGTGGTGCGGGTCGCGCCCAGCGACGCGACCGTGCTCGTCACCGGCGAGTCGGGGACCGGCAAGGAGCTCATCGCCCGCGCGCTGCACGCCGCCTCCCGCCGCCGCGACAAGCCGTTCGTGCCCATCAACTGCGCCGCCATCACCGAGACCCTGCTCGAGTCGGAGCTGTTCGGGCACGCCCGCGGCGCCTTCACCGGCGCCACGCGCGCCCGGCGCGGCCTCTTCGAGGAGGCGGACGGCGGCACGCTCTTCATCGACGAGATCGCCGAGACCGCGCTCGGCTCGCAGGCGAAGCTCCTGCGCGCCATCCAGGAGGGCGAGATCCGCCGGGTGGGCGAGTCGCTCTCGGTGAAGGTGGACGTCCGTGTCATCGCCGCCACCAACCAGAACCTCAAGGCCGCCGTGGCCGAGAAGCGCTTCCGCGAGGACCTGTACTACCGGCTCAACGTGGTGCCGCTGCGCATCCCCCCGCTCCGCGAGCGGCGCGAGGACATCCCGCTCCTGGCCCAGCGCTTCCTGGAGGGGTTCGCGGAGCGCACCGGCGAGCGGAAGTCCCTCTCGCCGGAGGCGATGCAGAAGCTGCTCGGCTACCCGTGGCCCGGCAACGTGCGCGAGCTCGAGAACATGATCGAGCAGGCCGCCGCGCTGACGCCGCACGCCGTGCTCTCGGACGCGGACATCCACTTCGAGCCCGCCCCGGAGGTGCCCGGCGCGAGCGCAGCCCAGACCCTGGCCGGCGCGGTCGAGGCCGCCGAGCGGCGCGCGGTCGAGGCGGCCCTCAGCCGCTGCGGCGGCGACCTGGGCCGCGTCGCGCGCGAGCTCGAGGTCTCGCCGACCACCCTGTGGCGCAAGATGAAGGCGCTGGGCCTCCGGGCGCGCGACGGGGGCTAGCGGGCCCCTCCCGCTACTGCGTCAGCATCGACGCGGCGCGGGCCAGGTCGGCGATGGGGCCGGGGCCGATGCCGAGCACCACCACCGCCACCGCCGAGGCCGCCAGCGCCACCGACAGGGCGGGGCCGAGCGCGAGCGCGCCCTCCTCGCCCGCCTCCGGCGCGCGCATGTACATGTAGACCACCACGCGCAGGTAGTAGTACGCGCCGAGCGCGCTCGTCAGGACGCCGATGATGGCGAGCCCGTACGCCTGGGCGTTGATGGCGGCCTTGAAGATGAGGAACTTCCCGACGAACCCCGCGGTGGGCGGGATGCCGGCCAGCGACAGCATGAACACGGCCATCACGAAGGCGAGGCCCGGGCGGCGGCGCGCCAGGCCGGCCAGGCGCGACAGGTCCCAGGCGTCGGCGGGCTCGGCCCGGACGTCGGTCCGCTCCACCGCGCCCACCACCGCGAACGCGCCGATGACGGTGGCGGTGTAGGCGGCCAGGTAGAAGAGCACGCTCGACAGGGCGCTCTCGCGCGCCCCGGCCGCGCCGGCCGAGACCACGCCGACGAGCAGGTAGCCGGCGTGCGCGATGGACGAGTACGCCAGCATGCGCTTCACGCTGCGCTGCGGGACCGCCAGCAGGTTGCCGAACAGCATCGTCAGCACCGCCAGCGCCGCGGCCACCGCGCCGAAGCGGGCCGAGCCCATCACCGCGCCGCCCCACACCGCCATGAGCACGCGCACCAGCACCGCGAACCCGGCCGTCTTCACGCCCGCCGCCATGAAGGCGGTCACCGGGGTGGGCGCGCCCTCGTAGACGTCGGGCGTCCAGAGGTGGAACGGCACCGCCGCGATCTTGAAGGCCAGGCCGGCGCCGACGAGGCCGAGCCCGATGACGAGCAGCGCGCCCGAGCCGCGGGCGAAGTCCGAGAAGAGGGTGGAGCCGGTCACGCCGTAGACGAGCGCCGTCCCGTACAGCAGGAGCGCCGAAGAGAAGGCGCCCAGCACGAAGTACTTGAACGCCGCCTCGGCCGGCTTGCGGCCGCGCCGCATGTAGGCCGCCAGCGCGTAGGTGGCGAGGCTCATCACCTCGATGGCGATGAACGTCATGAGCAGGTCGGCGGCGCTGCCGAGGAGCGACATGCCCGCCGCCGCGAAGAGCGCCAGCGCGTAGAACTCGCCGCGCTCGGCGTCGCGGGCGTGGAGCCACTGCGCGCCCACCAGCGCCGAGAGCGCGAGCCCGCCGCAGACGGTGACGGTCACGAAGACGGAGAAGCCGTCCACCACCGCCTGACCGCCGAAGACGCGGCCGGCCGGCGGGGCGAGCAGCGCCGCCAGCCCGGCCAGGGCGGCCGCGGCGACGGTGATGCCGGCCATGAAGCCGCGGCGGCCGGAGGTGAGGAACACCTCCGACATGAGCAGGACCAGCGCCCCCGCCACCAGGATGGCGATGGGCAGCATGGCCGCGAGGTCCGTCGGGGAGAGGCCGGTCATGTCACTCCCTCCCCGCCAGCGCGGGAGGCTGGGTGCCGGTGGTGGGCGGGCGCCCCGGGTCGCGCTCCTCCAGCCGGTGCTCCACGGCGGCGAAGCGCCCGAGGAGCCGGTCCACCGCCGGGCGGGCGGGGTCGAGGAACGGCTGGGGGAAGAAGCCCATCACGGCGATGAGCGCGACGAGGGGCGTGATGACCACCCACTCGCGCAAGGAGAGGTCGAGCAGGGTGCGGTTCTTCTCGTTCGAGAGCGCGCCGAAGAAGACGCGCTCGACGAGGAGCAGCATGTAGACCGCGCCCAGGATGACGCCGGTCGCGCCGACCGCGGAGAACCACGGGGCGCTCGCCAGCCGGGCGAGCCAGGTGCCGGAGAGGATGAGGAACTCGCCGACGAAGCCGTTCGTGCCGGGCAGCCCGATGGAGGAGAGCGTCACGATCACGAAGGCGGTGGCGATCCACGGCACCTGCCGCGCCACGCCGCCGTACTCGGCGATGAGGCGGGTGTGGCGCCGCTCGTAGAGCATGCCGACCATGAGGAAGAGCGCGCCCGTCGAGACGCCGTGGTTGAGCATCTGGTAGACGCCGCCGGTGAGCCCCTCGGCGGTGAGCGCCATGAGCCCGAGCATCACGAAGCCCATGTGCGAGACCGAGGAGTAGGCGACGAGGCGCTTCATGTCCTTCTGCACCAGGCACATGAGCGCGCCGTAGACGATGCCGATCACGGCCAGCGCCGCCACCGCGGGGCGGTAGTGCAGCGCCGCCTCGGGGAAGAGCGGCAGCGCGTAGCGGAAGAAGCCGAACGTCCCCATCTTGAGCAGCACGCCCGCCAGGATCACCGAGCCGGCGGTGGGCGCCTCGGTGTGGGCGTCGGGCAGCCAGGTGTGCAGCGGGAACATCGGGACCTTCACGGCGAAGGCCACCGCGAAGGCGAGGAAGAGCCAGCGCTGGGCCGAGGCCGAGACCTCGAGCGCCTGCCGCACCTGCACGTAGTCGAAGGTGCCGCCGGCCTTCGCCCCCACGTAGATGATGGCGACGAGCATGAGCACGCTCGCCACGAAGGTGTAGATGAAGAACTTCACCGTCGCGTAGAGGCGGTTCTCCGAGCCCCAGATCCCGATGAGGAGGTACATCGGGATGAGCACGCCCTCCCAGAACACGTAGAAGAGGATGAGGTCGAGGGCGGCGAAGGAGCCGATCATCGCGGTCTCGAGGACCAGGATCGCGATCATGAACTCCTTCACGCGCTCCTGGACCGCGTTCCACGCCGAGAGCACCACGATGGGCGTGAGCGCCGTGGTCAGCATGACGAGCAGCAGCGCCACCCCGTCGAGGCCCACGTGGTACGAGACGCCGAGCGCCGGGATCCACGGGACGTGGACCACCGCCTGGAACTCCGGCGCGCCGGGCGAGGCGTCGAACCCGAACCAGAGGCCGAGCGAGGCGCCGAAGGTGGCGAGGGTGACGACCAGGGCCAGCGCCTTGTGCTGCTTCGGCTCGGCCGCCGGGAAGAAGGCGGCGGCGATGGCCCCGATGAGCGGCAGGAAGACGACGATCGACAGCAAGTTCGCCTGCGCCACTAGCGGCCTCCCACGCCGAACACGGTCCACAGCAGGATGACGGCGGCCGCCATGGCCATCACCGCCGCGTAGCGCTGCGCGTCGCCATTCTGGAACACCCGGAAGGCGCGGCCCAGGAAGCCGAAGAAGCGCGCCACCCCGTTCACCAGGACGCCGTCGATGAGGAAGGCGTCCACCGCCCGCCAGAGCCAGTACGCGAGCCCGCGGATGAAGCCGATGGGGAAGAGGTCGTACAGCTCGTCCACGCGGAACTTGTCGAGCGTGAACCGGTACAGCGCCGGGAACGCGCGGACGATCTTCTCGGGCGCGCCGCGCCAGGCGCCGGCGTACATCTGCCAGGCGAGGGCGCCCATCGCCACCGCGATGCCCCAGGCGACGAGGAAGGGCCAGAGCACCACGTGCTCCTCGTGCTCCCCCAGGATCTCGCCCGCCTGGGCGAAGACCGGGTGCAAGAACTCGCCGAACACCTCGCCCCAGTGCCCGAGCGCCTCGACCTTCGGGAGGCCGAGGACGATGGCGACCACCGAGAGGATGGCGAGCACCCACAGCGGCACGGTCATGACCGGCGACGACTCGTGCGCGTGGGCGGCGACGTCGGTGCGCGGCTTGCCGGCGAAGGTGAGCGCGAAGCAGCGCACCATGTAGAAGGCCGTCCCGGCGGCGGCGAGCGTACCGAGCACGTAGGCGGTGACGCCCACCCACGGGTAGGCGTGGTTCGCGCTGAAGAGCGCGCCGGCCAGGATGGCGTCCTTCGAGAAGAAGCCGGAGAGCGGCACGATGCCGGTGATGGCCAGGGTGGCGATGCCGAAGGTCTTCGCCGTGTTCGGCATCTTCGACCACAGGCCGCCCATGTTCCGGATGTCGGTGTCCTCGTGCATGCCGTGCATCACCGAGCCGGCGCCGAGGAAGAGGCAGGCCTTGAAGAAGGCGTGCGTGACGAGGTGCATGACGCCGGCGAAGAAGACGCCCGCGCCGACGCCGATGAACATGAAGCCGAGCTGGCTCACGGTGGAGTAGGCCAGCACCTTCTTGATGTCGTTCTGCGCGAAGGCGATGGCCGCGGCCACCACCGCGGTGAGCGCGCCGACGAGCGTCACCACCGCCATCGAGGCGGGCGCGAGCGCGAAGAGGAAGCTCGTGCGCGCCACCAGGTAGACGCCGGCGGTGACCATGGTGGCGGCGTGGATGAGAGCCGAGACCGGCGTCGGGCCGGCCATGGCGTCGGGCAGCCACACGTAGAGCGGCAGCTGCGCGCTCTTGCCGGTGCAGCCGACGAAGAGGCCGAGGGTGGCGAAGGTGAGCGCCCAGCCCAGCGTCTTGCCGGAGAAGACGCCCGCGCCGAGCACCGTCTCGGCCGAGGCGCCGTGGACCGCGCTCGACATCGCGCCGTACTCCACGGTGCCGAAGATGGAGAGCAGCGCGAAGAGGCCGATGAGGAAGCCGAAGTCGCCGATGCGGTTGGTGACGAACGCCTTGCGGCCGCAGTACGCCTTCTGCTGGTCGGTGTACCAGAAGCCGATGAGCAGGTAGCTGCAGAGGCCGACGCCCTCCCACCCGACGAAGGTGAGCACCAGGCTGTCGCCCAGCACGAGCGTCATCATCGCCGCCACGAAGAGGTTCAGGTACGTGAAGAACCGCGCGTACCCGAAGTCGTCCTCGTGCGACATGTAGGACGCGGCGTAGAGGTGGATGAGCGAGCCGACGCCCGTGACGACGAGCGCCAGGGTCCCGGAGAGCCGGTCGAGCAAGAGCCCCCAGCTCACGTCCACGAGCGCGCGGCCGTCCGGGCCGGGGACGCGGAACCAGGTGCCGCCGCGGAAGTGCAGCGGCTCGCCCTGGACCACCGCCGCGAAGGCGATGACGGCGAGGACGAAGGCCGCCACCATCACGCCCACCGCGATCACGGCGGCGTTGGCCTTCCCGAGCCGCCGTCCGATGAGCCCATTCACCAGCGCGCCGGCGAGCGGCAGCGCGATGATCAGCCACAGATAGGACTGCGCCGCAGCCGCGTCACCCAGGGATGGAGACATAAGGTGGGGCGAAGGATTACCTTGCCCAACGAATTCAGGCAACTGGGTTGTCGCAGGACAGAGCGTGCAACCCGGCCGCGGAGCGGATGGGGGACCTCCGCCGTGCTATGCGACAGGACATGACCCCGGACAAGGACACCGGCCCCGCCGCGCAGGTCCGCAGGATTCCCAAGGCGGACCGGCTCCTGGCCGCGGCGGCCGAGGCCGGGCTGGTGGCGCGGCTCGGGCACGCTCAGGTCATGGAGGCGGTGCGCGGCGCGCTCGACGAGGTGCGCGCCCGCGTGCTCGCCGGCGAGCCGTGCCCGCCGGCGGAGGTCCTCGAGGCGGAGGTCCTGGCGCGCCTCTCCGAGGCGGCCCGCGGCTCGCTGCGGCGCGTCGTCAACGCCACCGGCGTCGTCATCCACACGAACCTCGGCCGCGCGCCGCTCTCGGACGACGCGCTCGCCGCGATGCGGGCGGTGGGCGAGGGGTACTCGAACCTCGAGTACGACCTGGAGGCGGGCGAGCGGGGCGACCGTTACGGCCACGCGGCGGCGGCGCTGTGCCGGCTCACCGGGGCCGAGGCGGCGGTGGTGGTGAACAACAACGCGTCGTCGGTGCTGATCGCGCTGGCGGCGCTGTGCTTCGGCGAGGGGCCGGACCGCGGCGCGCCCACCCTCTCCCCGGCCCTCCCCCTCTCGGAGGGGGAGGGGGGCGGGGCACGGGGAGCGGGGCGGGGCGAGCAGGCGTCGCTCCCCGAGGTCGTCATCTCCCGCGGCCAGCTGGTCGAGATCGGCGGCGGCTTCCGCATCCCCGACGTGCTGCGCCGCTCGGGCGCCGCGCTGGTGGAGGTCGGCAGCACCAACCGCACCTACCTGCGCGACTTCGAGGCGGCCGCCACCCCGCGCACCCGCATGCTCCTGTCGGTGCACCGCTCCAACTTCCGCCTCTCGGGCTTCGTGCACGACGCCGAGCTCGCCGAGCTGGTCGCGCTGGGGAGGCGGCTCGGGGTGTGGGTGCTGGACGACCTCGGCTCGGGCACGCTCCTCCCCACCGAGCGCTTCGGCCTCGGCCGCGAGCCCACCGTGCAGGAGCGCGTCGCGGCCGGGGCGGACCTCGTCTGCTTCTCGGGCGACAAGCTCCTCGGCGGCCCGCAGGCGGGGATCCTGGTCGGCCGGCGCGAGGCGGTGGAGCGCGTGAAGCGCCACCCGCTCATGCGCGCGCTGCGCGTCGACAAGCTCACCCTGGCCGCGCTCTCGGCCACGCTCGCCCACTACGAGCGCGGCGAGGCGGAGGAGCGGGTCCCGGTCTGGCGCGCCATCGCGCAGCCGCCCGCCGCGCTCGAGGCGCGGGCGCGCGGCTGGCTCGTCGCGCTGGGCGACCTCGCGCCCGGCGCGACGGTGAAGGAGAGCACCTCGGCGGTGGGCGGCGGCTCCCTCCCCGAGGTGACGCTCCCGACGCGGGTGCTCGCCCTCCCCTCCCGCGCGCCCGACGCGCTGGCGGCGCGGCTCCGGCGCGGCGACCCGGCGGTGGTGGGGCGCATCGAGGAGGGCGCGCTCGTCCTCGATCCACGCGCGGTGGCGCCGGGCGAGGACGAGCTCCTGGTGCGGGCGGTGCGGGCGGCGCTCGCGGCGGGGACCTAGTCCGCCGGTCACGGGTCGATGGCGAAGTTCGCCGTCCCGTTCCCGCTCGCCTCGTCCGCGGCATAGACGTTCTTGGGGTTCCCCGTCGCCTGCGCGATCCCGTAGCGGAGCTCGCCGTCGGCGGTGTTGCCGACCACCACGTTGTGGGTCGCGCCGGTGGTCGGCTCGGAGATCCCGGGGCCGCCGAGGCCGCAGTTGCACCCGTCCTTGCACCCGATGTTGATGCCGTCGGAGGTGACGGGCGGGGTGGCGGTGGCGCTCACCTCGTTCTTCAGGATGAGGTTGTGGGTCGAGGCGCCCATGACGAGGATGTCGACCGACGGCTTGTCCTTGAAGATCGAGATGAACGAGTCCTGCACGGAGTTGAACGCGATCGTGTTCCGGCTGGCGTCGACGAGCCGGATGCCCGTGCACTGGCTGCGAAGCACCTCGCTCCGCGTGAGGGTGTTGTCGTTCGACGCGAAGAGCAGGATCCCGGCCGCCGGCCCGATGCCGTTCGTGTCGTCGGCGACGAGCTGGTCGTAGTGGTTGCCGTTCGAGGTGTCGGAGGAGACGCCGAACACCGCGTTGCCGCTCACGTCGGTCGTCGCGATGGCGTTCCCGTCGGAGTGGTCGAGGTAGATCCCGATGTTGCTCCCGGTCGCCCGGAGGTCGCTCAGGTGGTGGCCGCCGCCGCCGGAGAGCAGGATGGCCCGCTCGGCGTTCTTGGCCGTGCCGTGAGCGAGGCTCGCCCCGGTACCGGTGAGCTCGATGCTGACGCCGGAGCCGGCGATGCTCATCGCCACGCTGTGGCCGCCCAGGTCGAGCGCCGCGCCGCTCTGGAGCGTGATCCCCACGCCGGACCCGGAGTTGCTGGGGCAGACGAGGTCCGTCTCGAGGAGCCAGGCGCCGGCGGAGAGCGTGTCGCCGCACTGGATGCTGGACGCGGCGCCGCGCGCCGGCAGCGCGGACGCGAAGGCGGCGAGGGCGGCCCACGCCCATCGCCGAGGAAGGGTGGTCTTGCGGAACGTCATGCGCGTCTCCTTCGCCGCACCCGAGCGGCTCGACCTCGAGAGGGCAGGAACCTGCTCGGGTGGAGAGGCGCCGTCAGCGCCCGGGCTGGGCGCCCCGCGCGGCGGAACCCGGACACAGGTGCTCGGCTTGCACGCGCCTGGCGGGCAGCCCGGGTTTCCTTGGCGTGCGGGGCGCGCCGGCGCGTAGAATCGGCGCATGCTCCCTGCCTTGCTCGCGCTGGCCCTCTCCGCCACGGCCTCCACCAAGCTCGGAGTGTACGTGGCCGGCTCCGCCGCTCCGGCCCCCGCGCTGCTCGCCGGGCCGGGGTGCCCGGAAGTGGCGGTGTTCCCCCTGCCGGGCGACGGCGCCGCTGCGGCGCAGGTCCCGGCGCTTCGCACGGCCTGCCCGCAGACGGTGGTCGCGTTCCAGGTCGGGGGCACGGGCAGCGCGCTCTCGGCGCTCGTCGCGACCCAGGGCACCGACTGGAGCCAGACCTGGCAGCCCCAGCTCGCGGCGGCTGGTGCGAGGTCGGGCGACTGGGTGGAGGGCCCGACCGAGATCTCGGGTGGGACCGCGACGGAGCTCGCCAACTACTGGACGCAGCTCGCCACGGCCGTGAACAACGGCGGCTTCCACCCCGTCGTCGGCGGCCTCGCCCCCGGCGCGCCGCCGACCGTGCTGCTGGGCGACGGCGGCACCGAGCCCGTGATCTGCGAGACGCTGCGCAGGATGGCCACCGCCGGGATCGCCACCTGGGCCTGGAGCCAGCACGCGCTCGCGGCGACGCTCGACCAGTCGGCGCAGAGCGCGGCGCTCACCTACCGCACCATCGCCGACCAGTGCGCCGCGAACGGCGCGCCCGCGGGCGCGAACATCTTTCTCACCCAGGCCGGCCGCACCGCCGGGGCGTGGCAGACCTCCGACCTGACCTGGCTCGCCTGGTTCGACTTCCAGCTCGCGCAGGATCCCGCGGTCCTCGGGGCGGCGCTCTTCGAGGCAGGGGGCAGCGATCGCTCGCTCGCGCCCATCGCGACGCAGCTCGAGGCCTATCTCCAGAACCCGGCCCCCTCCGACGGGGGCACGGACGGCGGCACCGACGGGGGGACCGACGGCGGCACGCCAGGTGGCACGACCCCCGGCGGCAACGGCGCCCCGGGCGGCCTCGGCACCCCGCCCGGCGCGAGCTGCGCCACCGCCGGCGCCGGGTTCGCGGTGCTGGCGCTCCTCCCGCCGCTCCTCCTCGCGCGCCGCCGCCGCCGTCAGGGCGTGAAGCGGTAGCCGTACCCCCGCACCGTCTCCAGGTGCCGCGGGTGCTCGGCGTCGTCGCCGAGGTGGGCGCGCAGCCGGCCCACGAAGTTGTCGACCGTCCGCGCGGTGCCGCTGTAGCGCGCGCCCCACACCGCCTGCATGAGCTGCTCGCGCGAGTAGACGCGGCCGGGGTGCGCGACGAAGAAGGCGAGCAGGTCGAACTCGCGCGCGGTGAGCCCCACCGGCTCGCCGCGGACCGTCAGCCGGCGTGCCACCAGGTCCACCTCGACCTCGCCGAACCGGCGCGGACCGGCCTCCTCCGGCTCGCGCGGGCCGCGCCGTCGGAGCGCCGCGGCGATCCGGGCGAGCAGCTCCTTGAGCGAGAACGGCTTCACCACGTAGTCGTCGGCGCCGAGCTGGAGCCCGGTCACCTTGTCCGCCTCCTGCCCCTTGGCGGACAGGATGAGGATGGGCGTCTCGCGGTCGCTCTCCCGGAGCGCGCGGATGACGTCGAGGCCGCCCATCTTCGGGAGCATGACGTCCACCAGGAGGAGGTCCGGGCTCTCGCTCTTCGCGAGCGCGAGGCCGGTCTCCCCGTCCATGGCCGAGCGGACGGCGTACCCCTCCATGGAGAGGTTGAGCTGCAGCCCGCGGAGGATGGAGGGGTCGTCCTCGATCACCAGGATCTTGCCCTTCACCGCGCCACCTCCTCGGCCGGCAGCGCGATGGTGAAGGCGGCGCCGTGGCCGGGCTGGGAGGAGACGCTCACCTTCCCGCCGTGCGCCTTCACGATGTGCTTCACCATCGACAGGCCGAGCCCGGAGCCCTCGATGGTGCGGTCCAGCGCGTCCTTGGCCCGGTAGAACTTCTCGAAGATGCGCTTCTGGTCCGGCGCGGCGATGCCGGGGCCGTTGTCGGCCACGGTGAGCAGCACCGTCCCGTTCGCGGCCCGCGCCGAGACGGCGATCTTCTTGTCGGGCCCGGTGTACTTGTAGGCGTTGTGGAGCAGGTTGAGCAGCGCGTCGCCCAGCGCCGCCGGGTCCACCCGCACGCGCGGCAGCCCGGGCGGCACGTCCCGCGTCACCTCGGCCGGGTGGTGCAGGCGCAGCGGCTCGAGCGCCGCCACCGCCTGGTCGACGAGGACCCCCACCTCGCACGGCTCGAGCTTGTAGCTGCGCCGGCCCGACTCCATCCGCGCCCAGTCGAGGAGCCGGTTGATGAGGTCGGAGAGCCGCGCCACCTCGTCGGAGATGATCTCGAGCGCCTCCGCCTGGCGCGCCGGGTCCTGCAGCCGGCCCATCTGCAGCGTCTCCACGAACATGCGGATGCTGGTGAGCGGCGTGCGCAGGTCGTGCGACACCTTGTTGACGAAGTCGGTCTGGAGCCGCGCCAGCCGCGACTCGCGGTAGATGACGCCCAGGGTGGCGGCGGTGCCGATGATGGTGGTCGCGACCAGCGCGACGATGAGCGTGCCGAAGACGTAGTCGCGCGCCGCCGAGCCGAAGACGAGGATCAGGATCCCGACCGACAGCATGAGCGCCGCCGGCACGAAGACGAACCCGATCATGAGCGGGAGGACGCGGCGGAGCTTCACGGCGCCATCTTAGCGAGCGCCCGGCCGGACCGCCCGCGCCGCGAAAAGAAAGAGGGCGCGGCCGGGTGGCCACGCCCTCGGAGAGACGGTGCGTCCTGCGGCCGCTACGGGGAGACGGGCGTGCAGAACGGCGGGCAGATCTGCCCGTCCATGTGGAGCTTGGGGTCGACCGTGAAGGGCGAGTAGCCCGCCGGGTGGCAGGCGAAGGCGGGGTTCGTCGACGTCCCGCACCCCTGGGTGGCCTTGTCGATCTTCACGTGGACCGGGCTGGGGGGCGGCAGGTCGTGGCAGGCGCCACAGACGATCGCCTCGTTGCCCTGCGACCACTTCGGCGCCACGACCGGGTTGGCCTTCCAGCCGGGCGTGCCGCCGTGGCAGTACGTGTTGGAGCAGGTCTGGGTGGCCGGGTCGTAGGCGGGCGCGAGGCCGTTCTTCTTCGCCCGCGCGCCGAACGCGATGGTCACCTGGTTGTCGAGGTGGCCGGCCGCGTCGACCGTGGCCGGCACGACGTGGCACTGGTCACAGCTCACGGCCACGCCCAGCGCGCCACCGGTGAGGTGGATGGCGTGGGCGCCGATGGCGGTGGCGGCCGGATCGCCTGCGGTCCGGCCGTTGACGTCGGTGCCCCCGTTGAACCCGGGGGCGGCGTGCGGATCGCCCGGCTCGATGCCGGGGCTGCGATCGCCGTGGCAGGTGGCGCAGGAGGTGGTCGCCTCGGCCGTCACCGGCTCGCGAGCGCTGCCGCAGCCGGCGATGGACGCGAGCAGCGCGGCCGCGACCGGAGCTCCGAGGTAGACGGCGAATCGCCGTGTCATGTGCATCCTCCGGAAGTCTTGGAAAAAGGGCGGACCCCCGTCACAGGGGTCCGCCCATGCAGTTTACACCGGGACGTCAGGTCCTCCCCGGTGCTTTCGGACTACCGGTGCACGTCGGCGATGGCGGCGATCTTGCCGGCCCCATGGCAGAGGAGGCAGGACTCGCCGACGCCCGTAGCCACCTGCTGCGTCAGCACCGAGCGCGGCGAGTAGAACAGACCGCCGTTGCCGACCATGTGGCCCTTCGCAGCCGGGCTGTCGTGGCAGGCCACGCAGGCGGCGGTGATGGGCGAGGTCACGAGCGTCGTCGCCGCAGCGTTCGTGATGATGCTGTTGGCCTTGTCGATGGAGAAGCCCGACCCGTAGACCGTGCCGGCCGTCTGCGCGATGTACGGCGAGCTCGAGAACGTCGGCGCGGCGGTCGTGCCGGTGGCAGCCGTGCTCGAGAGCAGGTTCGGGAGCGCAGCAGCGGACGCCGCGGCGCTGAAGTCGTACGTGTGCGTCCCGTCCGCCGGCGTGGCGTGGCAGGCATCACAGTAGTTGTGCTGGCCGGGGAAGGTGATGTCCCAGTACCCCTCGGTGGCGCTGACCGCGTGCCAGCCGAACGGAACCGTGCGGATGCCGCTGCCGCCCGCGACGGGCGTGCCGTCCGGCAGCTTGGTGGAGGCGTCCAGACCAGCGTGCAGCGCGTGAATGAAATCCTTCGCGTTGCCCGCCCACCCGGAGTTGACCTGGTTGACGTTGTGGCAGAAGGAGCAGGTCGGGCCGTCGTTGCGCTGACCAGCGTGGAACGTCGGCGCCGCCCCGAGCTGCACGTGGCAGTTCTTGCACTTGGCGTTGTCGACGACGGCGCGGCGGGGAGCGTAAGCCTTGCCGGAGGCGTCGACGCCCGTCCTCCAGACGTCGGGGGCCACGTTGACGAGGCCGCCGATCTTGGTGGCCGAGTTGTAGCTGTACGACGCGAGGTTGGTCTGGGTGAGCGGCTGGGTGGTCTGCAGGCCGTACGTATAGCCAACGCCACCCGTGAGCATCACCGCCTTATCCGGGATGACCGCGCCCACCTGGCAGGCCGCCGTCGTGCAGTTGCACGGAGCGGCCGAGGTGCAGGCCACGCCATTCTGCGTTCCGGTCTTGAGCGAGGTCGTGGTGGTGTCCACGCTCTTCGGCCCGACGCCCAGCGTGATCGTGTAGAAGCCGCTCGAGTCAGGACCCGTCATCGTGCCGGAGCTGGCGCCCGCGGCGTTCCCATTCCAGACGGCCTTGATGTAGGCGCTCTGGGACGCGTTGAAGTCGGCCGGGGCGGTGATCCCGTCCTGCGGCACGCCGTACGCGAAGTACACGCTGGGCGAGCCGACGAAGTTGTCCATGAGCTCCGTCTTGGCGCCGAAGGTATTGAAGACGACGTCGGACGGGGCCGCGCCGTTGAGCGACTGCTGGAACTTGAAGACGATCTGCGGGCGGAGGACGTTCGGGGTCACGGACGTGTCCTTGAACGCGGACACGCTCTTCACGACGTAGGTGACCTGGATGGAACCGGCCGGGACCGCGCCGGCAGCAGGCAGGAAGCCCGCATTGGTGTTGTTGTTGCCGGAGTTGAAGCAGGGCGCCGCGACCGTGCAGGTGCAGGGAGCCGCCGCGGAGCAGGCGTTGCCGAAGAAGTCGGCGCCCGTCGTGGACGTCCCCGTGGTCACCGGGAAGTTGTAGGTGCTGCCGCTATCCGGCGGGACGACCGCGACGTGGAAGTCACCGATGAAGCCAGCGCCGCCCGCGACGTGGCAGCCCTTGCAGGAGGTGTCGTCGGTGTTGGCGCCGGCGGCGTGGGCGCACTGCAGCCAGTTGCCATTGGCGTCCACCGCCTCGTTGCCGGCCGTGTCGACGCACGCGGGGAGGCCGGCCACCTTCGCCGGATCGAACACCACGTAGTCGTGGCAGGAGCCGCAGACCGCGCGGCTGGCGGTGGTCTTGGCCTGCGCGCCCTGGGCCGCGTCCTTGTGGCACGCGTCGCAGTTCCGGAGGTCCTGCGGGTAGGTCACGTCGGAGATGCCGTGGAACGAGTTCGGGAGGCAGGGGGCGGCGACCGTGCAGGTGCAGGGGGCCTTCGTCGTGCAGGCGGTGGCGCCCTGGTAGCCGGTCGTCTGCGTCCCGGTGGTGATCTTGAGGAGCAGCTCCTTCGACGCGTGGATGCGGTGGACGAAGATGCCCGAGAAGGCGGCCGGCGTCGTGCCGTCGCTCACCGTGGCGGTGCTCTTCCGGTCGATGGCGTGGCAGACGTCGCAGTACGCGGCCTCGACCCGCGTGCCGTTGTGGAAGGCGTTCGTCGTCAGGCTCTCGGGCTTGAACGCGTTGTGGCACTTGCTGCAGGCCGCCGTCGAGGCGACCTGGCGCTTGAGCGGCGTGGCCGAGGGGTTGCCCGGGACGAAGTCGTACTCGACGTTGACGGCCTTGAACCCGGCCGCGTCGGTGGTGTTGGTGGTGTTCGTCTGGCGGGCGGCCTCGATCCAGACCACGTAGGTGTCGGTGGCCTTCGGATCGACCTTCACCGCGCTCGCGAAGGTCCGCACGGTCTTGCCGGCGTTGCTGCCGGTGCCGTCGGCGTCGGCGAAGGGGCCGGCCGGGAAGGTGTAGGTGTAGTCACCGGCGCCCGAGCCGTTCTCGGCGAGGACGCCCGTGGTCGCGGGGGCGGCGGCGTTGGCGGCGATGGCGGTCGGGTTCAGCGTGGCCGCGCTGACGTCAGGAGGGGTGGTGCCCGGCGCGTACGCGACGCTCCCGGTCCTGGTGAGGACGCCGTACGGCGGCAGCGAGCCGTCGGCCGCCACGTTCACCTTGGACAGCGAGAACCGGGGATTGAAGGGGGCGTTGGTGGAGTACTTCCCGGCGAGGTCGACCGGGTTGCCCTGATCGTCCTTCGTCGTGAAGTTCACCGAGACCGACTGGTCGGCGTTGACGGTCACGCCCTTCACCGCGACCACGAGCCCGCTGGTGGTGAGCGGGAGGTTGACGGTGGTGTTGCTTCCCTGGCCCGGAGTACCGGCGGGGCCCGTGTCGCCCTTGCAGCCCGCGCCCGCGACCGCGATCGCGGCGAGCAGCGTCAGAGCTCTCTTCTGGAGTACGTTCATTTCCGTAGGTCTCCCGCTTGTGTGCGGATGGACAACCGTTTCAGTACTGCTGTCCCAGCCGGGTGGGCCTGTGCCAGAGCCGCGCCAGTTGATCGGCTCGTGACAGCGCGCGCCAGCTCTTCACGCGGCAGGGGAAGCGTTCCCCCGTCACGCGCGGGTAGCTTACGCGCCCTCGCCAGGGATGGGTCAATATTTCAGACGCGACCGCGGGGGGATGCGAAAGCCGCCTCGGGCTCGCCCCCGGGCCCGCCGACCAGCCGTAGATCCGGGCAGTTGTAGGTTACCCAGGCGACAGGTGATCCCCTGGCGCACGTGTGGCCGTGGGGGTCCTGGCGCACCCGGGGTGACCTCGACTGCGCCTTTTGCCCCATCCCATTTCAGGGGTCTGACGCAGGTCAAAAAAAAGGGCCTGCTGGCGTCCCAGCAGGCCCCGATCCCCCTCCCCCTCACCTCATCAATTGCTCGCGCCGGGGATCGGCCGTCTTCCTACCCCCCTCAGAGCGGAGACTCGCAGCGACGCTCCCGGACGAGCGGGGGGATGCTCTTGCGACGACCAGGCCACGCGCACCCGGTGCGCGCTGCGGCGCTTTGCCGCAGAACGTGCGCTGTGCGCCTGTGCCGCAGCGGTCCCGCAAGGTCGCTCGCCGCCGGGGAAAGCGCACTTTGTCGCATGACTTTGCGTGAATGAAGCCGCGCTCGGGCCGACGCGTGGAGCGCGACTCGATTGGGGCTTTTCACGCGGGGCGGAGCGTTTTCACACAGGCCGCGCGTCCGGATAGAAGCGCCGCCCGTCGCGCGCGACCTCCACGAGCAGCGGCGCCGGCTCGAAGCGGTCGCCGAACTTGTCGTGCCACCGCTCCAGCCGCTCGAGGAGGGTCTTCGGCCCGACCGCGTCCGCGTACCGGAAAGGTCCCCCCAGGAAGGGAGGGAAGCCGAGCCCGAAGATGGCGCCGACGTCGCCGTCGCGGGCGCTGCGCAGGATGCCCTCGCCCAGGCAGCGGATCGCCTCGTTCACCAGCTGGAGCGTGACCCGCTCGGCGATCTCGTCGCGGGAGACGCGCTTGCGCTGCCGGCCGCCCGGGAGGAGGTCGTAGACGGTGACGTCGACCTCCTTCTTCTTGCCGCCGTAGGTGTAGAAGCCCTTCTTCGACTTCCGCCCCAGCCGGCCGTCGGCGGTGAGCTTCTCCAGCGCCGCGGGCGGCGTCATGCGGTCGCCGAAGGCGGCGTGGAGGATCTTCGCCACCTTGGCGCCGACGTCGACGCCCACCTCGTCGAGGAGGGTGATGGGCCCGACCGGCATCCCGAAGGCGGTGAGCGCGCCGTCGAGGTCCTCCACCGAGGCGCCCTCGATCAGGATCTCGGCCGCCTCGTTCATGTACGGGGTGAGGATGCGGCTCGTGTAGAAGCCGGGGCCGTCGTTCACGACGATGACCGTCTTGCCCTGCTTCTTGCCCACCGCGACGGCGGTGGCGGTGACGTCGGGCGCCGTCAGGGGCGTCACGATCACCTCGAGGAGCGGCATCTTCTGCACCGGCGAGAAGTAGTGCATGCCGAGCACGCGCTCGGGCCGCGTCGAGGCCTCCGCGATCTTGGCGATGGGGATGGAGGAGGTGTTCGAGGCGAAGATGCCGCGCGGGTTCACCTGCTCGAAGGCGCGCACCATCTCCTGCTTCAGCGCCAGGTCCTCGAAGACCGCCTCGATGACGAGGTCCACCCGCTCGAAGCCGGCCCAGCCGGTCGACGCGGTGAGGAGCCGCATCGTGGCGCCGCGCTCGATGGGCGTCATCGACCTGCGCTTCACCTTCTCGTCGAGGAGCCCCCGCACGCTGGCGAGCGCGCGCGCCGCCGCCGCGTCGTCCTTCTCGCGGACGCGCACCGCGAGCCCCGCGCCGACGGTGACGAAGGCGATGCCCGAGCCCATGAGCCCGCCGCCCAGCACGCCCACCGTCTCGACCCGCCGCGCCTTCACCGCCGGGTCGTCTACCCCGGTGTCCTTCTTGAGCGCGGTGGTGGCGAAGAAGATGTCGACCAGCCGCTTCGAGACCTCGGAGACGGCCAGCTCCCCGAACAGCTTCGCCTCGCGCTCGAGCCCGGCCTCCATCCCCTTGTCGAGGCCGTGCTTCACCGCCTCGAGCGCCTTCTCGAGCGCGGGGTAGTGGCCGCCGCTCTTCTTCAGCACCTTCCGCCGCGCCTCGCGAAAGAGCAGCTCGCGGCCGAGCGGGTTGTCCTCGAGCGCGAGCTTCTGCAGCGCGCCCAGCCCGCCCCGCTGGAGCTGCTTCACGCCGCCCGGCTGCGGCCGGCGGAGCTGGCCGGTGGCGAGCTCCCGCGCCCGGCGCCGCGCCACCTCGAGGAGGATGGGCGCCGGGACCACCTCGTCGGCGAGGCCGAGCTTCTGCGCCTTCCTCGCCTTGAGGCCCTTGCCGGTGAGGATGAGGTCGAGGGCGGCGGCGATGCCGACGAGCCGCGGCAGCCGCTGCGTGCCGCCCGCGCCGGGGATGAGGCCGAGCTGCACCTCCGGCAGGCCGAGCTGCGTCTTCCGGTCGTCCGAGACGACGCGCCAGCGGCAGGCGAGCGCGAGCTCGAGCCCGCCGCCGAGGCAGGCGCCGTGGATGGCCGCCACCACCGGCTTCGGGAAGCGCTCCAGCGCGTCGAACTGCCGCTGCCCCGAGCGCGAGAGCGCCTCGGCCTCGGCCGCGCTGCGCGCCGACCGGATGACGTCGATCTTGGCGCCGGCGATGAACCCCTCCTTCTTGCCGCTGGCGATCACCACCCCCTCGACGGCGGGGTCCTTGGCCAGCGCGGCGAGCAGGTCCTCCAGCTCGGCGCCGACCTGGGGCGAGAGCGTGTTGACCGGCTCGCCCTGGACGTCGAGCAGGCAGAGCGCGACCCCGCCCTCCACCTCGACGCGGAAGCTCCGGACGATCTTCTCGGCGGGCATCATGCTGTTCTCCCTCGTGAGCGGTGGCTAGGCGGCGACTTCGGGGCCGTCGAGGACCAGCGCGGCGCCGATGCCGCCGGCGGCGCAGACGGTGAGGAGCGCGTGGGCGCCCTTGCGGCGCTGGAGCTCGCGCAGCGTCTGCAGGATCATGCGCGCGCCGGTGGCCGCGAACGGGTGGCCGAGCGCGATCGACCCGCCGTTCACGTTGAGCTTCTCCGGGTCCACCTCCCCGAGCGGCTCGGCGCGCCCGAGCTTCTCCTCCGCCCACTTCTTCGAGGCGAAGGCCTGCAGGTTCGAGAGCACCTGGGCCGCGAAGGCCTCGTGCATGTCGACGAGGTCCATCTCGGCGAGCCGGAGCCCGGCGCGGTCGAGCGCCTTGGGGGCCGCGTAGGCCGGCCCTTGCAGGAGCTGATCGCCCGGGTCGAGCGCGGCGTAGGCGTAGCTGCGCACGTAGCCGAGCGGGGCGAGGCCGAGCGCCTTCGCCTTCTCCTCGGAGACGATCACCAGCGCCGCCGCCCCGTCGGTGAGCGGCGAGGAGTTGCCGGCGGTGATGGTGCCGTACCGGCGGTCGAAGACGGGCTTCAGCTGCGCCAGCGCCTCGAGGTTCGTGTCCTCGCGGACGATGTTGTCCTTGGCCGAGACCCGCTGGTAGCGCGGCGGCACCGCCACGTGCATCACCTCGCCGTCGAAGCGGCCGGCCGCCCAGGCGCCGGCGGCGCGGCGGTGGCTCTGGTAGGCGAGCTCGTCCTGCGCCTTGCGGCTGATGCCGTTCACCTGCGCCATCTTCTCGGCGCTCTCGCCCATGGTGAGCCCGGTGGTGGGCTCCTTGAGCGCCGGCGGCACCGGGGCGAGGTCCCTCGCCCCGAGCTTCCCGAACGCCTTCGCCTTGTCGACCACGTTCTTCGCGCGCGAGGCGTCCACGATGGCGCGCGCCAGCGGGCCGGAGGCGAAGATGGGCGCGTCGGAGAGCGACTCGGCGCCGCCCGCCAGCACCACGTCGGCGTGGCCGAGCTGGATCTGGTCGGCGGCGTCGGTGGCGGCCTGGATGGAGGTGGCGCAGGCCCGCGCGACGGTGTGCGCCTCGACCGACTTCGGCAGCTGGGTGCGGAGCACCACCTCGCGCGCGATGAGCGAGACGAGCGGCGACGGGATGACCTGCCCGAAGACGACGGCGTCGTACTCCTTCGGGTCGAGGCCCGTCCGCGCGACGAGCTCGTTCACCACCGCCGCGCCGAGCTCGACCGCGGAGAGGTCGCGGAAGTCACCGCCCGACTTCACGAAGGGGGTGCGAAGGCCGGCCACGATCGCCGCGCGGCGGCCGGGGCTGGGGGTACCGTTGCTGGGCATGGTCGGTCTCCGTTGATTCTGGAATCAAAGAGCGGTTCAGTTCATCTAAAGGGCGCAACGCAGAGCGTCAACCCTCGTCCGGGCGGCCGCTTGCGGGTGGGGGGTTCTTGCGGGACGATGGGTCGATGGCCCAGAAGCGCAGCCGGCAGCTGAAGCCCCTCTCGAGCGAGCATCACCAGGCGCTCCTCGTCGCCTTCCAGCTCAAGAACGGGCTGGCCGGCCACGCCGAGAGCGCCGGCGCGCCGAAGGATCTGGCGGGGCTGGTGAGCCTGGCGAAGCGCTTCGACGCGGCGGTGCTGCGGGCCCACGGGCGGGCGGAGGAGGAGCTGCTCGGCGAGCACCTGCCCGAGGTGGACGTGAAGCGGCTGGCGGTCGAGCATCGCGAGCTGGCCCGGCTGCTCGAGGCGGCGCAGCAGGGGGGGCCCCAGGACGCGCGGCACGCGCTGAGCGCCTTCGCCGAGCTCCTCGAGCGGCACGTCCGCTGGGAGGAGCGCGAGCTGTTCGGCGCCTGCGAGCTGGCGATGGGCGAGGCGGCGCTGGCCCTGGTGGGCACGGAGCTCGAGCGCCGGCTGGTGCTGCAGCGGGTGGACGCAAAGGCGGCGAAGCGCGCCTAGGACTCCTCGGGCGCCCCGCCCGACCGCGCCAGGTCCTCGCTCTTCACCTTGCCCGGGTCGAGGCCGCGCGCCTTCTTCGTCATCTGCTCGAAGAGCGCGTCGAAGCCGGGGGGCTCGCCCTTCATGAACCGCAGCGGGTTCACCCGCGCCACCACGAACGCCTTGAGGTAGGGCGAGTCGAAGCCGCGCTCCTTCAGCCTCGCCACCGCCTCCCCGACCGCGTCGTCGAAGGCCAGCACCACCCCGGCGCGCCGCTCGCGCTCGGCCAGGGACGCGGCGAGCGGCTCGGGGAGGAAGGCGTCCACCCGCTTCAGCACCGGCTGGTAGGCGCCCCCGGAGAGGCGGCCGCGCTGCTCGTACGCGAACCCGAGCGTGGCGAGCGCCGGCTCCTCCAGCTCGAGCGCGAGGTCGGCCTCCTTCACCGTCCCGTCGAGCCGCGCCAGGTCGCGGTACATCCGCACCACCTCGAGCGCCTTCTCGCGGAGGTTGTGCGCCTTCTCGATGTTGAGGGCGAGGATCTGGTAGGCGACGCGCCGCTCGGGCACGACCAGCGCCAGCACCGCCTTGGCGCCCAGCTCCTTGAGGGCGGTGAGCCGGTGGCCGCCGTTCGGCGACAGGTAACGGCCGTCCTCGCGCACCGCGATGATGGGGTCGAGGTAGCGGCGCGTCTTGTCCATGGCCACGGTGAGCTTGCGGACGTGGGCGTCGGAGACGTCCCGCTGGAAGGCGGTGCGCTCCACCTTCTCGAGCGGCAGGGCGGCGAAGACGAGGGCGTTCCCGCCGAGCGGCTCCCGGTAGAGCGCCAGCACCGCCCCGCCGTCCTCCTCGATCTGCCGGGCCAGCTCCGCCACCTCGGGCGGCGGGTCGGCGAGGCGCAGCTCCGGCGCGGTGAGCCCGGTCGGCTCGAGCTTCACGCCCTTGCGCTTGCGGGGAACTCCACGCTTGGTGACGGGTCGCGCGCGAGGGGCCATCCGCGCATGGTAACCGGCGCCGCGGCCCGGCGTGAGGGCACGCGCGGGGCGCCCGCCCGTGTTATGACCCGTGGCTCGCGTGATCGACGTCCGCCGCCTCGCCAAGCACTACCGCGTCCACCGCCGCCAGCCCGGGCTCGGTGCGGCCCTGCGCTCGCTCCTGCACCGCTCCTACGAGACGGTGAAGGCGGTGGACGGCATCGACTTCCACGTCGCGCCGGGCGAGCGGGTGGGCTTCCTCGGCCCGAACGGCGCCGGCAAGACCACCACCCTCAAGATGCTCTCCGGCCTGCTCCACCCCACGAGCGGTGAGGTGCGGGTGGCCGGCCACGTCCCGCGCCGGCGCGAGGCCGAGTTCCTGAAGCGGGTCACCCTGGTCATGGGGCAGAAGCAGCAGCTCCTGTGGGACCTGCCCCCGGCCGAGACCTTCGCGCTCAACCGCGCCATCTACGACGTCCCGCCGGCGCAGTTCGAGGAGACGGTGGCGGAGCTCACCCGGCTGCTCGAGCTCCAGGACCTGGTCGGGAAGCCCACGCGCCAGCTCTCGCTGGGCGAGCGGATGAAGTGCGAGCTCGCGGCGGCGCTGCTGCACCGGCCGCAGGTGCTCTTCCTCGACGAGCCGACCATCGGGCTCGACGTGTCGATGCAGGCGACGGTGCGCGGGTTCGTGAAGGCCTACAACGAGCGGTTCGGCGCCACCGTGCTCCTCACCAGCCACGACATGGACGACGTGGCGGCGCTCTGCCCGCGCGTCATCGTCATCGACAAGGGGCGCATCATCCACGACGGCGACCTGCGAGAGCTGCAGCGGGCGGTGCGGCCCGACAAGCGGATCGTGGTGCGGCTCGAGCACCCGGTGCCGGCGGCCGAGCTGTCGCGCTTCGGCGCGGTGGTCTCGGCCGACGCGGCCCAGGCGGTCATCCAGGTGCACGCGGCCGAGGTCTCGGCGGCGGTGGGGCGGATCCTGGCGGCCTTGCCGGTGACCGATCTGACCGTCGAGGACCCGCCGCTGGAGGAGGTCATGAGCGAGCTGTTCCGGAGCGGCCGGGCCGCGGGCGAGGCGGCGCGGTGAGCGGCCCGCGCCCCCAGCCCCCGCCCGGGCCGCCCGCGCCGCCGGAGCCGCCGGAGCCGCCGGAGCCGGCGTCCGAGGCCCCGCCGCGCGCCGGCCGCGGGCTCTTCTGGGCGGGCCTGCTCGCGTTCGCGCTGGTCGACCTGGCGCTCGCGGCCGGCCTGCACCGCGCCGCCGCGGCGGCGTCGCAGCTGCTCGCCTACGCGCTCATCGCCGCCTTCGCGCTGGCGCTCGCCTACGCGACGGCGGTGGTGTCGCTCGCGGTGGGCCGCCGGAGCCGCCCGCCGCTCGGCGACGCCCTGCGCGGCGCGCTCCTGCTCGCGCTCACCGCCGTCCACCTCATCCTCATCGCGCGAGCCAGGCTGGGCTAGGGGTACCGCCCCCGCTCTCAAACGCCCGGGAGCGGCTCCCCCGCCTTCGCCACCACCGTCACCCGCGTCTCGGGCCCGAGCCTGAGCCCGTCGCCCCGCGGCTCCACCTCCGACAGCTCCACCACGTCCCCGCGCAGGAGCCCCTCGAACGCCCGGTTCGCGTCGGTGACGTGCTTCTCCTGCAGCGCCAGCCCGAGCCGGCCCTCCGGGCCGCACGCCATGTACCGGAGCCGCCCCTTCGACGGCAGCGGCTCCGAGACGACGCGGAAGACGCGCCCGGCGGGCGGCGCGCGCCAGGGCTCGCCGCGCGGAGCGAGCACGAGGTAGCTCATCTTCACCGCCTCGCGGCGCAGCCCGGCGGCGCGCGCCAGCTCCGCCACCATCGGCGGCGGCTCGATGGGCCGCTCGGCGTGGCACCAGTCGCTCTCGCGCAGGCGCGCCGGGCACGGCCCCCGGAACAGGCAGGGCGCGCGCACCGCGAAGCCGCGCGCGACGAGCAGGTCGCGCACCTCGAGCAGCGCTCGCGAGGTGTCGCGCAGCGCCGGCTCGATCACCACCAGCGACCCGCCCGGCCGGAGCAGCGCCGCCGCCTCCTCGAGCAGCGCCGCGCGCCGCTCGGCCGCGCCCTCGCCGGAGAAGAGCTCGTTGAGGACGTGGCCGAAGGTGACGGCGTCGAACGTCTTGCCACCCGCCGCCTGCGCCAGGGCGCCGGGCCGGGTCGGGTCCCAGGGGTGCGTGGTGAGCGGGAGGCGCAGCTCGGCCGCGAGCGCGCGGGCCGCGGCGAGCGCCCGCGGCGAGCGGTCGGCGGCGATCGCCGCGGCGGCGCCGGCGTGCAGCGCCGCCAGCGCCACCGGGGCGGGACCGCTCCCGAGGTCGAGCACCGCCCCCGGCGCGCGCGGCAGCTCGCTGAAGACACCGCGCGCCTGCAGGTAGGAGGTCGGCCAGTAGAAGAGCAGGTACGCGCCGAGCAGCCGCGGGTCGTCGAGGTAGCGGGCGCCCGCCAGCGCCCGGTCGCGGGTGAGGCCGGTCGAGAGCCGCTCCACGCCGCGCGCGACCTCGGTCAGCTCCTCGGGGGCGAGGCGGTCCGGCGGCGGCCGCGGCCCGCGCCGCGGCGGGCCGCCCCGGAGCGCGCGCCAGGCGGCGAGCAGCCGCGGCGCGAGCCGGGCGAGGTCGTCGGTGGCGGTCTGCACCGCAGGGTTCTAGCAGCGCGCGGCCGCGGCCGCGAGCGGGACGTCGAGCGTCTCGCGCACCGCGCGGGCGAGTTCGTCGCCGGTGAACGGCTTCTGCAGGAAGGCCTGGCCCTCCGGCAGCGCGCCGCTGCGCAGCGCCTCGTTCTCGGTGTAGCCGGAGACGTAGAGCACCCGCAGCGCGGGCTGGATGGCGAGCAGCTCGGCCGCCAGCTCCGGGCCGCCCATGCCCGGCATCACCACGTCGGTGAGGAGGAGGTCGGGCGCCTGCGCCCGCGCCCCGACGAGCGCCTCCGCCGGCTGCCGCGCCTCCACCACCCGGTAGCCGGCTCCCTCCAGGATGCGCCGCATGAGCGTGCGGACGGCGAGGTCGTCCTCCACCAGCAGGACCGTCTCGTGCCCGCGCGGCCGGCGCTCGCCGGAGCTCGCCGCCCCCTCGTCGTCCGCCGCGCGGTCCTCGTCCTCGGGCAGGCGCGGCAGGTAGATCTCGAAGGTGGTGCCGGCGTCCGGCGCGCTGCGCACCGCCACCGCACCGCCGCTCTGCTGCACCACCCCGTACACGGTGGCGAGGCCGAGGCCGGTGCCCTTGCCCCGCTCCTTGGTGGTGAAGAAGGGCTCGAAGAGGTGCTCCAGCACCTCGGCCGACATCCCGCGGCCGGTGTCGCGGACGGTCAGGAGCACGTGCGGCCCGGGCGTGGGCGGGCGCTGCGCGTCGCCGGGCGCGCCGTCCACCAGGGCGGTGGAGAGGGTGAGCCGCCCGCCCCCGGGCATGGCGTCGCGGGCGTTCACCACCAGGTTGAGGATCACCTGCTCGAGCTGGCCCGGGTCGGCGCGCACCGCCGCGCGGCCGGGCGCGAGCGCGCTCGTGACCGCGATGTGCTCCCCGATCAGCCGCCGCACCATCTTCTCGAGGTCGCGCACCACCTCGTTCACGTCGAGCTCGCGCGGGCGCAGCGCCTGCTGCCGGCTGAAGGCGAGCAGCTGCCGGGTGAGCGCGGCGGCGCGGTCGCCCGCGTCGAGCACCTCCTGCGCCAGCTCGCGCGCCTCGGCCCCGCCGGCGCTCCGGTACAGGTCGCGGGCCGAGCCGAGGATCACCGTGAGGATGTTGTTGAAGTCGTGCGCGATGCCGCCGGCGAGGCGCCCGATGGCCTCCATCTTCTGCGCCTGCCGCACCTGCTCCTCCAGGCGGCGGCGCTCGCTCACGTCGGTGGCCACCAGCATGGCGGCGGTGCTCCCGCCGCCCTTGCTCCGGAACGGCGCCGCGTGGAGGAGGACGAGCAGCTTCCCCACCACCGCCTCCAGCTCGACCGTCTCGCCCGCCAGCGCGCGGCGGAGCGCCGCCTCGATGGGCCCGCCCGCGTGCTCCGGGGACGCGTCGAGCCGCCGGCCCACCACCCCGCCCGCCGGCGCGATCCGCTCGACCAGCGTGCCCTCCGCGAGCGTGCAGCGCAGCTCGGCGTCGACGAGGAAGACGGCCGAGTTGGGCGTCCCGCGCACCAGCATGCGGTAGCGCTCCTCGCTCTCCGCCAGCTCGCTCGTCCGCCGCCGCACCAGGCGCTCCAGCTCGTCGTTGGCGGCGTGGCGCAGCTCCTCCAGCTCGCGCCGCCAGGTCACGTCGCGCGCCACGCCGGCGGTGCCGGTCACCCGCCCCTGCTCGTCGCGCACCGGGGCCTGCAGCGCCTCGAGCCACACCGGCCGCCCAGCCGCGTCCGCGACGCGGAGCTCCTCGCGCGTGGACGCTCCCTCGCTCCGCGCGCCGCCGCCGCCCGCCGCGGCCAGCGCCGGCGGCAGGACCTCGACCCCGCGCTGGCCCAGGAGCTCCTCGCGCGGCCTGCCCACGAAGGCGGCGAAGGGCTGGTTCACGGCCGCCAGGCGCCCCTCGACGTCCTTCATCCAGGCGAGGTCCGGGATGCTGTCGAGCAGCGCGCGGACCTGCGCCTCGCCGCGCCGGGCGCGCTCGAGCAGCAGCGCGTTCTGCTCCGCCACCTGCGCCTCGCGCGAGAGGTCGCGGCCGAGCACCAGCGTCGTGACGCCCGGCGCGCCGGCGGGCGCGCGGAAGCCGACCAGCGGGACGCCGCCCAGCGCCGCCGCCATGGTCGCCACCTCGTCGGGCGCGGCCCGGGGGCGCGGCGCGCCCCGGACGGCGGTCAGCGCGAGCACCGGATCGGTGACCCGCCCGCGCAGCACCGCGTCGTGCAGCGCCTGCCCGTCGGCCGCCGCGGCGAAGCCGACCTCCAGCGTGGTCTCCACCAGCGCGAAGGCCACCCCGTCGTCGAGCACGCGGTCGCCGGCGAGCACCACGCCCGGCGCCGCGGGCGCGCTCGCGGAGGCGAAGGCGAACACCGGGAGCCGCCCGCCGGAGCGGCGGGTGAGCTGCTCGGCCAGCCGGCCCGCGCCGCCGCTGCCCTCGCCCGACGCGAGGAGGAAGGCGAAGACGGCGCGCCCGGCGCGGGTCGCCTCGAGCCACGGCCCCGGGCCGCCCAGGTACGGGGCGCCGCCGGCCGCGCCGAGCGCCTCGTCGAGCGCCGGCTCCAGCGCGCGCCCGCCGCGCGGCACGACCCCGAGGCGCACCGTCAGGGCGTCGGTGGCGAGGGCCGCCACCGCCACCGCGCCGACCAGGTCTGCGCCGTCGATCTCGCGCTCGGTGGAGAGGCCGACGAGCGGCGCCTCGCCGGTGACCTCGCGCACCCCGGCCAGCGCCGCGGCCGGATCGCCGTACGCGGAGGCGAAGACCAGGACGAGCGAGGGCGGCTGCTCCAGCCCGGCCAGCGCGGCGCGCGCCGCCTCGGCGCCCGCGGCGCGAGCGTGTCCGCCGAGCGCGTGCCCGTGACCGACCTCGACCCTCGAAGGCAAGCGCACGCGAGAGACCTCTCGCCGGCGAGGTCGCAACGGGGGTGCCAGCCCGCGGATCCCGATCCGGCGGGATTCCGCCTTCGCGCACATGGGGCCGACCGGACCCCGGGTCGCCGGGAGGGGTCAGGCGGCGCCGCCCTCAGTCCGGCAGCGGCAGCTCCAGCACGAGCCCGTCGTGCGCGACGTCGACGGCGGGCCACTCCTCGCGCGCCTGGCGCACGAGCGGCGAGGGATCCTGGTCGTAGCGGGTGGAGAGGTGCGTGAGCACGAGCCGGCCGGCGCGCGCGTCGCGCGCCACCCGCGCCGCCTCGCGCGCGGTCGAGTGCCACGTCTCCTCGGCCCGGCCCTGCTCCTCGTCGCCGAAGGTGGCGTCATGCACGAGCAGGTCGGCGCCGCGGGCCGCCTCGGCGGTGGCGGCGGCGGGCCGGGTGTCGCCGGTGATGACGAGCGCTCGCCCGCGGCGGGGCGCGTCCAGGACCTCCTCCGGGCGGACGGTGCGGCCGCCGGCGGCGACCGCCTCGCCCCGCTGCAGCCGCCCGAAGAGCGGGCCGGGCGGCACGCCCAGCGCGAGCGCGCGGTCGGGGTGGAACCGGCCCGGGCGCGCGTCCTCGCGCAGCGCGTAGCCGAGCGACGGGGTGCGGTGCTGGGTGGCGAAGGCGTGGATCTCGGCCCCCGGCCGGCGCACCACCGCGCCGGCGGCGATCTCGTGGATCTCGATGGGGAAGGCGAGGACGTCGGTCCCGGTGAAGAGCATCACCTGGAGGAGCCGCTCCGCCGGCCGCGGGCCGTAGAGGTGGAGGGGCGCGGTGCGGCCGAGCATGGAGAGCGTGCGCAGGAAGCCGATGGCGCCGAGGTAGTGGTCGGCGTGGAAGTGGGTGAAGAAGATGGCGGCCACGTCGAACCCGGTGGCGTACCGGATCATCTGCCGCTGGGTGCCCTCGCCGCAGTCGAAGAGCAGGAGCTCGCCGGCGTGGCGCACGGCGGTGGCCGACAGGCCGCGGCTGGCGGTGGGCTGGGCGGCGGAGGTGCCGAGGAAGGTGACCCGGAGCATGCGGCGCTAGGACGAGGCGGAGGTGTAGTGGCCGATGGACCGGAGCCACACGAGGCGCGCGAAGGCGCCGAAGAGCACGGCGCCGCAGACGGCCGCGAGCGCGGTGCCGAGGTCGAGCCGGCCGAGCAGCGCCAGCGCCGGGTAGGTGGTCATGAGCGCGAGCGGCACGAGGAAGGTGAAGACCAGGCGCCAGACGCCGCGGAAGACGGTGATGGGCCAGCGGGCGGCGTCGAAGACCGAGGCGAAGAGGAAGGAGAGGTTGTCCACCTTCACCACGAAGAAGGCGGCCGAGACCACCAGGATCCAGAGCGAGTAGAGGGTGGCGGCGGCGCAGGCGAGCAGGAGCGCGGCGGCGAGCACGTGCCCGGGCTCCGGCCAGCGGCCCATGCGGTGGAACGCGACCGCGAACAGGGCGGCCCCGGCGGCGAGGTCGACCACCCGCCACGGCTCGAACTTCGCCGTGGAGACCAGGAACTGCGCATCGGCCGGCTTGAGCAGGATGAAGTCGAGCGTGCCCTTCCGGATGTGCTCGACCACGCTGGTGAGCGACGGGTTCACCGCGCCCTCCAGCACCCCCTTCATCACCGTGAACCAGCCCATGACCACCAGCGCCTGCTCGAAGCTCCAGCCCGCCACCGCCGGGCGGTGCCCGTAGACGACCAGGAGCGGGACGAGGGACCAGCCGGACCAGAAGAGCGCCAGCGCGCCCTGCCCCACGAACTCGACGCGGTACTGGAGCGACAGCGCGGTTGAGGCGCGGAGCTGGACCGCGAGCAGGTGGAGGTAGCGGCGCACCGGGGCCTAGCCTCCGAAGGCGGCGAAGCGGCGCAGCCCGAGGCGCCAGGCCCCGAGCGCAGCGAGGAGGAGGAGCCCCACGAACCCCCACTGCACGGCGAGCTCGCCGAGCGCCCGGGCGCGGCCCTGCATCCCGATGAGCAGCTCCACCGGGAACGCCAGCATGTAGCGGAACGGGAGGAACCGGGCCAGCGCGGTGACCCAGGGCGGGAAGAGCTCGAGCGGCACGAGGTAGCCGGAGAAGACGCCGAACAGGCCCATCCACAGCTCGAACACCGAGCCGGCGGAGTCGACGTAGAAGGCGAGCGCGCCCACGACCGCCATGGCGAGGAAGGTGATGAGCCAGGCGCCCACCACCGTGAGCGGGAAGATGGCGAGCAGGAGCGGGTCGTGGGTCACGCGCGTGCCGCCCACCGTGAAGAGGAGGACGAGCGCGATGGGGAGCGAGAGCGCGAGCCGGAGCGGCATGGCGGCGACGTTCTCGCAGGCGTAGGCGACGAGCGGGTGGAGCGGGCGGAGCAGGCGGAAGGCGAGCGTGCCCTGCCGGATCTCGAAGTTGAGCTCCCAGATGACCCAGGCGCCGGTCATGAGGCGCACCACCAGCGCCGCGAGGAAGTAGGCGACGAAGTCCTTCTGCCCGAACCGGCCCACCGGCGCGTCGCGCGCCACCGCCGTCCAGAGCGCCAGCATGACGAGCGGCATGTTGGTGGAGAGCAGCCACACCACGAACTCGGCGCGGTAGGCCACCGCCTCGGCGAGGCCGACGCGGAGCAGGGTCGGCAGGGCGCGGGCGGTGCGGAGCACGCCCGGAGGGTAACGCGCCGGCGGCGGCGGGACCACGCCGAAGCGACGGCCCGCTCAGCGGCGGCGCTCGGCCTGCAGCGAGGAGACGCGGAGCGCCTCCTCCGCGGTGCGGCACACCCGCGGCCCGTCGCGGTGCGCGGCGACCCGGACCGGCGGGTAGGCCCGCATCCGCTCGAGGAGCGCCTCCGCCTCGCCGGCGAGGAGGGCGTCGCAGGTGGCGTAGAGCCCCCCCTCGCCCTCCTCGAGCTCGTTGTGGGGGTCGAGCAGGGTGCGCAGCTCGCGCGCGATCCCGGGGGTCGGCGTCGGGACGAGGAGCGCCGCGATCGCGCCGTGGTCCACCCGCAGCCGGCGCGCGTACGGGAGCTCCTCGCCGCCCCGCGCCGCCCGCAGCGCCGGGAAGAGCACCTTCTCCTCCACCGCGATGTGGCGGAGGAGCCCCTCCCGGAAGGCGGCGAACGCCGCGCGGTCGAGGTCCGGCCCCGCGACCGCCTGGGCGAGGAGCGCGTCGAGCCGCGCGTGGACCTCGCCCAGGAGCTGCGCGATGGGACCCGGCATCGTTCCTCCAGCGGCCGCGCTACGGGTGGTGGTGCCCCCCGGTCTCCGCCACCTCGCCCTCGCCACCCTCGCCGTGCTCCGCCCCGGCAGCGGTGGCCGCCGCGTGCACCCCCTCGACATAGTGGACGAAGGGGACGTACGCCGCGACCCAGGCGCGCCCGGCGGCGACGTCCTCGCCCGGCGCCTTCTGGCTGCGGACCCGCGCGAAGCGGTGCTGCAGCCCCTCGTGCAGCTCGCCGGCGAGGAGCTTCTCGACGGGCGCGAGGTCGCCGGTGCGGAGCGCCTGGTCGGCGGCCGGGATCGCCGGCCCGAGGTCGCGACCGGCCGGGTGCAGCCCGGTGAATGGCGCGCCCTCCCCGGCGCGGTGGACGCGGACCACGGTCTCGAAGAACCAGGTGTCGGCCACCTCGCGGGCGGCGGGGCCGGCCTTGCGCGCGGCCTGCGCCTTCTGGAAGGCGGCGCGGAGCTCCGCCTCGTCCTGGGCGCGGACCCAGGCCAGGACCGGGGCGAGCTTGCCGGTCTCGAGGGCGGTGCGGGCGGTGATCACCACCGGTCCGTCGAGGGTGTCGCAGTGGGCGCGGGCGAGGGCGGGGGTGGCGAGGACGGCGGCGAGGGCGAAGGCCAGGCGACGGGTCATGTCGGCTCCTTGTTCGAGGTTCACGGGTTCACGACTTCACGGGTTCGACGGAAGCGGGGCCGCGCAGCAGGCGGTCCAGGGCGCGCCAGGTGCGCTCGGCGAGCGCGGCGGAGCGGCCGGCCCGGGCGCCGAGCTGCCCCCCCTGCGTCAGCGCCAGGATGGCGCCGAGGACGAGCACCGCCGCCTCCTCCTGCTCGAGGCCTGCGGCCAGCAGGCCCGCGCGCGACGCCTCCTCCAGGCAGGCGCGCACGAAGCGCACCGAGCGGCGGCGCAGCTCCGCCACCCGCGCCACGCCTTCGGGCGGCGCGGCCTGCGCCAGCGCGTCGGAGGCGACGAGGCGCGCGACGCCGGGGTTCTCCTCGATGACGGCGACCCGCTGGCGGAAGAAGCGCCCGAGCCGCTCGAGCGGGTCCCGGCCGGCGGGCGGGAACCCGGCGAAGAGGATCTCCTCCACCCGGTCGACGACGGCGAGGACGATCTCCTCCTTCGTCTCGAAGTGCCTGAAGAGGGCGGCGTCCGACACGCCCACCTCGTGGGCGATGGCGCGCGCGGTGAAGCGCCCGAGCCCCTGCTCGGCGATGACGCGCAGCGCGGCGTCGGCGATCTCGCGGCGGCGTGCGTCGGCGGTCTTGCGCTCCGGCATCGAACCCCTCCCGTCGTGCGGCGACGGCGGGAGTATAGTTAGTGAATACTCACTAGCAACCGGGATCCCCACCTGGGCCGGCGCGCTCCCGCGCTTTCGACGTTCGGCCGCGCGGCCGCTCGGCTAACCCTCGAGGATGGAACTCCGGGATCGGGTCGCGCTGGTGACCGGTGGCGACCGGGGGATCGGCCGCGCCATCGCGCTCGCGCTCGCGGACCGGGGGGTGCACGTCGCGCTGAGCTTCCGGTCGCGCGCGTCCGAGGCCGCGGCGGCGGTGGAGGAGCTCCGGGCCCGCGGCCGGCGCGCGGCGGCGGTCCGCGCCGACCTGGCGCTCGAGGGCGAGGTGGAGCGCATGGTGGCGGCGGCGGTGGAGGCGGTGGGGCCGATCGACCTCCTCGTCTCGAACGCCGGCGTCGGCGCGGCCGCGGGCCTGGACGCGCTGGACGCCGCGCTGTTCGACCGGACCCTCGCCGTCAACCTGCGGGCGGCCTTCCTCGCCACCCGGGCGGTGCTCCCCGGCATGCGCAGCCGCCGCTTCGGGCGCCTGCTCTACGTCTCGTCCACGGCAGCCCAGGTCGGCGGCATCATCGGGCCGCACTACGCCGCGTCGAAGGCCGGGCTCGTCGGCCTGGCGCACGCCTACGCCTCCCTGCTCGCGCCGGAAGGCATCACCGCGAACGTCCTCGCCCCGGCGCTCGTCGAGACCGAGATGATCGCCTCGAACCCGCTCGCCCGGCCCGACCACATCCCGGTCCAGCGCTTCGGGCGCCCGGAGGAGGTGGCCGACCTCGCGGTGGCGGTGCTCGCCAACGGGTACGTGACCGGCCAGACGTTCCAGGTGAACGGCGGGGTCTACTTCACGTGACCCCCGGCGCCGCGCAGCAGGTGCTCGTGAACGTCGACGTCCCGGACCTCGGCCGGGCGGAGCGCTTCTACACCGCCGCGCTGGGGCTCACGGTCGGGCGGCGCTTCGGCGACGCCGGCGTGGAGCTCCTCGGCGCGGCCGCGCCCATCTACCTCCTCGCCACGCCCGCGGGCTCGCCGCCGTTCAGCGGCGCCGCGGAGCGCCGCCGGTTCGATCGCCACTGGACGCCGGTCCACCTCGACTTCGCCGTCCCCGACCTCGACGCCGCGCTGGCGCGGGCGGAGGCGGCGGGCGCCCGGCGCGACCTCCCGGTCCAGCAGCACGCCTGGGGGCGGCTGGCCGTGCTCGCCGATCCGTTCGGCCACGGCTTCTGCCTGCTCCAGTTCGAGGGCGCGGGGTACGACGCGATCGCGACGGGCGGGTGAGGGAGAGGGCGAAGAGGGCTCGCGGAGCCGGCTCAGCCGTACGACTCGGTCTTGATCCGGGCGGCCGGCACGCCCGCCTCGGCCAGCGCGGCCTGCGCCGCCTCCAGGAAGCGGGGCGCGGGCTCCTCGCCGCGCTCCTTGGCCGCGCGCCGCTCGTAGGGACCGATGGCGGGGCCGCAGGCGTAGACGAGGCAGGCGGTCGGATCGGGGACGAGCTCGCGCAGGAGCGCGGCGCCGACGCGGCCCTGACGCACGTCCGGGCCGCGGCGCGCCGGCTCCTCCTCGCGCGTCAGCGTGTGCACCACCCGCAGGCGGTCGGGGTGGCGCTCCTGCAGCTCGGCCAGGCCGCGCCGGAAGATGACGTCGCGCCAGGTCTTGTTCGAGCAGACGAAGGTGTGGCGCAGCTCCGGGTAGAGCGTCAGCGCGTGCTTCAGGATGGCGTAGTTGGGCACCGCGCCGGAGCCGGCGACCAGGTGCACCACGTGGTCGGTGCGCGAGGTCACGTCGGCCGGCAGCGTGTACGGCCCGGTGAAGCCCACCAGGTGCAGCCGCTGGCCGCGGGCGGTGCGCTTCACCAGGAGCGGCGAGAGCAGCGGCGGGTACTTCGTGACGCCGCGCTGGTAGCGCTCCTCCTTCACCGTGATGGCCAGGTACTTCTCCAGCGGCGAGGAGGACATCGAGTAGGCCCGCGGCGGCTCGCGCTTGCCCTTCTGGTCCTCCAGGTACGCCGTCCACCGCTCCAGCCCCTCGAACTGGTGCGGGTCGATGGTGAGGAAGTGGCCCGGCTCGTAGTCGAGCCGCTCGTTGCCGGTGAAGAGCACGAGCGTGGTGGTGTCGTGGGTCTCGACCACGACGTCGGCCACCATCGCCTCCAGCTCCTTGATGCGCCGGCGCGGCTGGGGCCCGGGGCCGCTCCGGGTCGGCGCGACCGAGGTCTCGCCCTCACGCATCGAGCCACTCCTCGAAGGCCTCGAACGAGAACGGCCGGCCCAGGAACGCCTGCACCAGCTCGGCCGCCGGCCGCGAGCCCCCCGGCTCGAGCACCGACCGGCGGTAGCGGCGGGCCGGCGCCGGCGCGAAGAGCCCCTCCCGGCGGAACGCGCCGAAGAGGTCCTTCGCGATGACGAGCGACCACATGTACGTGTAGTAAAGCGCCGAGTAGCCGTCGAGGTGCCCGAACGAAGCGTGGAAGTAGGTGCCCTCGACGTGGCGGAAGGGCGTGTAGCGCTCCTGCAGCTCGGCGACGAGCGCGGTCGCGTCGAGCCCGTCCGGCGGCCGCCGGTGCAGCTCGAGCGAGAGCGCGGCGTAGAACATCTGCTGCCGCACCCACAGCCCCTTGCCGTACTCGTCGGCGCGGCGCATCCGGGTGACCAGGTCGGCGGGGATGGGCGCGCCGGTCTCGACGTGGCGCGCGAAGCCGCCGAGCGCCTCCGGATCCCAGACCCACTCCTCCAGCATCTGGGACGGCGCCTCCACGAAGTCCCACTCGGTGGCGACGCCGGACTGGGTGGCCCAGCGCGTGTGGCCGCCCAGCACGTGGTGCAGGAGGTGGCCGAGCTCGTGGAGGAAGGTCTTCACCTCGCCGTGCTCGAGCAGCGCCGGCGCGGCGCCGGGGCGCGGGAAGTTGCACACCAGCACGCCCTCGGGCAGCCGCCGCCCTGCCTGTCCCGAGGCCAGCGTGAACTGGGCGTAGTGCTTGTACTTGCCGTCGCGCGGGTGCATGTCGAGGTAGACGCGCCCGAGCGCGCGCCCTCCCTCCGCGACGTCGTAGACCTCGACGTCGGGGTGCCAGGCGGGCGCGCCGCTCACCGGGGTGAGCGCGACGCCGAAGAGCCGGCCCACCAGCGCCAGCACCCCCTCCTTCACCCGGGTGTACTCGAAGTACGGGCGCGCCTCGCGGGCGTCGAAGCCGTACTGCTCCGCCTTGACCCGCTCCTGCAGCCAGGCCGAGTCCCACGGCTGGACCCGCTCCGCCGCCGGGTCGTCCTGGCGCTTCCGCGCGAGGAGCTGGGCGTGGTCGCGCTCGAGCCGCCGCGTCGAGGCGGCGGTGACGCGCGCGATGAGGGCGGCGGCCTCGGCGTCGCCGCCGATCATCTTGTCCTCGGTGGCGTAGGCGGCCCAGCTCGCGTACCCGAGCAGCCGCGCCAGCTCGGCGCGGCGCGCCAGCATGCGCCCGAGCACCTCCAGGTTGGCCGGGTGGCCGCGCAGCCGGTAGAGGCGCCACAGCGCCTCGCGCGCCCGACCGCTCCGGGCGTAGGTGATGAACGGGACGTAGTCGGTGTTGTCGGTGGTGAGCGTCACCCGCCCGTCCGGCCCCGGCGGGTGGGAGCGCCGGAAGTCGTCCGGGAGCCCGGCCAGCTCCTCCGGGTCGAGCCGCAGCGCCCGCACGTCGTCCTTGATGTTGCGCCCGAACTCCTGGCCGATGCGGGTGAGCTCGTCGCGGAGCGCCCGCACCCGCTCGCGCACGGCCGGCTCGCGGTCCACGCCCGCGCGCCGGAAGTCGCGCAGCGCCTTCTCGAGCAGGTGGCGCGAGGCGGGGTCGAGGCCGGCCCCGTCCACCGCCCCGAGCGCGCGGTACAGGCGCGGGTCGAGCGAGAGCTCGGTGGCGGCCGCGTCCACCTCGCGCTCGCACGCCTCGGCCGCCTCGCGCAGGCGCGGATCCGGATGGACGTTGCGGGCCAGGCTGGCGCGGGCGCCCGCCTCGGCCAGCGCGCCGAACGCGGCGTCGTAGGCCTCGAGCGCGCGGAGCGGGTCGGGCGCCGGGCCCATCCCGGCGAGGCGCTCGGCCTCGGCGCGGGCGCGCGCCACGTCCTCGCGGCAGCCGCGGGTGAGGTCGTCGGGAGTGCCGGTGAGGGCGCGGGCGGCGAGCGGCGGCGGCGTGGTCACCGCCGTGTTCTAGCGCGCCGGGCTAGCTCGCGCCGAGGAGCTGGAGGAGCCGCGCCTGGATGGTCTTCTTCTTCGCGGGGTCCTTGCAGGTCTCGAGCGCGCGCGTCCAGGCCTCGCGGGCCGACTTCTGGAAGCCGAGCTTCTCGTAGGCCTGCGCCAGGCACTGGTACGACGCGTCCACGTCCGGGCGCAGCTCGGCGGCGCGCTCGTACGCGGCCACCGCCTCGAAGAGCTGCCCCAGCTTCACGAGCGCGTGGCCGAGGTAGTAGTGCGCCTCGGCGGACCAGGGGTCCTTCGCCGCCGCCTGCCGCGCGAGCTCCACGGCCCGCTCGGCCCGGTTCTCGGTGAGGGCGTCCGCGGCCTGGCGCCACAGCGCCATGCCCTCCTCGCGCGCGGCGCGCTCCTCGGTGGTCTCGGCCGCCGCCGGGCCGACCAGCGCGACCTTGAAGACGCGCGTCAGCTCGTCGAGCCGGAACGGCTTCTCGATGAAGGCGTCGGCCCCGAAGGCCAGCTGGGCGTCGGTGCCGACCGTGCCCCGGTACACGGCCGAGCACAGCACCACGCGCGTGGTGCGCAGCGCCCGGTCCCCCTTGATGGCGCGGCACACCTCGAAGCCGTGCATGGCGGGCATCATGGCGTCGAGGACCACCAGGTCGGGCGCCGCGTCGCGCACCATCTCCAGCGCCGCCTTCCCGTCCGACGCCTGCAGCACGACGCACCCCATCTTGGCGAGCACCGTCGCCACGAGCTGCCGCACGTCCGCGTCGTCGTCCGCGACGAGCGCCACCTTGCCGATGGCGAGCCCCTCGAGCCGGAGCGTCTGGTGCGGCTCGGGGGCGCCGGCGCCCGGGGCGGCCGCGGGCCGGCGCGGCGCCGCCGGGGGCGCCGCCTGCCGTGCCGGCGCGGGCGGCTCGAACGGCTCCATCACGTCCGCGAGGCCGACGATCTCCATGGACTCTTCCGCCTCCGGGAGCGCGACGCTGGCCACCGGGTCGCCCGCCTTGACGATGGCGGCGTGCCCCGCGGCCCGGTCGGGGAGGGCCGGCGCGCGCTCGCCGCGCCAGGCGGGCGCGCCGGCGGCGCGGGCGCGCTCGATCCCGTCGAGCGCGCGCACCACCGCCGTCCCGACCGCCGCGTAGCGGAGGATCTTCTTGCCGGTGAGGAAGCGCACCTCGTCGGCCGCGGCGAGGTCGTCCGGGTTGCCCATGGCGAGCGCGAGCTCGGCGCGGCCCACCGCCACCGGCACCACCCGGTGCTCGCGGCAGAACTGCGCGCCGCCCGCCGCGTCGAGCCACGCCACCGGGATGGCGCTGCGCGACAGGTCGATGCCGGGGCACTCGTGCGCGCGCGCCATGCCGCGCACCAGCGCCCCCTCGTCGGCGAGCTTGAGCTCGAGCGCCGCGGAGGCGACGTCGCCGCCGCGCGCGGCCTTGGCGGCGCGCTCGGCCTGCGGGAGCGTGAGGGTGCCGTCCTGGATGAGGACGCGCGCGAGATCGGCCATGTCGACCGATCCTATCCGGAAACGGCTGGAGCCGCGAGAAGGCGGCCCGTCCCCGCCGCAGGGGACTGCGCGGCCACGCGCAGGCCGCCGGCGTCAGTTCTCCGGCTTCATCTCGCGGTTCATGAGCTCGCCGACCGCCTGGCGGGGCGCCTGCCCCTCGTAGAGCACCCGGTACACCATCTCGCTGATGGGCATCTCGACCTTGAGCTTGCGGGCGAGGTCGCGCGTGCTGCGGGTGTTGAGCACCCCCTCCGCCACCTGGCCCAGCGCCCGCTGGATCTCCTCCAGCTTCTTGCCGCGGCCGAGCTCGAAGCCGACCGTGTGGTTGCGCGACTGCTCCGAGGAGCAGGTGAGGACCAGATCGCCCAGGCCGGAGAGGCCGGAGAGCGTCATGGGGTTCGCGCCCTTGCGCATGGCGAGCCGCCCGATCTCCGCCAGGCCGCGGGTGATGAGGGCGGCGCGCGCGTTGGCGCCGAACCCCATGCCGTCGGACAGGCCGGCCGCGATGGCGATGACGTTCTTGACGCAGCCGCCCACCTCCACCCCGACCACGTCGGTGCTGGTGTACGGACGGAAGGTGCGGGTGTGGAAGGCGTCCTGGACCTGCTTCGAGATGCGCTCCCACCGGCCGGCGATGGTGACCGCGGTGGGGAGCCCCGCCGCCACCTCCTTCGCGAACGACGGGCCGGAGAGGAAGGTGAGGTAGGGGTGCATCGGGACGGGCAGGACGTCCTCCAGCACCTCGCTCATGGTCATGAGCGTGTCCACCTCGATGCCCTTCGCCACCGAGCAGATCGGGACCCCGGCGTGGAGCAGCCGCTTCCCCTCGATGGCGACCTGCCGCACCGCCTGCGAGGGCACCGCGAACACCACCAGCTCGGCGCCCTCGAGCGCGCGGGCCATGTCCGGGGCAGCGGCGAGCGACGGCGGCAGCGCCAGCCCCGGCAGGTAGCGGGTGTTCTCGTGCTTCTGCGCGATGGCCTGCAGCACCGGCGCGTCCTTGTCCCACAGGCAGACCGGGAAGCCCTTCGAGGCGAGCGTGGCTCCGAGCGCGGTCCCCCAGGACCCGGCGCCGAGGATGGTGCAACGCATCTGTGTGACCTCCGCGCGGCGCGGACGCGCCGCCTGGTGAAGAGACCCCCGAAGGTTTCATCTTAGCCGTCCGGCCTCGCAGCGCGGCGCGTCAACCTTCGGTCCACGGAGGGGCGTGTCTTCATGCCACGGCGGCGGCCACCAGCCGGGCGAAGAGCGCCGGGTGCCGCCCGAGCCGATCGAGGGCGCGGGCGCGCAGGGCGGGGCGCCGGGCCAGCGCGAGCACGAGCCGGGTCACCGCGGCGTAGCGCGCGTAGCGGAGCCGCTCGCCGCGCTCCCAGGCGGCGAAGGACGCCGCCCCGGCGCCGGCCTGGAGCGCCGCCGGCAGCGCCGCGCCGAGCGCCAGCGCGCCGGCCAGGGCGAGCGAGAGCCCCTCGCCGGTGATGGCGTCGAGGTACCCCGCGGCGTCGCCCAGCAGGACCAGCCGATCGAGCGTCCGGCGCCGGACGGCGCGGGCGAGCGGACCCGCGCCCGCGAGCGGCGAGTCGGTCGGGGCGCCGGCGAGCCGCGCCGCCAGCGCGGGGAAGCGGGCCAGGAGCCGCGGGTAGGCGTCCCGCGCCGCCTCCTCGCACAGGAGGGCGACGCCGACGCGGCCGGGCCCCGCCGGCGTGACGTACGCCTCGACCCCCTCCGCGAAGTGCACCTCGACCGCGTCGCTCCAGGGCGCGATCGCGAAGTGGCGGCGCAGGCCGAAGCGGCGCCCGGGCCGCGGCGGTCCCTCGAGCCCCTCGCGGCGCCCGATGGCCGAGGCGAGCCCGTCGGCGGCGACGAGGAGCCGCGCGCGCTCCTCGCCGGCGCCGGTCTCGACCCGGACCTCGCCGGCGAGGCGCCGGTGCCCGAGGACCGCCGCGCGCTCCCGCACCTCCGCCCCGGCGGCGCGCGCCGCGGCGAGGAGCGCCGCCGAGAGCGCGGTGCGCCGCACCCCGAGCCCGCCCGGCGCCGGCAGCCGCGCCTCGGCCACCCGCGCCCCGTCGATCCAGCGGATGGCGCGGACCGGCGCGTGGGCGGACGGGTCGAGGTGGGCGCGCGCTCCGAGCTCCTCCAGCGCGCGCACGCCCGCCGGCAGGAGGCCCTCCCCGCACGCCTTGTCGGCCGGGAGCGCGCCCCGCTCCAGGACGAGCGCGTCGAGCCCCCGCCGCGCGGCGGCGGCGGCGAGCGCCAGGCCGGCGGGGCCGCCGCCGGCGATGACGAGGTCACGCACGCGGGAGCCGCGCCCGCGCGTAGCCGGCCCAGGAGCGCACCGCGGCCTTCGCCAGCGCCAGCGCGTTCACCCGCCGCGGCGGCGCGAGCGCGCCGGCCTGCCAGCGGCGCAGCGCCTCGCCGCGCCGCAGCTTGCCGGAGGAGGTGCGCGGGAGGGTGCCCGGCGCCAGGATCTCCACCGTGTGGGCGCGCACCCCCGCGCGCTCCAGCACCGCCTGCCGCGCCGCCTCGGCGCGCCGCGGGTCCTGCGCCGGATCGGCGCCGGCCGCGCGCTCGGCGAGGAGGAGCAGCTCCTCGCCCTCCCCCGCCGGATCGAAGCCGAGCGCCACCGCGCAGCCGGGGCGCAGGCCCTCCACCGCCGCCAGCGGCGCCTCCAGCTCGTCCGGCGCGTGGTTCGCGCCGCGGACGATGACGACGTCCTTGGCGCGGCCGTGGACGAACAGCTCGCCGCCGTCCACGAAGCCCAGGTCGCCCGTGTCGAGCCAGCCGCCGGCGAGCGCGCGCGCCGTCGCCGCCGGCTGGCCCAGGTAGCCCGCCATGACCGACGGCCCGCGCGCGAGGATGCGCCCGAGCCGGCCCGGCGGGAGGAGCGCGCCGTCCTCGCCGCGCACCGCCACCTCGACGCCCGGCACCGGGACGCCCACCGAGACCACCTCGCGCGGCCCGTCCTCGACCTCCCCGCGAGCGGCCAGCGCCGCCGGGTCGAGCCGGCGCGAGCGCCAACCGCGCCCCGGCGGCGTGAAGGTGACCGCCAGCGCCGCCTCGGAGAGGCCGTAGACCGGCGTCAGCGCGCGGGCGTCGAAGCCGAAGGGCGCGAAGCGCTCGGCGAAGCGGCGCAGCACCCGGGGCGAGACCGGCTCGGCGCCGTCGAGCGCGACCCGCCAGCAGCCGAGGTCGAGGCCGGCCAGGTCCTCGTCCCGCACGCGCTCGGCCGCGTAGGCGAAGGCGAAGCTGGGCGCGGGCGAGATGGTGCCGCGGTGGCGGGCCACGGCGCGCAGCCACAGCGCGGGGCGGGCGAGGAAGTGCTCGGGGGGGATGAGGACGCACGGTCCGGGGTGGGCGAGCGCGCCCAGCAGCCCGCCGATGAGCCCCATGTCGTGGTAGAGCGGCAGCCACGAGACGAGCCGGTCCGCCGGCCCGGGGCGGAGGAGCTGGAGCAGGGCGGCGGTCTGCGCGACCACGCTCCCGTGGGTGAGCGCGACCGGCTTCGGGTCCACCGTCGAGCCGGACGAGAACTGCACCAGCGCCAGGTCGGAGGGGTCGACGCGCCGCTCGAGCGCGGGCCCGTCCGCGGACAGGTCCTCGGCCGCGGCGCAGCCGAGCGCCGGCCGCGCCCGCGCCACCACCTCCCCGAGCAGCCGCCGCACCGCGCCGCCGGCGACGAGGAGGCGCGCCCCCGAGACGCTCACCATGCGCGCCGTCGCGGCGAGGTACTCGTCCATGCGCCCCAGGCGCACCGGCGGGTAGAGCGGCACCGGCACCGCCCCGGCGAGCAGCGCGCCGAAGAAGGCGTCGAGGAAAGCGGGCTCGGTGCGGAGCACCAGCGCGACCCGGTCGCCCGGCGCGATCCCGCGCGCGGCGAGCGCGGCCGCGGCGCGGCGGGCGCGGGCGTGGACCTCCCCCCAGCCGAGCGCCGTCGCGCGCTCGCGCAGGTCGAGGAAGGTGACGCCGCTCGGGTGGCGCGCGGCGCGGGCGAGCAGCGCCACCAGGTCGGGGGCCGCAGGCGCCGGCGGTGGGCCGCCGGAGAGGATCACGGCGAGGCCTCGGCCGAGCGCCCCTCGGCGCGCGCGGCGACGAAGCGGGCCAGGTCGGCCAGGGTGCGGAGACCGGCCGCGTCCTCCTCGCCCACGCGGACGCGGAAGTGGTCCTCCACCGCCACCACCAGCGAGAGGAGGGCCAGCGAGTCGAGCCGGCCGGCCAGCTCCTCGCCGTCCTCCACCGCCTGCTCGAGGCCGAGCTCCTCGCGCGCCAGCCGGCGGATCTCGGCCGCGACGGCCGCCTCGCGAGGCGTCACGGCGTCCCCCGGGGCATCGGCGGCGGGGGACGAGCCCCCGCCCTGCGATCATGGGGAGCGCCGGGGATGAACCGGGCGCGCGGCGACCCGGGGAGGAACCGCCCCCGCGCCTCGAACGCGCGCCGCCAGACGGGCCCGAGCGCGCGCTCCTCGGCGCGCACGCGCGCCGCCAGCACCGCGGCGTTGGCCACCGAGAAGAGCAGCGCGACGCCGGCGAGCCCCCAGGCGAGCGGCAGCGCGGCGAGCTCCACCGCCACCGCGAGGTAGTTCGGGTGGCGCACGAAGCGGTACGGTCCGCCCGTCACCGGCGGCGCGCCGGGCAGCACCAGCACCCGGGTCGTCCAGCGCTCGCCCAGCGCCGCGATGGCCCACCAGCGCAGCGCCTGCGCGGCGAGGGCGGCGGCCGCGGCGAGGAGCGCCCAGCGGGGCGGCGCCGGGCGGAGGAGCGCGCCGGCGGCGCAGGCGGCCAGGAAGGCGCCGTGCAGGAGGACCATGGCCGGGTAGTGGCCCGCGCCGTGCTCCACCGCGCCGCGCGCCCGGAGCGCCCGCGCGTGCCGCCGCGACAGGGCGAGCTCGACCGCGCGCTCGGCGGCGAAGAGCGCCACCAGGGCGAGGTAGGCGGCGCGCGGGCTCACCATCGCAGGAGCACCAGCTCGGCGCAGAAGCCCGGCCCCATGGCGGCCATCACCCCGAGGTCCCCCGGCCGCGCCTCGCCCGACTCGAGCAGGTCGCCCAGCACGAACAGCACCGAGGCGGAGGAGAGGTTGCCGATGTCGCGCAGGGAGCGCCACGACCGCGCCAGGGCGCCCTCCGGCAGCGCCAGCGAGGTCTCCATCGCCTGCAGGATCTTGGGCCCGCCGGTGTGCGCCACCCAGTGCCGCACGTCGCGGCGGGTGAGGTGGTGCTCGGCCAGGAAGGCGTCCACGTCGCCGCCGAGGTGCTCGCGGATGACGTCGGGCGCGCCGGCGGAGAGCACGAGCTTGAACCCGGTGTCGACCACGTCCCACCCCATGACGCGCTCGGTGTCGGGGTAGAAGACGGAGCGGGTGGCGAGGACGCGCGGGCCCGCGGCGCCGCGGTCCCCGCCGGTGAGCGCGAGCGCCGCGGCGCCGTCGCCGAAGAGCCCGGAGGCGATGATGTTCGCCACCGAGAGGTCCTGCCGCTGCAGCGTGAGCGAGCAGAGCTCGACCGACAGGAGCAGCGCCACCTCGCCCGGGAAGGCGCGCAGGTAGTCGGCGGCGCGGGCGGTGCCGGCCGCGCCCGCCAGGCAGCCCAGGCCGAAGATGGGCGTGCGCTTCACCGACGGCTTCAGCCCGAGCCGGTTGACGAGGCGCGCGTCGATGGAGGGGGTGGCGACCCCGGTGACGGTGACGAAGAAGACGTGGTCCACGTCGCGCGGCCGGAGGCCGGCGCGGGCGAGCGCCTGCTGGATCGCCTCCGCCCCGAGCTCCTGCGCCACCTCGACGAACGCGTCGTTGCACTTCCGGAAGGAGTCGAGGGAGGCGTACGCCTCGAGCGGCAAGGCCAGGTAGCGGCCGGACACCTGCACCGCCCGGTGCAGGTCCTCGAGCCGCTCGACGTTGAAGTGCTTCTCGGCCCAGAGCCCGCGCAGCGCCTGGATGAGCTCCTCCTGGTCGAGGTGGTGCCGCGGGAGGGCGCGGCCGACGGCCGTCAGGCGAGGTGCGGCATCGTGATGCACGGGCACTCCGGAGGGCGAAAAGGGCTCTCATGCTGGGGATCGCGAGGGATATCAAGGGCCGGGCTGGGTCGGCCGCGTGCTCCGGGTGCTCCTGCCGACGGGTGTCCCCGCGCGGGCTACTCGCAGGGTGTAAGCGGATTCGTCACCATCGCCGCCATGCGCATCGCATACGACGAGCTGGTGCCCGAAGGGGAAGAGGTAGCGTGCGTCGGCCTGGCGCCGAGCCTCCACGACGCACGCCGGATGAAGGCCATCCTCGAGGACGAGCACCTCGACTTCGCCATCGAGGTCGAGCCCCACGCCTCGTTCGAGGTGACCGGCTCGCACGAGCACGCCCGCGCCGCCTTCTTCGTGGCGGCCTGCGACGCCTCGCACGCGCTCTCGGCGCTCCGCTCGGACCACGCCGAGGCCGCGCCGCAGCACGCGCCGTAGCGCGGGCGACAGGGCGCAGCGCCCCCGCCCTTCGCCAGCGCGGGCGCCTCGACGCCGCGCCGCCTCCCGGCGCGGGCGGGGGGGTGTGCGCTCCGCCCGCCCGCTTGCCAAACCCCTCCCCGCCCTTACGTTGCGCGCATGCGACCCGAGAGACTGACCACCAAGGCCCAGGAGGCCTTGCAGGGCGCGGCCGCCCAGGCCCGCCGGCGCGACCACCAGGCGGTCGACGTCGAGCACCTCCTCCTGGCGCTCCTCGAGCAAGAGGACGGCATCGCCCGTCCGGTGCTGGAGAAGATCGGCGCCGACCCGGCGCGCGTCGCCTCGCGGCTCGAGGACGAGCTGCGCACCGTGCCGAAGGTCGAGGGCGCCGAGCCCTACACCGCCAACCGGCTCCTCAAGCTCCTCGACAAGGCCGAGGACGCGGCGAAGAAGCTCAAGGACGAGTACGTCTCGACCGAGCACCTGCTCTGGGCCGCCTCCGAGGAGCGCGGCGCCGCGGGCGAGGCGCTGCGCGCGGCCGGCGCGACCCCCGACCGCATCCGAGACGCGGTGAAGGGCATCCGGGGCGGCGCCAAGGTCACCTCGCCGGAGGCGGAGAGCCAGTACCGCGCGCTGGAGAAGTACGCGAAGGACCTCACCCAGCTCGCGCGCGACGGCAAGCTCGACCCGGTGGTGGGCCGCGACGACGAGATCCGCCGGGTCATCCAGATCCTCTCCCGCCGCACCAAGAACAACCCGGTGCTGGTGGGCGACCCGGGCGTCGGCAAGACCGCCATCGTCGAGGGTCTGGCGCGGCGCATCGTGGACGGCGACGTGCCGGAGGGCCTGAAGGGGAAGCGCCTCCTCAGCCTGGACCTCGCCTCGATGGTGGCCGGCACCAAGTTCCGCGGCGAGTTCGAGGAGCGGCTGAAGAGCGTGCTCAAGGAGGTGACCTCGTCCGAGGGCCAGATCGTCCTCTTCATCGACGAGATGCACACCATCGTCGGCGCGGGCGCGGCCGAGGGGGCGATGGACGCCGGCAACATGCTGAAGCCGGCGCTGGCGCGGGGCGAGCTGCACGCCATCGGCGCCACCACCGTGAACGAGTACCGCAAGCACATCGAGAAGGACCCGGCGCTGGAGCGCCGCTTCCAGCCGGTCTTCGTCGGCGAGCCCACCGTGCAGGACACCATCTCCATCCTGCGCGGCCTCAAGGACCGCTACGAGCTGCACCACAAGGTGCGCATCCAGGACGCGGCGCTGGTCGAGGCCGCCCGCCTCAGCCACCGCTACATCACCGACCGCTTCCTGCCGGACAAGGCGATCGACCTCATCGACGAGGCGGCGAGCCGGCTGCGCATCGAGATCGACTCGATGCCGACCGAGGTGGACGAGGTGCGCCGCCGCATCGGGCAGCTCGAGATCGAGAAGCAGGGGCTGCGCAAGGAGCGGGACGAGGCCTCGCAGGCGCGGCTCGCCCAGGTGGACAAGGAGCTCGCCGCCCTCAACGAGCAGTTCGCGACGCTGAAGGCGCGCTGGGACAACGAGAAGAAGGCGATCCAGGAGGTGGCCGCCGCCAAGGGCGAGATCGACCAGCTCAAGGGCGAGCAGGCCGCGGCCGAGCGCGCGGCCGACTTCAACAAGGCGGCCGAGATCAAGTTCGGCCGGCTCCCCGAGCTGCAGCGCAAGATCGAAGTGCAGCAGCAGCGCCTCGCCGAGCTGCAGAAGGGCGGCGCCATGCTGAAGGAGGAGGTGACGCCGGAGGAGATCGCCGAGGTGGTCTCGAAGTGGACCGGCATCCCGGTCTCGAAGCTCATCGAGGGCGAGGTCGAGAAGCTGCTCGAGATGGAGGCGCGGCTGGCGAAGCGCGTGGTGGGCCAGGAGGAGGCGGTGCGGGCGGTCTCGGCGGCGGTGCGCCGGGCGCGCTCGGGCCTGCAGGATCCTCACCGGCCCATCGGCAGCTTCATCTTCCTCGGGCCGACCGGCGTCGGGAAGACCGAGACGGCGCGGGCGCTGGCCGAGTTCCTGTTCGACGACGAGCAGGCGATGATCCGGCTCGACATGAGCGAGTACATGGAGAAGCACGCCGTGTCGCGGCTCATCGGCGCGCCCCCTGGCTACGTCGGCTACGAGGAGGGCGGCCAGCTCACCGAGGCGGTCCGCCGCCGGCCGTACGCGGTGATCCTGTTCGACGAGATCGAGAAGGCGCACCACGACGTCTTCAACGTGCTGCTCCAGATCCTCGACGACGGGCGGCTCACCGACGGGCAGGGGCGCACGGTCGACTTCCGCAACGCGGTGGTCATCATGACCTCCAACATCGGCTCGGAGGAGATCCAGCGGCTGGCGGGCCGCCCCGGCTCGCAGATGCAGGAGATCCGCGAGGCGGCGCTGGAGCACCTGCGCGGCGAGTTCCGGCCCGAGTTCCTGAACCGGGTGGACGAGATCGTCGTCTTCCGGCCGCTGACGCGCGAGGACATCGGCCGCATCGTCGAGATCCAGCTCGGCCGGCTCCGCAAGCTGCTCGAGGACCGCAAGCTCACCCTCGAGCTCACCGACGGCGCGCGCGAGACCATCGCCGACGCGGGGTACGACCCGGTCTACGGCGCCCGGCCGCTCAAGCGCGCCATCCAGCGGCTGGTGCAGGACCCGCTGGCCCAGAAGATCCTGCGCGGCGAGTTCAAGCCCGGCGACCACGTGGTGGTCGAGGAGGGCAAGGGCGAGACCCTCGACTTCAGGAAGGGCGAGCGGCCGGTCGAGGTCGCCACCGTTCACTGAAGCGGAGGGTAGAACACCTCCTCGAGGCACAGGCCCTGCGGCGGGGCGGTGCGGCCGGCGCGCGTCCGGTCGCGCCCCTCCAGCAGCGCCGGGATGGACGCGGCCTCGCGCTGGCCGAGGCCGACCTCGACCAGCGTGCCGACGATGTTCCGCACCATGTGCTTCACGAAAGCGGTCGCCTCGACGACGACCGCCAGCTCGCCGCCAGCCGAGACGAGCTGGAGCCGCCGCACCTCGCGCACCGCGTGGGCCGCCTCGCAGTCGGCGGCCTGGAACGCTGCGAAGTCGTGCCGCCCGAGGAGCGGCGCCGCGGCCGCGGCCATGGCGGCGGCGTCGAGCGGCCGGAACACCTGCCAGGACTGGAGCCGCGAGAGCGGGGCGCGCGTCGGACCGTTCACGATGCGGTAGCGGTAGCGCTTCCCCCTCGCGCTGCGCCGGGCGTCGAAGCCGTCCGGCTCGACCGAGGCCGCGCGCACGGCGACGTCGGCCGGCAGGAGCGCGTTCATGCCCTTCACGTAGGCGGAGAGCGGGAGCGGCGCGGCCTCCGGGAAGCTCGCCACCTGCCCCAGCGCGTGCACCCCGGCGTCGGTGCGCCCCGCCGCGACCACCCGCCGCGGCGCGTGGTGCAGCGTCCCCAGCGCGCGCTCCACCTCCGCCTGGATGGAGGGCCCGTTCGGCTGCACCTGCCAGCCCACGTAGCGGGTCCCGTCGTACTCGAGGATGAGCTTCACGACCGGCACGGCGGGAAGGTAGCACGAGGGACGACCGTGGCCGCTGGGGGCGGAGCGGGTGACCCCCGACCGCCCCTCGTCCGCGCGCGCGTCGGCGCCCATGCTCCGCGCCGCACCGAGGCTCGCTCGGCCGGAACGCGCATCAGGGTCCCCGCGACGCGGCTGCGGAACCTTGCTCCGCGCCGCTGCGCGTCGCGGATCTTCGAGCAGTCCTCGCCGCGGAAGGGTTCCCTCGGGCGCGTTCCGGCGACCATGATGCCCGTGGCGGCGCTCCGCAATGGCGCCTCGTGCGCGCGCGGACTCGGGGCGGCCGCCGGTGCGACGCGAGGCCGCGGGGGCTAGGGCATCACCGGCTCGAGAGGTCACGTTCGAGCGCGACCTTCCCGTCCAGGAGGAGTTCTTTCGGTCCGTCCGCGGGCGTGTAGACGCGCCTCTCTGCGGGTACCTCCTGCAGCGCGGCGAACACCTCGTGACGGCTTTCGCAGAACCGTTTCAGCGACTCGACGTCCCCATACTGCGAGAACACGAACGCCTGGTAACCCTCCTTTCGTCTCCGCCGACCCGTAGCCGTAGCCGCCCGGCCAGCGACGGTCGTGGCTCGAAGATGATGGTGCCAACTCCCCAAGGGCCTCTGGCACACCGGGCGAGGCTGGAGCAGAAGGAGAGGGAGCACTCGCCTCGACGTGAAGCACATCCTGCGCGCGCTCGGACGACGCGTCCGCCCCGACTGGCCGCCCCGAGTCCGCGCGCGCACGAGGCGCCATTGCGGAGCGCCGCCACGGGCATCATGGTCGCCGGAACGCGCCCACGGGGACCTCGACCGCGGCGAGGACTGACCGAAGCACCCCGGCGCGCAGCGCCGCGGTGCAAGATTCCGCAGCCGCGTCGCGAGGACCCCGGGCGCGTTCCGGCCATGGGAGCTTCCGGGCGGCGCGGAGCACGGGCGCCGACGCGCGCGCGGGCGAGGGGCGGCGGGGTTCAGCCGCGGTGCCCCCAGCGTGAGGAGGCGTCGCCGTGAGCCCCTCTCCCATCCCCGCGATGCGGGGCGAGGGGAGATGGGGTCCCGCCGGGCTCCTCCTCGCCGCTACTTCGACGCCGCCGGGCAGTAGGCCGCCGGCACGGTGACGGCGTTGTTGTCGGTCCGGCACTCGCCGACGACGCCCTGCCCCGTGCCGTCGTCGTTCAGCACCGCGGTGACGTCGAGCGGCGCCGCCGGAGGCGGGGCGAGGTCGAGCGACACGGTCTCGCTCATCGCCGGCAGGATGGCGCCCGCCGTCTTCGCGACGCCGAGCAGCTTGCCGCCGCGGCCGCCCTGGTAGAAGGCGACCGGGACGCCCGCCGTCACCAGCACCGCGCCGCGGTTCCACACCTTCACCGCGAGGCGCACCTTGGCCGGGCAGCCGCTCGGGTCGAGGGAGGCGTCGGCCGCCGCCGCGGCCAGGTCGGGCGCGCGGAAGTCGCTGTTGCCGATCGGGTTCATGCGGAAGGTGTTGAGCGACTCGCCGAACAGGGAGGCCGTCCAGTGCGGCTGCTCCTTCTGCGGGATCGAGCCGTCCTCGTTCACGTTCGTCACGTGGTAGGCGTGCTCGTTCCACACCGAGCGGGTCGAGACCCAGTGGTCGCGCAGGTCCTTGAAGACGGTGATCCCGTGCAGTCCGGAGGTCTCGTGGTCCCAGGTCGTGCCGTCCGGCGCGGTGCAGGTGATCTTGCACACGCTGTTCGTGGCGACGACGATCTCGGCCCGCCCGTCGCGGTCGACGTCGGCGATGACCGGGTTCTCGTGGACCGTGCAGCTCGGGTTCTTCGCCTGGAACAGCACGTCGCCCGAGGGGCCGTCGTAGACGCGCGTGTAGCACTCGTCGCCGTAGACGACCTGCGCCCGCCCGCCGTGCGAGAAGTCGAAGACCGAGCTCCCGGTCACCATGCTCTGGTCCTGCGTCGGCTTGCTCCAGAGGATGGGGCTCGCCGCGAACGGCTTGAACACGGTGTAGGACGACTTGCCCGCCACGCCGATCTCGAGCTTCCCGTCGCCGTCGAAGTCGGCGACCGTCGGCGCGCCGCCGCCGGCGATGCCGCCCGGGGGGATGTCGACCGGCCCCCAGATCACCTTGCCCTGCCAGTCCTGCAGCCGCACCTGGCCCACCGAGACGACCACGATCTGCGGGTGCGGGTCGTCGGTGAAGCGCGCCACCGCCACCAGGCCGTCCTGCTGGCCGTTCGGCCAGCCCGGCTTCGGCTGGCAGTGGTTGTCGTAGACCGTGTTGCCCGTCACGATGTCGGGCACGCCGTCGAGGTCCACGTCGGCCACCGTGGAGATCGGGCCCAGGAAGTTCTCGCCGATGCCGGTGCCGCCCGGGCCGTTCGAGCCCTGGCACACCACCTTGCCGTGCGCGTCGACGACGGTGGCGCCGAGGATCACCTGCGCCTCCTGCCCGCCGTAGAGGTTGGCGATGGAGGGGGCGCCCCAGAACACGCGCAGCCCCTTCACCTCCCACAGGAACTGGCCCTGGCCGTCGAAGGCGACGAGGCCGTCGTCGGTCGGCGGCCCCTGCCGCGTCGGATCCGTCGCCGGCCAGGTGCTGCCCAGGCGCGCGGTGACGAGCTCGGTCCGGCCGTCGCCCAGGAGGTCGCCCGCCGCGATGGCGGCCAGGCCGTTCACCGGGTGCGCCGGGTCGGTCGTCCACAGCTCGGTCCCGTCGCGGCCGGAGACGGCGCGCATGACGCCCGGGACCACCGAGCCCGCGCCGAAGCCCATCGGGATCGCGTTGAACACGACCGCCGGCGGCGCGTTCACGTCGGAGGTCCTGGAGAGCGGCACCACCACCGGGGTCATGAGGACGTGGACGTCGTCCGGCAGCGTGGTCGAGGACGACCACTGCCACGCCACCCGGGGCGTGAACGGGCCCTTGGGTGGGACGTAGCTGCAGGTCGCGTCCGCCGGCTGGCAGGCGCCGCTCACGCAGACGAGGCCGCCGTCGCAGGCGCCGCCCGCGCCGCACGCGCTCGCCGCCGAGACGCCCCCGTCGGCACCGCTGCCCCCCGCCGCCACGCACTGCCCGTTCTGCAGCGTCTGTCCGCTCGGGCAACCGCTGGACCCGCCGGAGCCTCCCCCGCCGCCCTTGCTGCAGCTCGACGCCGCTGCGAGCGTCGCCGCCGCCAGCAGCACCCCGATTCGCCGCATGCCGTCTCCCCGCGCGAGATGCGCGAGGCCGCGGGCTGCACGGGCCAGGCCAGGAGCGCGCGCGGGGCGGATCGCGCCGCCCCCGGCAGCCGGCGCGTCACGCCCGAGCCGCCCTGCCCGCCGCGGGGGCGCCCCGATGGGAACAAACGTTCCCAGCGGTGGAAGGGGCAGCGCACGGGCGAGCCCTCGCGCCGCGTCATTCACCATTCGTCAACAGTCCCCGTGGCGTTGACCCCGGGGAGCGCTCCGCGCTATATGCCTCCCTTCAGTTTTTTTTGAAGTTCCCGGAGAGGGAGCATGAGCCGAGAGCAGGCCATCCTGTCGCAGCTCGACGCCAGCGCCGGACGCGGGGTCCGCCCCGAGAAGGCGCAGTCGGCGCTGCAGGAGGTGCCGTCGCTCGCGCTCGAGCTCTCCTCGCTCGAGGCGGAGCTCACGCGCGCCACCGAGGACGCGGAGGAGACGCTCCGCGCCGCCGCGCGGCACCTGGTGGGCTCGGGCGGCAAGCGCATCCGGCCCACGGTGACCTTGCTCGCCTGCGGCGCGTGCGGCGGGATCCTGCGGCACGCGGTGCCGTTCGCCTGCGCCGCCGAGCTCACGCACTCCGCCACCCTGCTCCACGACGACGTCATCGACGACGGCCCGACGCGCCGCGGCCAGCCCGCCTCGCGCGTGCTGTGGGGCAACGCCGTCTCGGTCCTCTCCGGCGACTGGCTCCTCACCCGCGCGCTCGAGATCGTCGCCGCCGAGCCGGCCCGCTCCGCGGCGCTCCCGGCGCTGCTCGCCACCATGCGCCGGCTGGTCGAGGGCGAGGTGCTGCAGCTCTCGCTCCGCGGCAGCTTCGAGGCCACCGAGCAGGACTACTTCGACGTCGTGCGCGGGAAGACCGCCTCGCTCTTCGGCTGGAGCGCCGCGGCCGGCGCGTGGGCCGCCGGCCTCCGCGGCGAGATCCCGGACGCGCTGGCCGAGTTCGGCGAGGGCATCGGGATGGCCTTCCAGCTCGTCGACGACGCCCTCGACTACGCCGCCGACCCGGAGCTGCTCGGCAAGCGCCTCGGCCAGGACTTCCTGGAGGGCAAGGCGACCCTGCCGCTCATCCGCGCCCTCCAGCGCGAGCCGGCGCTGCGCCAGCGGCTGGCGGCGCTGCTCGAGGGCAAGCTCGACGGCGCGGCCGTCGCGGCGGACGTCATCGAGGCGGTGAAGCGGACCGGCGGCGTCGAGGCCGCCCGCGCCGTCGCCCGGGAGCACACCGCCTCCGCGATGGAGGCGCTCACCCGGGTGCCGGACGGCACGCACCGCCGCGCGATGGCCGAGGCGGCGCGCCACCTCACCGAGCGCGCTTTCTAGGAGGCGCGCGCGGCGGCGCCTCCCCCGCGCCCCGCAGAGGGACCGACCGCCCGTCAGGGGGCCAACCTCCGCTGAGCAGGACCGCTCCAGGCTACTTATCGTCGAAGGAGCATGGCGCGATCGAGCTGGAGGCAGCGGTCGGACGGCGTCTACCTGATCATCGGCCAGGGGCGTAGGTTCCGGCGCGCCGCGGTCGCCTTCGCGACGTTGCTCACCGCGCTCGCGATGGCCGTGGCGGTCACGACCGCCGCGGTCGTCTACCTCGTCATCGGCCTCCCGCTCCTGGTGGCCGCGGCCGGGTTCCTCCTCGTCCGGCGCGCCAGCCGCCCGGCCACGCCCCCGGCCACCGTGCTCACCCTCGCGCGCCGCAACCGCCCGCTCTCCGTCGCCGCGCGCGACGCGGGCGCGTAGGTAGCGACGGGCGGGCGTTTCCTTCAACGAACATTGAAACTCGCTGGGAAGGGGAGTAGATAGGTCCGCCTCATGGCCTATCGCTCGCTGCGGACCTTCCTCGAAAGGCTCGAGCGCGCCGGCGAGCTGGTGCGCGTCTCCGAGCCCGTCGATCCGGTGCTGGAGATGGCGGCGCTGGCGGACCGCGCCGCGAAGCAGGAGGGCCCCGCGCTCCTCTTCGAGCGGCCGCGCGCCCCGAGCGCCGGGGCGAGCAGCGCCTTCCCGGTCGCGATGAACCTGTTCGGCACGCGCCGGCGGACGGCCTGGGCGCTCTCCTGCGAGGACCTCGAGCAGCCGGCGAGCGAGCTGCGCGAGCTGCTCCACCTCGCCCCCCCGGTGAGCTTCTGGGAGAAGGTGAAGCTCCTCCCCCGCCTGGGGAAGCTCGCGGCGTACATGCCGAAGCACGTGGCGGACGGCCCGGTGCGCGAGATCGTCGAGGACGAGCCCGACCTGGGCGCGCTGCCGGTGCTCACCACCTGGCCGCACGACGGCGGCCCCTTCATCACCCTGCCGCAGGTCGTGACGCGCGACCCCGAGACGGGGCTGCGCAACGTCGGGATGTACCGGCTGCAGGTCCTCGGGCCGCGCCGGCTGGCGATGCACTGGCAGCTCCACAAGACCGCCACCGCCCACTACCGCGCCTACCAGAAGCGCGGCGAGCGGATGCCGGTCGCCATCGCGCTGGGCGGCGACCCCGCCCTCACCTACTGCGCCTCGGCGCCGCTGCCGCCCGGCATCGACGAGTACCTCTTCGCCGGCTTCCTCCGGAAGGAGGGCGTGCCGCTCGTGAAGTGCGTCAGCCACGACCTCGAGGTGCCGGCCGAGGCCGACCTCGTCATCGAGGGGTTCGTCGACCCGCGCGCGCCGCTCGTCCGCGAGGGCCCGTTCGGCGACCACACCGGCTACTACTCGCTGGCCGACGACTACCCGGTGCTCGAGGTGACCGCCATCACCCGCCGCGCCGACGCCGTCTACCCGGCCACGGTGGTGGGCCCGCCGCCCATGGAGGACCTCTGGCTCGGCAAGGCCACCGAGCGGCTCTTCCTGCCCATGCTGCAGATGGTGTTCCCCGAGGTCACCGACATGTCCTTCCCGGCGGAGGGCGTGTTCCACAACCTGTGCTTCGTCGCCATGCGCAAGGAGTACCCCGGGCACGCGAAGAAGCTCATGCACGGGATGTGGGGCTCCGGGCAGATGGCGAACACGAAGACGCTGGTGGTGTTCGACGACGACGTGGACGTGCAGGACCACGCGCAGTGCGCCTGGCGCGCCTTCGCCAACGTGGACGCCAAGCGCGACCTGGTGGTGGTGGACGGGCCGGTGGACGTGCTCGACCACGCCGCGCCCTTCTTCGCCCTGGGCGGCAAGATCGGCGTCGACGCCACGCGGAAGTGGGCCGAGGAGGGCGGGCGCGAGTGGCCGGAGCCGTGCGTCCACCCGCCGGAGATCCTGGCGCGGATGGACGCGCTCTACGCGCGGCTCGTCCCCGGCGCGCCGCCGCCGCGCCGGCCGCGCATCCCGGTGCCGCGCGCCGCCAGCTGGAGCCCGAAGAAGGGGGTCGCGTGAGCGGCGCCACCCCCGAGCGCGTCCCGCTCCCCGGCGAGGCGAACCGCGGGCGCGCGGTGCAGGCGATGTTCGACCGCATCGCGCCCTCCTACGACCTCCTCAACCGCGTCATGACCTTCCGGGTGGACCAGCGCTGGCGGCGCCGGCTCATCGGCGCGCTGGCGCTCCGGGACGGCGAGCGGCTGCTCGACCTGTGCGCCGGGACGATGGACGTGGCCGCCGAGGCGCGGCGCCGCGCGCCCGGGCTCGCCGTGGTGGGCGCCGACTTCTCCCGCGAGATGCTGGCCCGCGGCGCCGCCAAGACCGGCCTCCCCGCCGCCCAGGCCGACGCGCTGGCGCTGCCGTTCGCCTCCGGGCGCTTCGACGCCGCCACGGTCGCGTTCGGCGTGCGCAACCTGGAGCGGCTCGACCAGGGGCTCTCCGAGCTGGCGCGGGTCCTCCGGCCCGGCGGCCGCCTGGGCGTGCTCGAGTTCTTCCGCCCCGAGTCGCAGGGCTCGCGCTTCGTGCACGGCGCCTACAACCGGCTGGCGCTGCCGGTGCTGGGGCGCGTGCTGTCGCCCGACCCCGAGGCGTACCGCTACCTCGTCGCGTCGATGGAGCGCTTCGCCTCGCGCCCCGAGTTCGAGGAGGCCTGCCGGAAGGCCGGCTTCCGCGAGGTGCGCGGCGCGACGCTCTTCCCGGGCGTGTGCGGCCTCGTCACCGCGGTGCGGGCATGAAGCTCGTGGTCGCGGTCAGCGGCGCGTCCGGCGCGCCCTACGCGAAGCGGCTGCTCGACTTCCTGGCGGCCGAGGGCGCCGCGCAGGGCGTCTCGTGCGACCTCGTCTTCACCGAGACCGGCCGGCAGGTGTGGAAGGCCGAGATCGGGGCCGAGCCCGCCTACCCGTTCCCGGTCTGGAAGCCGCGCGACTTCACCGCGCCGTTCGCCTCCGGCAGCGCCGGCTACGAGGCCATGGTGGTGGTGCCCTGCTCGGCCGGCATGATGGCGCGCATCGCCCACGGCGTCTCGCTGGACCTCGTCGGCCGCGCCGCCGACGTCATGCTGAAGGAGCGCCGCCGGCTCGTGCTCTGCCTGCGCGAGACCCCGCTCTCGCTCGTGCACGCGCGCGCCATGACGGCCGCCCTCGAGGCGGGCGCGATGGTGGTGCCCGCCTGCCCCAGCTTCTACTCGCGCCCGAAGGACCTCGGCGAGCTCGTCGACACGGTGGTCGCCCGGCTCCTCGATCGCCTCGGCATCCCGAACACGCTCATGCGGCGCTGGGAGGGGCTCGCCCCTCGCGCGCGCCTCGAGCCGGCGGAGGACTGACCATGCTCTCGAAGCTCGCGCACCACGCCCTCGAGCAGGACGGCCTCGGCCCCATCCGCGACAAGGTGCTCGCCCGGGAGCGGCTCACCGACGCGGAGGCGCTGCGGCTGTTCGAGGCGAAGGACCTGGCGGCGCTGGGCGCGCTCGCGAACCACGTCCGCGAGGAGCGCCACGGCGACCTCACCTTCTACAACCGCAACGTCCACCTCAACTTCACCAACGTCTGCGTCGCCTCCTGCAAGTTCTGCTCGTTCGCGCGCCCGGACGACCGGGCCGCGAGCGAGGGCTACACGATGAGCCTCGACGAGGCCGTGAACCACGTCCTCTCGAAGCGCGACCTCGGCATCACCGAGGTGCACATCGTGAACGGGCTCCACCCGGACCTCGGGTGGGAGTTCTACCTGGAGGTCCCGCGGCGCATCCACGCCGCCTGGCCGGAGCTGCGCATCAAGGGGTACACGGCGGTCGAGATCCACTTCTTCGCCCAGAAGTTCGGCAAGAGCTACGAGCAGGTGCTGCGCGAGCTCCAGGCCGCCGGGGTCGAGACGCTCCCCGGCGGCGGGGCCGAGATCTTCGCCAGCCGCGTGCGCCGGAAGCTCTGCGACGACAAGGCCACCGCCGAGGAGTGGCTGGAGGTGCACCGGGTGGCGCACCGGCTCGGCATGAAGACCAACGCCACCATGCTCTACGGCACCATCGAGCGGCTGGAGGAGCGGGTCGACCACATGCGCCGCCTGCGCGAGCTCCAGGACGAGACCGGCGGCTTCCAGGTCTTCATCCCGCTCGCCTTCCACCCCGAGCACAACATGATCGGGAAGGCGTTCCCCAAGCCGACCGGCTTCGACGGCCTACGCACCTACGCGGTGGCGCGGCTCTACCTCGACAACTTCGACCACCTGAAGGCGTACTGGGTGATGCTGGGGGAGCGCCTGGCGCAGACCGCGCTCAGCTTCGGGGTGGACGACCTCGACGGCACGGTCATCGAGGAGCGCATCTACCACATGGCCGGCGCGAAGACGCCGCAGGCGCTCTCCGAGGGGCAGCTGCACCGCCTCATCCGCGCCGCCGGCCGCGTCCCGGCCGAGCGCGACAGCCTGTACCACGTCCTGCGCGTGCACCCCGCGCCCGTCGCCGCCTGAGGATCCGCACCATGCCGAAGCTCCGCGCCGCCGCCGTCTCCTTCCTCAACGCGCTCCCGCTCACCGCCGCCCTGGAGCGCACCGGCCGCATCGAGCTGGTGCTGGCCGAGCCGGCGCAGTGCGCCGCCAAGCTCGAGGCCGGCGAGGTCGAGATCGCGCTCCTGCCGGTGGGCGGGCTGGTCGGGAAGGACTACGAGATCGTGCCCGGCATCGCCATCGGCGCCGACGGGCCGGTGACGACGGTGCTGCTCGCCGGCGAGCAGCCGCCGGAGACCTGGGACGAGGTCTTCCTCGACACCGCCTCGCGCACCTCGCAGCTCCTCTCCAAGGTGGTGCTGGCCGAGCGCGGGCTGCACCCGAAGTTCACGCCCATGCCGGCGCTGGAGGGGCTCGCCCGCGCCCAGGGGACGAAGGGCGCCCTGGTCATCGGCGACCGCGCCTTCGACGTGAAGGCGAAGCACGTGCTCGACCTCGGCCGCGAGTGGGTGAAGCTCTCCGGCTTCCCCATGGTGTTCGCGCTGTGGGCCGCCAAGCCCGGCGTGCTCGCGCCCGAGGACGTGGCCGAGCTCGCCCGCGCCGCGCACGAGGGCCTCGGGCTCCGCACCGAGCTGGCGCAGGCGTTCGCGAAGGAGCGGGGCGGCGACCCGGAGCGCTACCGCCGCTACCTCACCCAGAAGATCCGCTACGGCCTCGGGCCCTACGAGCTGCAGGGCCTGGAGGCGTTCGTGGAGCGGGTGGCGAAGCACGGCTTCGCGCCGCCCACCACCCTCCGCTTCGCGGACGACCACGTCCGCACCCGGCGCGCCCGCCGCCAGGTCTCGCTCGACACCGCGCTCCAGAAGGGCGCCGACGGCGAGCGGCTCGACGCGGACGAGGCGGAGCTGCTCGACGAGAAGGCGCCGCTGCTCGAGCTCGGCCTCGCCGCCGACGCCCGCCGGCGCGCGCTCCACCCGGACGGCGTCGTCACCTACATCGTCTCGCGCAACGTCAACTACACGAACGTCTGCACCACGGCCTGCCACTTCTGCGCGTTCTACCGGCCGCGCGGGCACGAGGAGGCCTACGTCCTCTCGCGCGAGGTGCTGGCGAAGAAGATCGAGGAGACGATCGCGCTCGGCGGCATCGAGCTGCTCCTCCAGGGCGGGCTCCACCCCGACCTCGGCGTCGAGTGGTACGAGGACCTCTTCCGCTGGGTGAAGTCCACCTACCCCACCATCAACCTGCACGCGCTCTCGCCGGAGGAGATCTGGCACATCGCGCGGACGAGCCAGCTCCCGCTCGACGCCACCATCGACAAGCTGGTCGCGGCCGGGCTCGACTCGATCCCGGGCGGCGGGGCGGAGATCCTCGACGACGAGGTCCGCCGGCGCATCGCGCCCCTCAAGTGCTCGACCGACGAGTGGCTCACCGTCATGCGCGCCGCGCACAAGAAGGGCCTGCGCTCCACCGGCACCATGATGTTCGGGGTGGGCGAGGACGCGGGGCACCGCACCCGCCACCTGCTGCGGCTGCGCGAGCTGCAGGACGAGACCGGCGGTTTCACCGCCTTCATCTGCTGGACCTTCCAGCCCGAGCACACCCGGCTCGCGCCGGGCGACAACAGCGCCCACGCCTACCTGCGCGAGAACGCGCTGGCGCGGCTCGTCCTCGACAACGTGCCGAACCTGCAGGCCTCGTGGGTGACCATGGGCGGCGGGGTGGCGCAGGCGGCGCTGCACATGGGCTGCAACGACTTCGGCCAGGTCATGATCGAGGAGAACGTCGTCTCGGCCGCCGGCACCACCTTCAACATGGACGCGGACGAGGTGGAGCGGCACATCGTCGGCGCCGGGTTCGTCCCGGCCCGGCGCAACATGCGCTACGACCGGCTCTCGCCGGTGAAGGCGGCCTGAGCGTGAGCGTGCGGGTCGTCGCCGGCCGGTGGGTGTTCACGGGCGCGGCCGTGCTCGCGGACGGCGCGATCGCGCTCGACGGCGACGCGGTCGCCGCGGTGGGCCCGCGCGCCGAGCTCGAGCCCCGCTTCGGCCCCGCCGAGCGGCTCGACGCGGTGCTGCTCCCCGCGCTGGTGAACGCGCACACCCACCTCGAGCTGTCGCACCTCGGCGGGCGCATCCCGGGGGGCGAGGGGCTGCCGGCCTGGGTCCACCTCCTCGTCGCCACCCGCGCCCAGGATCCCGGGCCCGGCCGCGCGCTCGAGGAGGCGGTGCTCGACCTGGTGGACCTGGGCGTGGCCGCGGTGGGCGACGTCTCGAACACGCTCGCCTCGCTCGAGCCGCTCGGCCGCGCCGGGGTGGCCGGCACGGTCTTCCACGAGGTGTTCGGCTTCTCGGAGCGGCGCATCGAGGCGGCGCTCGCGCAGGCGCGCGCGCTGCGCGAGGCGGCCCCGGCGGCCGCCCCGGGCCTCCGCGTCGCGACCTCGCCGCACGCGGTCTACTCGACCCACCCGCGCGTCCTCGCCGAGCTGCTGCGGGCCGGGCCGGCCTCGGTCCACCTGGCGGAGGACCCCGCCGAGCGCGAGTTCTGCGTCGCGGGGAGCGGCCCGTTCGCCGCCATGAACCGGGCCCTCGGCTCGGCCCCGCTGCCGGCGCTGGGGCGCTCCGCCGTGGCGGTCGCCGGCCCGCACCTCGGGCGCGGGTCGCTGGCGGTGCACGCGGTCGACCTCGACGAGGAGGACCTGGCCGTGCTCGGCCAGTCCGGCGCCACCGTGGTCCTCTGCCCGCGCTCGAACCTCCACATCGGCGGGCGGCTCGCCGACCTGCCGCGGCTCCTCGCCGCCGGCCTCCCGCTCGCGGTGGGGACCGACTCGCTCGCCTCCGCGCCCACGCTCTCGCCGCTGGCCGAGCTGGCGGCGCTGGCGCGCGCCTTCCCCCAGGTGCCGCCGTCGCGGCTCCTGCCGCTCGCCTGGAACGGCGCGGCGGTGGGCGCCCCGGCGGTGGGGCGGCTCGCCGCCGGCGCCGCCCCGGGGATCCTCGCCGCGCCGCTCGGCGGCGTGCGCCCGGCCGACCCGGCGCGGTGGCTGGTCGAGACGTTCGGCGCGGAGGAGCGGCGCTTCACCTGGATCGCCCGGCATCGCCCGGCCCCCGCCACCTCCGCTCCCCGGCCCGCGCCTCCCGCGGGGGAGACGAGCCCCCCAGGATGACGACATGAGCCTTGCCGCCCTCTCCCGGATGGTGAAGTTCGAGCACTCGCTCTTTGCGCTGCCGTTCGCGGCCAGCGCAGCCGTACTGGTGCTGCCCGAGGCGGCGCTCGACGCCCGGCGCCTCCTGCTCGTCGCGGTCGCGGTGGTGGCGGCGCGCACGGCGGCGATGGCGATGAACCGCATCGCCGACCGCGCCTTCGACGCCAGGAACCCGCGCACGCGGCGGCGCGAGCTCGTCACCGGCGAGGTCTCGCCCGGCGCGGCCTGGGCCCTGCTCCTCGGCTCGAGCGCCGCCCTGGTGGCCGCCGCCGCGCTCATCTCGCCCCTGTGCGGCGCGCTCTCCCTGCCGGTGCTCGCGATCCTGCTCGGCTACTCCTACGCGAAGCGGTTCACCTGGGCGGTCCACCTGTGGCTCGGGGTGGCGCAGGCGCTCGGGCCCATCGGCGTCGCGCTCGCGCTCACCGGGCGCGTCCCCGCCGCGGCGGTCGTGCTCGGCCTGGGCGTCGGCGCCTGGGTGGCCGGCTTCGACGTCCTGTACTCGCTGCAGGACATGGACTTCGACCGGGGCGAGCGGCTCCGCTCCATCCCGGCCCGCTTCGGCGTGCAGGGCGCGCTGCTGTGGGCGCGGCTCCTCCACCTCGCCGCCGCGCTGGGCATCGCCGGGGCGGGCCTGGTGGCGGGGCGCGGGCCGGGCTGGCTGGTCGGGTCGGTGCTCATGATGGCGGTGCTGGGCGCCGAGCACGCCTACGCGGCGCCGGGCGGGAAGCTCCGCCCGGAGCGCATCGGCGCCGCCTTCTTCACCTTCAACGCCTTCGCCTCGGTCGCCTTCGCCGCCTGCGCCCTGGCCGACGTGGCGCTCCGGGTGGCCCCGCGGTGAGCGCCACCGAGCACCAGGACCGCGGCGCGCACCGCCCCGGCTCGTTCGCCCTCTCGCGCGCCGAGCTCACCGTGGCCGACGCGGTGGGCGAGCTCATGGAGCTGTGGGGCTTCCGCCGGCAGCTCGGGCGGATCTGGGCGGTGCTCTTCCTCTCCGAGCGCCCGCTGGCCGCGCCCGACCTGTGCGACCGGCTGCGCATCTCGACCGGGCTCCTCTCCATGAGCCTCGCCGAGCTGCGGCGCTGGGGGGTGGTGCGGAGCGTGGCCGTGCCGGGCGACCGCAAGGAGCACTTCGAGGCGGAGACGAACATCTGGTCGCTGGTGCGCCGGGTGCTGGCCGAGCGGGAGCGGCACGCCATCGAGTCGGCGCTGGCCACCGTCGAGGCGGCGCTGGCGGACGTGCGGGGCGCCCTCTCCGACGTCGACCCCGAGGTGAAGGCCGGCGCCCGCTTCCGGCTGCAGCGGCTGGAGCAGCTGGCCCAGCTCTGCCGCGTGGGCCAGAACCTGCTCCGGGTGCTGCTCGACAGCGCCCGGGTCGACATCGGGCCGCTCAAGCTCCTCAGCGACGCGCTCACCCGCCGGAGCTGAACGGGGGACCGCGACCCGCCGTCCTTGCCGGGACGCCTCGAGAGCGGTTAAAGAAGCCGTCCCATGCTCTCCCCCGACGTCCTGAAGAGGCTCGACGCGATCGAGTCGCGGTTCGACGAGCTGACGCACCGGCTCTCGGACCCGGAGGTCGTCTCCTCGGGCGAGCGCTACCGGAAGATCTCGAAGGAGCGGGCCGGCCTCGAGGCGACCGTCACCGCGCTGCGCGCCTACCGCAAGCTGCAGCAGGACCTGGCCGACAACGAGGCGCTCCTCGGCGAGAAGGACCCGGAGCTGCGCGAGCTGGCGAAGGAGGAGCTGGCGGGGCTGCGGCCGCTCGTCGGTCCCGCTGAGGAGCAGCTCAAGCTGCACCTCGTGCCGAAGGACCCCAACGACGAGAAGGACGTCATCCTCGAGGTGCGGGCGGGCGCGGGCGGCGACGAGGCGGGGCTGTTCGCGGCCGAGGTGCTGCGCATGTACCTGCGCTACGCCGAGCGCCGCGGCTGGCGCTGCGAGGTGGTCGACTCCTCGCCGGGCGCGCTCAACGGCGTGAAGGACGTGACCGTCACCATCGCCGGCGACGCGGTCTACTCGTCGCTCAAGTACGAGTCGGGCGTGCACCGCGTCCAGCGCGTGCCCGCCACCGAGGCGCAGGGGCGCATCCACACCTCGACGGTGACCGTGGCGGTCATGCCGGAGGCGGAGGAGATCGACGTCCAGATCAACCCGGCCGACCTGGAGATGGACGTCTTCCGCTCCACCGGCTCGGGCGGGCAGTCGGTGAACACCACCGACTCGGCCGTCCGCCTCACCCACAAGCCGAGCGGCGTGGTGGTGAAGTGCCAGCAGGAGAAGTCGCAGCTCAAGAACCGCAACATGGCGATGAAGATGCTGCGGGCGAAGCTGTTCGAGATGGAGCTGGAGAAGCAGCAGAGCGCCCGGGACGCGGCGCGCAAGAGCCAGGTCGGCACCGGCGACCGCTCCGAGAAGATCCGGACCTACAACTTCCCGCAGGACCGCCTCACCGATCACCGCATCAACTACACCCGCCACAACCTGCCGGCGGTGATGGACGGCGACGTGCAGGACGTCATCGAGGCCTGCCGCACCCACTACGCCGCCGAGGCGCTGCGGGAGGCGTCGCGCGAGCAGGCCGGCGCGCCGGCGGCGGAGCGGCGGGCGTAGCCTCCACCCTCTCCCGGCCCTCCCCTGGCAGGGGAGACGAGGCGGATGTCGACCGAGATCTGGACGCCGCTCAAGCTCCTCACCTGGACGCAGGGCTACTTCGCCCGCGCCGGGGTGGACGCGCCGCGCCTCACCGCCGAGCTCCTCCTGGCGCACGCGCTCGGCTGCGACCGGGTCCGGCTCTACCTCGACTTCGACAAGCCGCTCGGCCCCGACGAGCTCGCCCGCTACCGCGCGCTGGTGAAGCGGCGCGGCGAGGGCGAGCCGACCGCCTACCTCACCGGCGCGAAGGAGTTCTACGGCCACGCGCTGCGCGTCGACGCCCGGGCGCTCATCCCGCGGCCCGAGACCGAGCTGCTGGTGGAGGCGGCCCTGGCGGCGCTGCCGGAGGAGGGCGCCGCGCTCGACCTGTGCACCGGGACCGGCTGCGTGGCGATCGCGCTCGCCCTGGCGAGGCCGCGCGCCCGCGTCACCGCCACCGACCTGTCGCCCGAGGCGCTCGCCCTGGCGGCCGAGAACGCCGCCCGCCTGGCGGCGCCGGTGACGCTCCTCCAGGGCGACCTCTTCGCGCCCGTCCCGGCCGGCGCCCGCTTCGACGTCCTGACGGCGAACCCGCCCTACGTGCCCACCGGCGAGCTGGCCGGCCTCGCCCGCGAGCTCGCCCGCGAGCCGCGCCTGGCGCTCGACGGCGGCCCGGACGGCCTGAGCGTGCTGCGGCGGGTGGTGGCCGACGCCCCCCGCTTCCTCGCCCCCGGCGGCGCGCTCCTCCTCGAGATGCACGAGAGCCACGCCGGCCCGCTCCCGGCGCTGTGCCGCGAGGCGGGGCTGGCGGCCGAGGTGCGGCGCGACCTGGCCGGCCTGCCGCGGCTGGTGGTGGCGCGCGCGATGGGATAGGAAGGCGCCGCCATGGACAAGATCGTCGTCGAGGGGGGCCCGGCGCTGCGCGGCGAGGTGCAGGTCTCGGGCGCCAAGAACGCGGGCCTGCCGGTCCTCGCCGCCACCCTCCTCGCCGAGGGCGAGCACGTCGTCACCAACCTGCCCGACCTGGCGGACGTGCGGACGATGGGTCGCCTGCTGGCGCACCTGGGCTGCGAGGTGGGCCGGGCGGCGGCGGGCGGCGACGCGCGCGCGGCGGTGCTGCGGGTCCCGGCCCTGCTGCGTCCGGAGGCGCCCTACGAGCTCGTGAAGACCATGCGCGCCAGCGTGCTCGTGCTCGGGCCGCTCCTGGCGCGCTTCGGGCAGGCGCGGGTGTCCTTGCCGGGCGGCTGCGCCATCGGCGCGCGCCCCATCGACCAGCACCTCAAGGCGCTCGCCGCCATGGGGGCGGAGATCGCGATCGACCACGGGTACGTGAACGCGCGGGTCCCGGGCGGCCGGCTCCGCGGGACCGACTTCGTCTTCGACGTGCAGACCGTCACCGGGACCGAGAACGCCCTCATGGCGGCGGCGCTGGCCGAGGGGCGCACGACCCTCCGGAACTGCGCCCGCGAGCCGGAGGTGGCGGACCTGGCCCGCGCCCTCGGCGCCATGGGCGCGCGCATCGAGGGCGCCGGCCGGACCGAGATCCAGGTGGACGGGGTGGAGCGGCTGGGCGCGCTCCACCACGCGGTCATCGCCGACCGCATCGAGGCGGGCACGCTGCTCGTGGCGGGCGCGCTCACGGGGGGCGACGTCCTGGTGCGCGGGGCGGACGCGGCGCACCTCTCGGCGCTCATCGAGAAGCTGCGCGAGGCGGGGGCCCACGTCGAGGCCGAGGCGGGCGGGGTGCGGGTCCGCGGGAACGGCCCGGCCCGGCCCATCCAGCTCCGCACCGCGCCCCACCCCGGCTTCCCCACCGACATGCAGGCGCAGATGATGGTGCTCCTGGCGGTGGGGGCGGGCTCCTCGGTGGTGACCGAGACCATCTTCGAGAACCGGTACATGCACGTGCTCGAGCTGAGGCGGCTCGGCGCCGACGTCACGGTGGACGGCAAGACGGCGGTGGTGAAGGGCGTCCCCAAGCTCTCCGGCGCGCCGGTGATGGCGAGCGACCTGCGCGCCTCGGCGGCGCTGGTGCTGGCGGGCCTCGTCGCGAGCGGCACGACCGAGGTGCAGCGCGTGTATCATCTGGACCGCGGCTACGAGCGGCTGGAGGAGAAGCTGTCGGCGCTCGGCGCCCGGATCCGGAGGGTGAAGGCGTGAAGCGCCCGGCAGCCGACCTCATCACCGTCGCCGTCCCCAAGGGCCGGCTCCTGCAGGAGTCGTCCGCGCTGTTCGAGAAGGCGGTCGGCGTCTCGCCGCGCGCGCTGCTCGAGCACACCCGCAAGCTCGCGGCCGACGCGCCCGAGGCGGGGCTGCGCTTCATCTCCATCCGGGCCGGCGACGTGGCGAGCTACGTGGAGCACGGCGCCGCCGCCGTGGGCGTGGCGGGGCTCGACGTCCTGCGCGAGGAGCCGCGCGAGCTGTACGAGCCGCTGGACCTCGGGATCGGCCGGTGCGCGGTCATCGTGGCCCGGCCCAAGGGGGCCGCGGCGCTGCCGAAGGGGGTCGCCCCTCGCGTCGCCACGAAGTACGTGTCGCTGGCCTCGGCCCACTTCGCGAAGAAGTCGCTGCCGGCCGAGATCATCGAGCTGCACGGCTCGATCGAGGTGGCCCCCTCGCTCGGGCTGGCCGACGTCATCGTCGACATCACCGAGACGGGCGAGACCCTGCGGGCCAATGGGCTGGTGATCGAGGAGGAGGTCCTCTCGGTCTCGGCGCGCCTCATCGTCAACCGGGTGGCGCTGAAGCTCCACGCGGAGCGGCTGCGCCGCCTGATCGCCGCCCTGCGGGCCGCCGCCTCGGCGGGGCCTGCCTGAACTGGTTGATCGGCGAGCGTCAAACCGCCTATCCTCCTCTCCTACACCACCCCGCCCCATCCACCGCCTCGTCCGCGAGGTCTTGAGGAGATCGGTTCCCGTATGGATTGCCCCCGGTGCAGCGTCGAGATGAGCGAGATCGCGAGCGGTGACTCCACGCTCCAGCGCTGCTCCACCTGTGGAGGCCTGTGGATCGACAGCGCCGATCTGAACCGGGTGATGCTCCACGCCAACCTGCCCTCGCTGTCGGCGGTGGGCGGCTACGTGAACCCGGACGAGATCGCGGGCATGTGCCCGGCCTGCCACGTCGACCTGGTGGCGGTGGAGGGGGGCGAGAAGCGGTCGCTCCACTACGACACCTGCGAGTCCTGCGGCGGCATCTGGCTGGAGGGCCCGGACGTCGACGAGGTGCCGGAGCAGCTCAGCCCCAAGGACGCGGAGAAGGAGATCGTCGACTTCTACCGGAAGTTCCGGAAGAAGTAGGGCGAGTCGCCTCTCCCTCGCCGCCCGGGGGCGGCGCTCCGCAATGGCTCCTCCCGCGCGCGCGGACTCGGAGCGGCGCGGCCGGCGCTGCCCGCAGTGACGCGGCGCTTGGGGTCACCGGTACCGATCGTCCCGCCACGGCCGCGCAGTGTCCGAGTACCCCCGCTCCTCCCAGTACCCGGGCCGATCGCCCTTCATCACCTCCACCCGGTTCACCCACTTCGCGCCCTTCCACGCGTAGAGCCGCGGCGTCACCACCCGGGCCGGGCCGCCGTGCTCGACGGGCAGCGGCGCGCCGTTCACCGTGTGCGCCACCAGCACGTCGTCCTCGAGCGCCTCCTCCAGTGCGACGTTCGTGGAGTAGCCGTCGTAGCCGTGGAGCATGAGGTGGCTCGCGCCTTCCTGCGGGCGCGCCAGCGCGAGCAGGTCGGCGAGGCGCACTCCGCCGAAGCGCAGGTCCATCTGGCTCCAGCCGGTGACGCAGTGGAAATCCGAGACGTCCTCCACCTGCGGGAGCGCGAGGAGGTCCGCCCAGGCGAGCGTCACCGGCTCCTCCACCGCGCCGTCCACGGTAAGCCGCCAGCGCTCGCGCGGCACCTCGGGGTGGCGGCCCAGGTCGAGCACCGGCCACTTCGTCGTGACGGACTGGCCGACCGGCAGCTTCGGCATCCCGTGCCGGTTGGGCGGCCCGGAGCCGAGCGGCCGCGCGTCGGCGCGCGACGGGGTGCGCGCCGCCCGCGCCTTGAACCTGTCGCGGAGCGCGAGGCGCGCGGCGACGATGCGCTGCTCCTTCTCGTCCATCACCACTCCCGGTCGTCGCGCCACGGGTAGCCGGTGTTCGAGTACCCGCGGATCTCCCAGTACCCGCGCCGGTCGTGCGTCATGAGCTCGAGGCGCGAGACCCACTTGGCGCTCTTCCAGCCGTAGAGCTGCGGGACGACCAGGCGCGCCGGGCCGCCGTGCTCGCGGGGGAGCGGCCCGCCGCCGAGGCCGTGCGCCACGAGGACGTCCGCCTTGAGCGCCTCCTCGAGCGGCAGGTTCGTGACGTAGCCGTCGCGGCCGTGGACGAGGAGGTGCGTCGCGTCCGCGGCCGGCCGCGCCAGCCCCAGGAGCGCGTCGAGCGGCACGCCGCGCCAGGTGAGGTCGAGCATCGACCAGCCGGTCACGCAGTGGAAGTCGGCCGCGAGCTCCACCTGCGGCAGCGCCAGGAGGTCGGCCCAGGAGAGCGTGACCGGCGCCTCGACCGCGCCGTCGATGGCCAGCGTCCAGCGGTCGAGCGGCGTCTCCGGCTGGTCGCCCAGGTCGAGCACCGGCAGCTCGTCCTGCTCCCCCTGCCCGGGCGGCAGCCGCGGCATGCCGTGGCGGTTGGGCGGCCCCGAGCCGAGCGGCGTGCGGTCGGACAGGCTGGGGGTGGCGCGCATCCGCACGTCGAACCGCGCCCGCAGCGCCCGCCGCCCCTCCTCGAGCCCGGCGAGCGTCGCCTGCACGTCCCTGGAAGCGCCAGCCATGGCGGTGAGAGATAACGTCCGCCCGTGGCCCCGGCCGCCCGGAACGCCCCCCACGCGCGCCTTGACTCGCGGCCGCGTTCACGGCAGAAATCAGCGTCAGGTCACGCGGGAATAGCTCAGTTGGTAGAGCATCAGCTTCCCAAGCTGAGGGTCGCCGGTTCGAATCCGGTTTCCCGCTCCAGTCTTCCGAGGGGTCCCGTCGCGAGGCGGGACCCCTCGGCGTTTGTGGCAACTCGAGCAGCGAACGGATGTCTTCCGCAAAGCGCCTCACCTGCCCGGACTGCAAGCTGGACCTCACCGGCGTGGAGTCGGGGTCCGTCGTCGCTCGTCGCTGTGGCCGCTGCCGCGGCGTCTGGCTCGACCCTGCCTCGTTCCGGCGCATCTGCGAGGAGGAGTCTCGCCCCCTGGACGATGGCGGCGCCCTCGCCGTCGCGCGCTCTCGCCCGCCCAGAGGCCGTCCACGCCAGGAGTCGCGAGTCCGTTACCGTCCGTGTCCTGCGTGCGGGGAGATCATGAACCGGTCCAACTTCGGCCGGGTCTCCGGCGTCGTCATCGACGTGTGCCGCGCGGACGGCGCCTGGTTCGATCGAGGCGAGCTCGGGGAGATCCGTCGTTTCCTGCGGGAGGGAGGACTGGAGCGGTACGACCGGCGCCGCCGCGTGGATCACGCGATCCGGAGCGGGCACGAACCAGCTCCAGCGAGCAGGCGCGACGTGTCGCTCGACGACATCTACGACGTGCTCGTGGGCGGAGACGGTGGATCGGATGTACCGAGCCGCATCCCCAGACTGCTCGTGGCCGCGGTGTCCGCGGCGGTCGGCGGATGGTTCCTTTGGATCGCGTTCCATCCACGCGGGTACAGCCGCAGCTTCGGCCTGGGCCGCGTGGTGATTGGGCTCACCTGCCTCTACTTCGCATGGCGGGCCGTCGAACAGTGGGCGGCCCGCAGGCGCCGCTGAAGGACGTGGTGGGGCGTCGCCCGGGGGGCCTCGTTCCGAAACGCGCTGTTGCCGGGTTGGACATACTGGCAGGCAACCACACGGACCGTCACCACGCAACGACAAGTCACGAGTGCGTGCGTGGCGGGAAAGCTGCGCGAGCCGAAGCTTCGCCGGCCCGGCCGCGCCAGGTTCCGCTCGCCACCCGCGGCGCCGCGGTCGGGCGCGGGCGCGGGCCGCGCCGACCTCAGCGCATCGCGACCCACCGCTCCCCGCAGCGGGGACACACGTAGCTCGTCATGTTGCCGGCGGTCTGCTGCGCGGTGCCCTGGGCGCCGCACTTCGGACACTTGTCGGTCGGTCTGGTGGGCGCGGGGACGTGGATGGGCATGGCGGACTCCCTCCTCGATGGCCGGAGCGTGGCGGCGCGCGTGGGGCTCGTCCTAGCCATACCACCTGCGACCGAGCCGGCGCGGGATCGCGTGGCCGCCATGCGCAAGCGTGCGCCCGCCCCGCGCGCCGCCTCCCCATCTGCCGCTTGCGGCGGCCGCGCCCCTCGCCAGGCTTCAGCGCCGGAGGTGTCCTCATGGAACAGACGGGCACGAACGTGGCAGGACCGCAGCAACAGGCGAAGGGGGTGGAGGCGTCCCTGGAGGCGGCGCTGCGGCAGTTCACCGAGGCGTTCAACCGGCTCGACGCGAAGGCGGTCGCCTCCTGCTGGGCGGAGGACGGCACGCTCATCAACCCGATCGGCAACCACGGCCAGGGGCGCGCGGGGGTCGAGCGGGTCTTCCGGGAGGACGCCGAGGCGATCCTGGGCGGCACGACCTCCTCCTTCCGCATCGCGAGCGTGCGCCGGATCGGCGACGACTGCGCGCTGCTCGACCTCGACCACGAGGCGCAGAACTGGACGCGCCCGGACGGCTCGAGCGGCACGCTGAAGCTGCACGTCGTCATCCTGGCCCAGAAGAAGGGCGAGAGCTGGCAGTGGCTCGACGCGCGCCCCTACGCGTTCATGCAGCGGCCGCAGCGGGTGCACTGACGGGCACCGGCGCGCCGCCGAGCGCGCGCTGGCGAGGCGGCGGGCGCGGCGTTAGCCCCCGGGCATGCGCCGCCCCGCCGCCGCCGTCTTCGACGTGATCGAGACCCTCTTCCCGCTCGAGCCGCTGCGCCCGAGGCTCGCCGCGCTGGGCCTCCCGGACGCGCTCGACCTCTGGTTCACGCGGATCCTGCGGGACGCCTTCGCGCTCGACGCGAGCGGCACGTTCAAGCCGTTCCGCGAGATCGCGGGCGGGGCGCTCGAGGTGCTCGCCGCGCAGCGCAGCCTGGCCCCGGACCCCGGCGCGGTCGCGGCGGTGCTCGACGGCTTCATGACCCTCGACCCGCACCCCGAGGCCGCGCCGGCGTTCGAGCGGCTGCGCGCCGCTGGCGTCGCCGTGGCGACGCTCTCCAACGGCGGCGTCGAGGCCACGCGCGGCCTGCTCGAGCGGTGCGGGCTCCTCCCGCTCGTGACGCGCGTGATGGGCGTCGACGAGGTCCGCCGCTACAAGCCGGCGAGGGAGGTCTACCTGCACGCGGCGCGGACGCTCGGGCAGGACCCCGGCCGCGTGGCGATGGTCGCCGTGCACGCCTGGGATCTCGAGGGCGCGCGCCGCGCCGGGCTCTCCACCGCCTGGGCCTCTCGCCTCGAGCGCCGCCATCACCCCGCGATGGCGCCGCCGGACGTCTCCGCGCCCGACCTCCTCGGCCTGGCGGAGGCGCTCGCGGGCCTCGCCTGAGCGGGAGGCGAGCGCGGCGCCCTCAGCCGCTGCGCCGCCGCGCCGGCGCGAGCGGGATGACGGTGGCCGGAGGCGATCCCGCCGCCCGGGGCGGCGCCTCGGGCGCGTCGAGCCGCCGGAACAGGATCCAGATCGCCAGGCCGAGCGTCATGGGCGGGAGCGCCAGGATGATCGGCGGCAGCACGAACACGGCCGAGAGGACGAGCGGCGGGACGACGCACAGTCCGCCGACCACGAGCCAGAGGACGCGCCAGCGCTCGATGCGGGCGATCCTGAGGATGCCATCCCGGCGCCGCCGGACGACCGTTCGCGCCATCGAGGGGACGATGGGCGCTGCAGCGCGACCGCGCCAGCCTCGGAGGGGTCGCGCCGGCGCGGCGGGGCGGGCGGTCCCGGGCACGCCGTGCGGGCGGCGCCCACATGTCGCACCTCCGCCGCGCCTCTTGCACGATGAGTGACGACGTTCGCCGGTTCGTTCTAGGATGCGCCGGCACTCGACGGGAGGGCTGGCCATGATCGTCTTCGGAACCCGCGGCAGCGTCGTGCAGGGACCCCAGCGGCGCGGCGTCCCGTGCGCCTCGTGCGGGATGGACGTGCACGCGACCTACGGCCTCCTCCGCTACTTCCACGTCTTCTGGATCCCCATGTTCCCGACGCTGAAGCAGCCGGGCATGGAGTGCCTGCACTGCAAGAAGGCGCTCCGCGGGAAGGAGATCCCGGAGCGCGTCCGCGCGGAGGTCGCGGCCCAGGTCTTCACCAGGCGGCGCGTGCTCCCGCTGTTCACCGGGCTCGCCCTGGTCGCGCTCCTCGGCGCGACCGCGGCGTACGGCGGCGCCCAGCAGTCCGCGAAGGAGGCCGAGTACCTCGGCGCGCCCGCCGTGGGCGACTGTTACGTGGTGAAGCTGGCCGGGTTCGTGAAGGTCCCCGACGCGCAGCACCCGTACGGCGTCCTGCGCGTCGCCAAGGTCTCGCCGGATCACGTGGAGCTGCGCCTCGGCACCTACGCCTACAGCCGGCCCAGCGGCGCGGACCGCGCGATCCGCGGCGGCGACCTCGCGCGGGCCGACTACTTCGGACCGACCCCGGTCCTGCTCGCGACCTCCGATCTCGCGCGGTTGAAGCAGGAGCGCACCATCTACTCCGTGCGGCGCTGAGGTCGACCCGCGGGCGCGCGAGCAGGCGGCGGCGCCGCCGCGCGGTCGGGCTCAGGCGCGGAGGTGCTGCTGCACCACCGTGCGCGCGAGGTCCATCGAGCTGGTGAAGGCGGGCGAGATGGGGTTGAGGACGTGCACCGTCTCGTCCCGGGCCGCGACGACGAAGTCCATCACCAGCTCCTTCGTGCGCCAGTCGACGAGCTGCGGGCGGATGCCGACCTTGGCGGCGCGCTCGAAGAGCGCGGGGTCGAAGCGCTTCACCAGCCGGGCGGCGTCGCGGTGGAAGAAGGCCGGCACGTACTTGCGCGGCTCGGTGAGCGCCACCCCGCGGAACCTGGGGTTCGCGAAGAAGAGCCGCGCGTCCGCCCCGACGATGGCGAGCGCCTCCCGGTCCATCCCCCCGAAGAACCCGTAGTTCTCGCGCCCGAAGGCCGGGATGGCGGTCGGCCCGACGTAGACCTCGCCGTGGACGCTGCGCGTGAAGTGCACCCCCAGGAACGGGTTCCGGATGTCGGGCACCGGGTAGATGTTGCCGTTCACCGGGAACGAGGCACCCGGCCGCAGCTTGCGGTAGATGCCCTTGAACGGGATGAGCCGGTAGCCCTCGCCCACCCCGAAGTGGCGCGCCACGCGATCGCAGTGCGCGCCGGCGGCGTTGACGAGCCGGGCGTAGGCGATGGGGCCGCCGGAGGTGGCGGCCGTCCGCGGACCGGCGAGCCCGGTGAAGGCGCGGCCGGTCAGGATGCGGACGCGGCCGCTCCCGGTGAGCTCCTGGCGCAGGCTCTCCAGCACCGCCTTCGGGTCCACCACCGCGGTGTCGCGGGAGAGGAGCGCCTTCTCCACCGTGCGCGCCGAGGGCTCGAGGTCGGCGAGCTGCCGCTCGTCGACGAACTCGACCCGCGCGCCGTTGGCGAGGGCGCGGCGGTGCAGCTCGTCCAGCGTGGGCAGCTCGGCGGCGTCGCGCGCCACGATCACCTTGCCGCACTCGACGAGCGGCAGCCCGCGCTCGCGGCAGTACGCGCGCATGAGCATGTTGCCGCGCAGGCAGGAGCGCGCCTTCAGGCTGTCGGGCGCGTAGTAGATGCCGGCGTGCAGGACGCCGCTGTTCCTCCCCGAGGCGTGCCGGCCCAGCGAGGGCTCCTTCTCCAGCACCACCACGTTCTCGCGCCCCGCGGCGAGGAGCTCGCGCGCGAGCGTGAGCCCGATGACGCCGCCCCCCACGATGAGCACGTCCGCCGCCTCGGCCATCTCTCGCTCCCCGGCGCTGCAGCGCCGCGCGCAGCCTCCGCCGCGCCTGCCGCCGGCCCCAGCGTACCGCGTCGCGACGGCGCGGGGGCGCGCGGGCGCTGCGCCGGGCCGGCAGGCGGGGCGCGATCAGCCGAGCGTCGGCATGGCGAGGCTGGCGGCGGTCGCGGCCGAGGGCTCCGGCCAGCGGGTCGTGACGGTCTTGGTGCGGGTGTAGAACTTCACGCCCTCGGCGCCGTGCACGTGCAGGTCGCCGAACAGCGACTGCTTCCAGCCGCCGAAGGAGAAGAAGGCCATCGGCACCGGGATGGCCACGTTCACGCCCACCATCCCGACCTGGACCTCGCGCTCGAAGCGCTGCGCCGCGTACCCCGAGCCCGTGAAGACGGCGGTCCCGTTGCCGTAGGGGTTCGCGTTGACGAGGGCGATGGCCTCGTCGAGGGAGCCCACGCGCAGGACGATCAGCACCGGGCCGAAGATCTCCTCGCGGTAGACGCTCATCGAGGTCGTGACGCGGTCGAGCAGCGTCGGGCCGAGGAAGAAGCCGGCCGTCGGCTCCTCGACGCGCAGCGCGCGGCCGTCCAGCACCGGCACGGCGCCCTCCGCGATCCCGGCCGCGATGAGGCCGCGGACCCGCTCGCGGTGCGCGGCGGTGATGAGCGGGCCCATCTCGACGCCGGCGCGGGTCCCGGCCCCGACGCGCAGGGCGGCGGCGCGGTCGCGCAGCCGCGCCACCAGCGGCTCGGCGGCCGCGCCCACCGCCACCACCGCCGAGATCGCCATGCACCGCTCGCCGGCCGAGCCGTAGCCCGCCCCGATGAGCGCGTCGGCGGCGAGGTCGAGGTCGGCGTCGGGGAGCACCACCGCGTGGTTCTTGGCGCCGCCCAGCGCCTGCACCCGCTTGCCCGCCTTGGCCGCCGTCTCGTAGACGTGGCGCGCCACCGGCGTCGAGCCGACGAACGAGACGGCGCTCACGCCCGGGTGGGCGAGCAGCGCCCCGACCGCCTCGGCGTCGCCCGGCACGACGTTCAGGACGCCGGGCGGGAGGCCCGCCTCGCCGAGCAGGCTCGCCAGCCGGAGCGAGGTGGAGGGCACCTTCTCGGAGGGCTTGAGGACGAAGGTGTTCCCGCAGGCCAGCGCCACCGGGAACATCCACATCGGCACCATGGCCGGGAAGTTGAACGGCGTGATCCCGGCGCAGACCCCCACCGGCTGCCGGAGCGAGTGGCAGGAGACGCCCTTCGCCACGTCCTCCGACAGCTCGCCCTTGAGGAGGTGCGGGATGCCGGTCGCGAACTCGACCACCTCGAGGCCGCGCTGCACCGAGCCCGCCGCGTCGGGGAGCGTCTTCCCGTGCTCCTCGGTCACGAGCCGCGCCAGCTCGTCGCGGTGCGCCTCGAGGAGCTCGCGGAACCGCATCAGGATGCGCGCGCGGCGGAGAGGCGGCGTGTCGCGCCAGCCCGGCAGCGCCGCCTCGGCGGCGGCCACGGCGCGGGCCACGTCCTCGCGGCCGGCGAAGTGGACGCGGCGGACGACCTGGCCCAGCGCGGGGTCGAAGACGTCGCCGAGCCGGCCGCCCGCGCTCGCGACCTCCTCGCCGCCGATCCAGAGCTTCAGGGTAGGAGTCATGAGGGGTGAGGCGGACCGTAAAAAGATGGTCAGGGCGCTTCAAGGACCAGCCCCAAGCAAGCCGGTTGACGCAGCGTGACATCCCATCGCCGCGGCGCGTCGGGCCGGGGTATGTTCGGAGAGGCGCGCCAGGCGCTCGCCCGGGAGAGGGGTCGCCATGAGAGCCGTGGTCTACGAAGCCTTCCAGGGGACGCCCGAGCTCCGGACCGTGCCCGACCCCTCGCCGAGCCGGGACGGAGTCGTCCTCCGGGTCGGCGCCTCGGGGCTCTGCCGCAGCGACTGGCACGGCTGGATGGGTCACGACCCGGACATCCGCCTCCCCCACGTCCCCGGGCACGAGCTGGCGGGCGAGGTGGTCGCGGCCGGCGCGGAGGTCCGCCGCTGGCGAGCGGGCGACCGGGTGACCCTCCCCTTCGTCTGCGGCTGCGGCGCCTGCCCGGAGTGCGCGAGCGGGAACCAGCAGGTGTGCGACCACCAGTTCCAGCCCGGCTTCACCCACTGGGGCTCGTTCGCCGAGTACGTCGCCATCCGCTACGCGGACGGTAACCTGGTCCGCCTCCCGGAGGAGATGGACGACGTGACCGCCGCCAGCCTGGGGTGCCGGTTCGCGACCTCGTTCCGCGCGGTGGTGCACCAGGCCGCGCTCCGCGGCGGCGAGTGGCTCGCCGTCCACGGCTGCGGCGGCGTCGGCCTCTCGGCCATCCTGATCGGGCGCGCCCTGGGCGCGAGCGTGGTGGCGGTCGACGTCGGCGACGACCGGCTGCGGAGCGCCGCGGCGGCCGGCGCGAGCGCGACCGTGCACGGCCTCCGCGTCCCCGACGTCGCCCGCGCCATCCAGGAGCTCACCGGCGGCGGCGCCCACGTCTCGATCGACGCGCTGGGACACCCGACGACCTGCTTCAACTCCGTCCGCAGCCTCCGGAAGCGCGGCCGCCACGTCCAGGTCGGCCTCATGCTCGCCGGCCACCGGCACCCGCCCATCCCCATGGACGAGGTCATCGCCAAGGAGCTTCGCCTCCTCGGCAGCCACGGCATGCAGGCCCACGCCTACCCGGACATGCTCGGGATGATCCAGCGCGGCGCGCTCGACCCGCGCCGCCTCATCGGCCGCCGCGTCGCGCTCGCCGAGTCCATCGAGGCGCTGCAGCGCATGGACGAGTTCGCCGGGGTGGGCGTCACGGTCATCGACCGGTTCTGACTTTCCTGCCGCGGGCGCCGCTCACGCCGCCGCCGCGGCGCTGGCTGCCGCCCCGCCCGCCATGGCGCGGCGGTAAGCCGCCACGCCGGCGTGGGTGGCGCGCTCGGGCGCCGGCGCGCGGGACGGCGGGGGCGCGGGAGGGCGCGAGCGCGCCGCGCGGTACCAGCGCACGGTGCCGCGCGGCACCGGCGCCGCGCCGCGGCTCGCCTCGCGCGCCTCGGCCGTGAGCGTGACCTTCTCCGCGTGCGTGGCGGCGCGCGCTGCCTCGCCGTCGGCGGGCGCGGCGGCGGGGAGCGCGGGGAGCGCGCCGATGCGGGCGAGGTCGAGCGTCACGGGGTGCGGCGCCTCTGCCGCCGGCGCAGCCTACACGAGCGCGCGGGCGCGGGGCGTCCCCCGGCGGGCTGACGCCCCGCCCGACCCGGCCGCGACGCCCCGGGTCGGCGGCCCCTCACCCGCGCCGCACACCTACAGTCCGTCGAACGCCACCTCCTCGACCTCGAAGCGCGCGTACGGGAAGGGCCGCCCCTCGATGATCCAGCTCGCCTCCATGTGAAAGGGGACGAGCACGCCGTCCACCGGGCGGAAGTCGCCGGACGCGCCGTGGAACGGCGTCTTCACGCTCCGGCCGCCGCCGAGGTCGCGCTCCCGCTCGCCGCTCATCCCGGTCATGAGCCCGTCGGGGCCGAAGGCGAAGGTGGCGGTCACGGCGCGGCCGCCCACCGCCAGCGTGGCGCGGGCGTGGTCCGCGTCGATCGCCTCCCACCGCAGGTGGCGCGCGTCGAGGAAGGCGGTCGGCATCCAGGCGAGCTCGCCGAGCAGCCGGAGCAGCGCGCCCTGGTCCAGCGCGGCGCCGCGCGCGCGCTGGAGCGTGACCGTGGACGCGAGCTTCACGAGCATCTCGCCCTCGCCGTCGACGGAGCGGTCCCGCGCGTCGATCCACAGCCCGGCCCCGGCCCGCACCCGCCCGTGCCAGACGAAGCCGGGCGGCGCGCTCGAGAGCCACTGCTCGCCGCGGATGGGCAGCCAGGGTTTGTCGAGCCCGGGCCGGAACGTGCCCCCGTGGCGGAGGTGCGCGGCGCGCAGCGGCGCGTGCCGCCCCGCCCCGGACACCTCCAGGTAGCGGCGCACCGGCGCCGGGAGGCCGTCGAGCTGCGGGCGGTGGGAATTCGGCGCGGAAGCGGCCGCGCGCGCCGCGAGCGCCGCGCCCTCCGCCGCGGCGCTCCGCTCGAAGCGCTCCCGCCGCTCCAGGACGAGCAGCGCCAGGGCCGCGAACACGGCGAGCGCGATCCCGATCCAGGTGGTCACCGAGTGGCCCCTTCGCGCGCCGGGGGACGCGCGGCGCGGGCGCGATTCTACGCCGAGCCGCGCGATGCGGGCCGACGTTCGCCGGGCGCCCTGGTGAGCCGTCCAGCGCTTCTCGCCCTGCAGGCGCTCGCCTCCCCGGCCGCGTCGAAGATGGGGCCTGTCGCACCGAGCGGGCGAGCGCCTGGGCCATCGCCCGTACGCCGGCCGGACGATCGGTGAACCCCCCGCCCGCGTGAAATCTCCGCGGTCGCGGCCCTCTCGCACACCTTGTCCGCTGGTATGCGGCGGTGTGAGCGAAGGCGTGTGCTACACCCGCACCACCCCTCGGCCGGGGGGAACAGGCTCGCTCGGCGAGTCGTTCGGGGAGCGCAGGACCACCCCGAAAGGAGCCGCCCTTGCCGCCCGCCCGCCCCCTCCTGGCGCTCGCCGTCGCCCTGGCGCTGCCGGTCGCCGCGCGCGCCACCACCGTCTGGACGGCGACGGGGACCGAGAAGATCCGCCCCGGCGCGGCCGCCCGGGCCGACGCGGCGGGGACGCTCTCGGCCGCGAAGAACGAGTTCGAGGCGTTCCAGATCGCGGTGGTGGGCCCCGCCACCGGCGTCTCCGCGACAGCCACCGCGCTCACCGGGCCGGGCGTGATCGCGGCCCCGCGGCTCTACCGCGAGGCGCTCATCGACCTCCAGTACGCGTCGGCCGCCGACGGCGCGACGGGCAGCTTCCCCGACGCGCTCATCCCGGACGTCGACGACGTGGTGGGCGAGAAGCGCAACGCGTTCCCCTTCGACGTGCCGGCCGGCCAGACCTGGGTGCTCTACGTCGAGGTGCACGTCCCACCCGGCGCCGCGGCCGGCGACTACGCGGGGACGGTGACGGTCCACGCCGCCGAGGGCGACGCGGTCGTCCCGGTGAAGCTCACCGTGTGGGACTTCGCGCTCCCCTCCACCTCGTCCCTGCGCTCGGCCTTCGGCGAGGGCGGCGCCGCCGCCCGGCACGCGCTCTCGGGCGACGCGCTCACCGCGCTCGAGACGCGCTACGCGCAGCTCGCGCTCGACCACCGCGTCTCGCTCCACGACGTGCGCGACGGCGCGAACCCGGACTGGGCCCACTTCGACCGGTGGTATGGGCCGCTCCTCGACGGCGCGATGCCCACCCAGCTCGCCGGGGCGCGGCTCACCTCGATGTCGAGCGGCGCCGACCTCGCCTCCGCGGCGCAGCACGCCGACTGGGCGGCGCACTTCAAGGCCAGGGGCTGGTTCGGCCGGCTCTTCCAGTACACCTGCGACGAGCCGCCCATCACCTGCGCCTGGTCGGACATCGCCGCCCGCGCGCAGAACGCGAAGCAGGCCGACCCGAGCTTCCGCACCCTCGTCACCACCGACGCCGCCCAGGCCACCCAGAACGGCGTGCTCGGATCGATCGACCTCATGGTGCCGGTCATCAACTACCTCGACGACCGGCCGTACGACGCCTACGGGTGGACCGCCGGCGGCGAGACGCGGCCCGCCTACGACGCCTTCCTCTCGGCGCCGGGCAAGGAGCTGTGGCTCTACCAGAGCTGCATGAGCCACGGCTGCGGCGGCACGGTGGACATCGGCAACCCCACCGCGAGCGACCTCTACTGGACCGGCTGGCCGAGCTACATGGTGGACGCGAGCGCGGTGCGGAACCGCGCCATGGAGTGGTTCAGCTTCCGGTACGGGGCGTCGGGCGAGCTGTACTACGAGACCACCCAGGCCTACTACGCGCGCGATCCCTGGACCGGCGGGCTGTGGGACTTCACCGGCAACGGCGACGGCACGCTCTTCTGGCCCGGCACCCCCGACCGCATCGGCGGCACGACCGACATCCCGCTCGCCTCGCTCCGCCTCAAGCTCGTCCGCGAGGGAATGGAGGACTACGAGTACCTGAAGCTCCTCACCGACCTGGGCGGCGGCGACGAGGCGCAGGCCATCGCGAAGCAGCTCTTCCCGCACCCGTGGCAGTCGGACGCGAAGCCGGCCGACCTGCTGGCGGCCCGGGCGCAGCTCGCGGCGCGCATCGTGGCCCTCTCGTCCCAGGCCGCGCCGGCGGCGAGCTCGAGCGGGGCGGGGGGCTCGGCCGCGACCAGCTCCCCCGGCGGCTCCGCCGGCTCATCCGCGTCGGGCACCGCGTCCGGCGCGTCCGGCTCCGGCTCCGGCGCCGCGTCCGGCTGCGGCGCGGCCGGCGGCGACCCGGCCGGCCTCCTCACCTTCCTCGGCGGTCCGCTGGCGCTCGCCTGGCGGCGGCGTCGCCTCCGCGCGGGCGCGGCGCGCTGAGCGCTTCCGCCAGCGCGCGCCCCAGCTCGTCGTGCGCGGCGAGCCAGGGCCGCGCCTCGCGCGGGAAGCCGCGCAGGGAGGGCGCGAGCCGGGCGGCGAGCCGGTCCACCAGCCCGCCCAGCCCGGCCCGGCGCGCCAGGGCTGCCAGCTCGCGGTCCTCGATGGCGTCGCGGACGAGCTTGAGCCGGATCGACTCGACCGGGAACGGGTTCGCCCCGCCGAGCTCGCCCGGCAGGCCCGGGTAGAGGAGCGTCCCGTCGCCGTTCCCGGCGAACGCGCGCACGTCCCGCCACGGCTCGCGGGTCCACGCCTCGAGGGTCTGGTAATACAGCTCGCCCGCCACGCCGGCGCGCTCGGCGAGCCAGCCCAGCGCGCGCACGCTCGCGCCAGGGCGGTCCACCTCGTACCCGGGCCAGCCGGCGAACTCGCGCACCATCCGCTCGCGCGCGCGCCCCGCGGCCGGCAGCTCGTCGCACCCGTGGCTCAGGCAGGAGGCGTACCAGAACGGGCGCCCGTCCCAGCCGCCCGATCCGCCGCGGCGCGCGCCCGGGAACGCGGCCGGGCCCTTCCCGTCGAAGAAGACGAGGTTCGGCGCCCAGGCCTCGACCAGCCCCTCGAGCCCGGGGCGCGGCTCGCTCGTGACGAAGGTGCGCACGCCCGCCTCGCGCGCCGCCCGCGCCCGCCGCGCCAGCGCCGGCAGCTCGCCGGGCTTCGGCTCGTCGAGCGTGTAGAGCCAGAGCGCCCCCTCCCAGCCGCGCGCCTGGAAGTGCTCGCGCCAGGCGCGCAGGAGCGCCACCTGATCCGCCAGCGGCGCCTCCCAGTCGCGGGCGCGGACGCGCGCGTCGGCGAAGGTGCCGCGCACGCCGGGCACGAGCGTGCCGTCGAGGATGGGCCCGACCTCGGCGTCGTAGGCGCTCCAGTCGAGCGCGCAGCGCGCCGCGGTGCAGTCGCCGGCCGGCGGGTCGTAGCTGAGCCCGTGCGGCGAGACGCGGTGCCGCAGCAGCGCGGCGGCGAGGGCGCGCGCCAGGACCGGATCGTCGGGGCGGCCGAGCGCCTTCGTGCCGACGCGCGTCGGGAGGCCGAAGGTGACCGTGTGCGCGCTCGTGGCGGGGAGCGCGAACGGCCACACCTCGAGCCGCACCGGCACCTCGGCGAGCGCGCGGGCGCCGTCGGCGAGCCGGACCGCCCCGCGGTAGCGGCCGGGCGCGGCGCCGGCCGGGACGCACAGCTCGACCCAGATCGCCTGCAGCCGCCCCGCCGGGACCGCCACCGGGAACGCGCGCCGCGGCTCGCCGAAGAAGCCGTCGCGGACCGGCACGAGCGGGTCGGGCCAGGCGCCGCGCGCGCCGTCGGGGCCGGAGGGCGCGGCGAGCTCCACCGTCGCGACGCGGTAGAGGGCGGGCGCGAGGGCGGAGGGGCCGGCCAGCGCGGGCGCCTCGGCCGTGAGCGCGGCGAGGGGCCGCGCGGCGCGCACCGCGATCTGGGCCGACTCGCACTCCCCGCGCGCGGCGGAGAGCTCGATGGCGCGCCCCGGCGGCAGCGGGTCCCCCGGCCGGAGCTTGTCGAGGGCGCCGGCGGTCCCGAAGACCCCCGGCGCGGCCGGGGCCGCGGCGGCGAGGAGCGCGGCGGCGAGGAGCGCGAGAGCCACGCCGGGAGGGTGGGCACGGGCCCGGGGCGCCGCAGGGCGCCACCCGCGGCCACGCCTCATCCGGGCGCCGCGCGCGGGGAGCCGCGGGCGCCGCCGTCCCCTATGTTCCGCCGCGAGCCAGGAGGTCCCCCTTGCGCACGCTCCGCCTTGGCCTCGCCGCCGCCCTCGTCGCCCTCGCCTGCAGCCACCGCCCGGCGGGCCCTCCCGCGCCGCCCGAGGCCACCGCGCCCCCGCCGCCCGGGGTCGCGCGGGTGTGGCACGGGCGCGTCCAGGCGGAGAAGGCGGACGCGTACGCCGCCTACCTGGCGAGCGCCATCACCAAGTTCCGGACCCTCCCCGGTAACCTCGGCTACGAGCTGCTGCGCGAGGACGGAGGCGCCGAGACGCACTTCATGGTCGTGAGCTACTGGACGACGGCGCAGGCCATCCACGCCTACGCGGGCGACGACATCTCCCGCACCCGGGCGCTGCCGCGCGATCCGGAGTTCCTCGTGGACCCGGAGCCGCTGGTGCACAACTACCGGGTGGTCGTGCAGGACCTCGCCCGCTGAGGCGGGCCGGCCACCCCCTACGTCCGGCGGGCGCCGGTCGGGTATGCTGCGCCCGTGCCGTGTGCCCTCGTCGTCGACGACTCCGCCAGCCAGGTGCTCGGCATCGCCGCGGCGCTGACGCGCGCGGGCTACGCGCCCGTGCACAGCGCGGTGGACTGGGCCGAGTGCCGGCGCGCGCTCGCCCGCGACGTCCCGGCGCTCATCGTGCTCGACGTGACGATGCCGGGCATGGTGAGCGGCGACGTCATGGCGATGCAGCTCCGCCGGAACCCGCGCTGCGTCGGGGCGCGCCTGGTGCTCTACTCGGGGCTGCGCGAGCACGACCTCGCGGTCCTGGCCGAGCGGTGCGGAGCGGACGCCCACCTCCGCAAGGGCGACGAGGCCGCGCTCGTCGCGCTGTGCAAGCAGCTCGTCCCGCCGGAGGTCCCGTGAGCACGCTCGACCCGGACGCGCTGCCCGAGGTGGCGGTGGCGTTCATGAACGCCGATCACCGCGAGGAGGCGCGCCGGCTGGTCGCCCTCACCGAGGCCCTGTCGGCGCTGAGCCAGGGACGGGGCGATCGCGGCGAGGTCGTCCGCCGGTGGACGGCGCTCGTGCAGCACACCCGCGAGCACTTCGCCCGCGAGGAGCGCGCCATGGAGCAGACGCGCTTCCCGCCGCGCGACGTGCACCGGGCCGAGCACGAGCTGGTGCTCTCCGCCATGGAGACGGAGGAGCAGGCGTTCCTCCAGGACGGCGACGCGGCGCGCCTCGCCCGCTACGTGGACCGCGCGCTGCCCGACTGGCTCCGCCGCCACATCGAGACGATGGACCTCGTGACCGCGCGCTTCCTGGCCGCCCGCGGCGCGTGAGCCGCTGGCGGCCGGCGCTCGGCTCAGGGCCCGCTCACGGACGGCCGGCGGAGGTCCGCCGGCGCGGCGCGGGGCGGGGCGACTTCACGCCCAGGAAGACGACGTGCCGCGCCCCCGCCGAGCCGGCGCGCGCCGGCGCGGGCACCGCCTCGGCCGCGAAGCCGGCCCGCCGCAGCGCCGCCAGGTAGCGATCGTCGGGGCCGGCCGACCACACCGCCAGCGCGCCCCCGGGCTTCAGCGCCTCGAACGCCAGGTGCACGCCGGCCTCGCCGTACAGCCGCTCGTTGCGGCCGTGGACCAGCGCCGACGGCCCGTTGTCCACGTCGAGCAGGATGGCGTCGAAGGCGCGGGTCGCCTCGGCGATGCGGTCCGCGACGTCGGAGACCTGGAGGCGCACGCGCGGGTCGTCGAGCGGGCGGCCGGCCAGCGCCGACACCGGCCCGCGGTTCCAGTCCACGAGCGCCCGCGACAGCTCCGCCACGATGACGCGCGCGCCGGCGGGCACGCGGTCGAGCACCGCGCGCACCGTGTAGCCGAGCCCGAGGCCCCCCACCAGCACCGTGTCGCGCCGGGCCGCGCGCTCCAGCCCCAGCGCCGCCAGCCCCTCCTCGGAGCCGTGGGCGCGGGACGACACCAGCACGTGGCCGCCGGCCCGCACCACCCACTCCGCGCCGCGCCGCGCCAGCACGAGCTCCGTGCCGTCCGGCGCGAGCGCGCGATCGATCGTCTCCCAGGGCTTCATCGGGGCGGCAGGATACCCCGAGACCCGGGCCGGCGCACACCCTGCGCCCTCCTCATACACGCTGCGTGATGGCCGGGCCGCGCGGCTCTGCTAGACTCGCCGGCCACGCAGCGCGGGAGGGGTCTTGCGCAGACGAGTTCTGGTGGTGCTGCTGGCGCTGCTCGGCGCGGGCTGCATGTCGACCGCCCGGGTGAGGCCGGACGCGGACCGGTGGCGCCGGGGCGTGAAGACGGTGGCGGTGCTGCCGTCCATCCGCGTCTACGAGGTGTCGGCCGGCGAGGTTCGGGAGCAGCGCGACGACTGGTCCGCGGAGGGCACCCGCCTCGTGGCGGACGCGCTCTCGGCCGGCCTGGCCGAGCGGGGCCTCACCCCGCGCGTCCTCGACCCCAAGGCGGAGAAGGCCGACCCGGAGCTGCGGGAGGTCCGCCTGCTCTACGAGGAGGTGAGCCTGGGCGTCTACCTCCTCGCCTACCCGCCCTTCGCCTCGCGCCACGTGCTCGAGCACTTCGACTACGAGGTGGGGTCGCTCGAGCGCGTGCTCGAGCGCGCCCGCGCCGACGCCCTGCTCGTCGCCTACGGCAAGTCCAACGTCTCCACCACCGGGCGCGCCATCACCCGCGCCCTCTTCGGCGGACAGTCCGACTTCAACCTGCTCACGGTGGGGCTCCTCGACCGCAAGGGCCACCTGGTGTGGTTCGACCTGGCCGGCGCCGAAGACCTGCGCGACCCCGGGACCGTGGGGCGCGCGGTGGCGGGGCTCCTCGACCGCCTGCCGGGGGAGGACCGGTGACGTCCCGCCCGCTGGCGCTCGCCGCGGTCGCGCTCGTGCTCGCCACCGGCTGCGCGGCCGCGCGCCTGCCGTCCCTCGCCGACGGCGAGCCGGTGATGGAGCAGGACGAGCGGCGCATGTGGCGGGTGGCCGAGGAGGCGGAGGACGACGCGCGGCACAACGGCGCGCTCGACCCCGACCCGGCGCTCGATCGCTACCTGGGGCAGGTGCTGAAGAAGCTCCTCCCGGCGCGCGCCGCCGGCCGCCTCCGCGCACACGTCTTCGCGGTGGCCGATCCCCGCCTCGACGCCTTCGCGCTGGCGGACGGGGCCATCTTCGTCTCGACCGGCCTGCTCTGCCGGCTCGAGAACGAGGCCCAGCTCGCGATCCTGCTCGGGCACGAGCTCACCCACGCGCTCCACCGGCACGCGGTGGTCGAGCACCGGACGGTCAAGAACAGCGCGGCGGTCTCCGCCAGCTTCGGGGGCGGGCTGGGCCTGGGGCGCCTGGGCGCGCTCGCCACCGTGGCCGGCTACTCGCGCGAACTGGAGCGCGAGGCGGACGAGGAAGGCCTCGCGCTCGCCGCCGGGGCCGGCTACGACGTGGCCGAGGCGCCGCGGCCCTTCGAGCACCTCCTGGCGTGGATGGAGGAGGAGGAGCTCGAGGAGCCGTTCCTGTTCGCGGACCACCCGCGTCTGAAGGACCGGATCGGGAACTACCGCCGGCTCCTCGCCACGGCCTACGCCGGCCGCAAGGGCGGCGAGAAGGGCCAGGACCGGTACCTCGCCGCGGTGCGCGAGCTGTACCTCCGCAACGCGCGGCTCGACCTCGCCGCCGGCCGCTTCGGCCCGGCCGAGCGCGGCGCCGCCCGGTACCTGGAGCTCCGGCCCCGCTCGGCGCCGGCGCTGGCGCTCTTGGGCGACGTCGCCGGCCAGCGCCAGGAGAAGGGCTCGGAGGCGAAGGCCGCCGAGCACTACCGGAAGGCGCTCGCGATCGACCCCGCCTGCCCCGAGGCGCAGCGCGGGCTCGGCCTCGCGCTCGCCCGCGCCGGCGACAAGAAGGGCGCGCGCCCCGCGCTGCGCCGGTACCTGGAGCTGCGCCCGCGCGCCGAGGACCGCGCCTGGATCGAGGCCGAGCTGGCCGAGCTGGAGGGGAAGCCATGAGGGTCGTCGCCGCACTGCTCCTCGCGCTGGGGCTCACCGGCTGCATGGGCCCGCAGACGCCGTGGGATCCCATCGGCCCGCGCTACGCCTCGAGCAACTGGTTCGGCCCGAAGTACGCGCTCGACATCCCGGAGGGCTGGCTCAAGCTCAACGCCGGGGAGGGCCTCACCAGCACCCGCGACGGGTGGACGCTGCAGAAGATCACCGTCCGCGTGCTCGATCCGGACAAGCCGCTCGGCCACACCAAGAAGACGCTCCGCGCCGGCATGGCGCCGCGCGAGCTGGCGGAGGTGCTCGTGGACGACGTGCGCGCGTCGGGCGCGCACGGCCTCTCGGTGGTCGAGACCAAGCCGGCGACGCTGGCCGGCGCGAAGGGCTTCCGCGCCGTCCTCGCCTACAAGGACGCGGAGGGCCTCGGCCGCCGCGCCGTGCTGACGGGCGCGTTCGTGGGCGACCGCGTGTGGCAGCTCGCCTACGACGCGCCCGAGCGGGTGTACTTCCAGAAGGACCTGCCGACGTTCGAGAAGGCGCTGGCGAGCTTCACGGTGCGGTAGGCTGGCCTGGCCGCGGCCGCCGCCCGGCCACCATGCGCCTCCACGCCCGGCTCCTCCTCGCCTCGCTCCTGCTCTCCGCCGGCGGCTGCTCGTGGTTCTGGCCGACGGTCGTGCGCACCTCGCCGCGCGAGCCGCTGTTCCACAGCGGGTTCCCGCTGGTCGGCCCGGCGCGGCTCGACGGCGCGCTCTGCTCGCTCGTGACGCTCGGCCCCGACGCGCTGGCGGTGGTGGAGCCGCCCGAGCCGCTCGACCGGGCGATCCCGCTCGAGCGCGCCTGCCCGGACGCGCGGTCGAGCGGTGAGGGATGGCCCAATCGCGCGCCGCCCCTCGTCCGCCTCGAGACGCCCCACGGGCCGGTGCACGGGTACCTCCACGCGCCGAAGTCGGCGACGGGTCTCCTCGTCGCCTTCAGCGGCCTCGGGATGCCCGCCTCGGGCTGGGTGAACGAGCGCTTCGCGGAGGTCGCGGCGCGCTCCGGGCTCGCCACGTTCGCGCCGGTCCGCGACGAGGCGGCGCGCCCGATCTGGTTCGACCCGCGCCGCGAGGCGACGCGCGCGCTCGACGCTGCCGAGCAGATCGCGAGCGCGTGCGCGATCGAGGATCCGCGCCGGCTGGCGTTCGTCGGCATCTCCATGGGCGGGCTCGAGGCGCTGCTCGCGAACCGCGAGGCGCTCGGGCGCGGCCTGGACACCCGGGCGGCGGTCCTCGATCCGCTGCTCGACTTCGCGCTCGTCGCCGACCACCTCGACAGCTTCTGGCACCCGCTCGCGGTGGACGCGGTGCAGGCCTACTTCCGGCGCATCCTCGCCGGCCGCTACGGCGAGGACCCGGCGCCCAGCTTCCGCGAGGTGCTGCGCCGCACGGCCGCGCACCCCGAGGCGATGACCGACCCCGTCGCCGACGCGCCGCCGCGGTGGCTGTGCGAGGCGCGGCGCGAGGCGTACCTCGTCTTCTTCTCCGAGGCGGACCCGGTGCTGGGCGACGGGCAGCGCGAGTTCGCGCGCGCCTGCCGCTTCCCGACCCGGCCTGCGGGCGCGCCGGGACACACGCCGCTCGCCTGCCGCCCGGAGCTCTTCGAGGAGCTGGTCCGCGGGGCCGTGGCGCGGCCCCGCGTGGCCTGCCCCGGCTCACTTCTTCGCGGGCGCGAACCCGAGGAACGTGCCGAGCGCGGAGGGGTTGAGGCTCGTGAGCAGGCTGATCCTCACCTCCGACGGATCGCCCGGCGGCCCGATCCCGCGATCGACCTTCATCCGTAGCAGCAGGCGCACCCACTTGCTCCCGAACGACGGGACCTCGATCTGGCCCTCGGCGTAGACGCGGTTCTGGTTGGCGCCCCTCCAGAACTGGTCGTTCGCGTACCCGGCCTCGACGAAGCCGCGCGTGTTGCCGAAGCTCTCGGCCGGCTCACCCGCGTTGTAGCCGAGGACCTGCATCCGGAGCCCCGTGAAGAGGCGGCCGCGGACGTCCGTCTTGTCGCCCGAGATGAGGCTGCGCATCCCGGCGCCCAGGACGGGGGCGAGCCACGGCTGGTGGCTCTCCTTCGCGCCGGCGAGGAACGGGAACGACGACCTGCCGTCGAGGTCGAGCAGGGCCCGCCCTGCGACGTCGAGCGTCGTGCCGCCGGTGTTGAGGAAGGAGGTCTGCGTGGCGCCGGGCGGCGGCGTCTGGAGCACCTCCACCTTCGTGAGCCGCAGGTCGACGTCCCCGCTGAGCCAGCTGAGCCAGCGCGAGTTGGCGTTGAGCGCCGCCTCGACGTGCGACGCGAACGAGCCGGCGGCGTCGAGGGCGAACGCGGCGCCGACGTCGATGGCGAGGTGGTGCTGCTCGAGCACGACCACGTCCTCGATCCGGACCCGGCCCGAGCAGTCCTGCAGCCCGGTGAACTCGACCTGGACGCGCCCGCCGTTCTCGAGGAGCTGCGCGTCCTGGTTCTCGAAGTCGACTCGGAAAACCTGCTCCTCGCAGCCGTTGGCGTCCCCGCTGGCGCAGCGCCGGAAGTACGCCACGTCCTTGAACTCGGCGAGCGGCCGGTCCTTCGAGAGGATGCGGATGGACGGGAGCTCCCTCGCGTCCCGCGTGCTGGCGACGCGCTCCAGCGTCGACGGCTCGACGGGGGCGAACTTGGCGTTGGTCGTCATGAACGATCCGTGGGTGCCGATCCACCGGAACGTCACGACCGGCGGCACGCAGCGCGTGGCGACGGCCTTGAAGTCCATCGCCGGGACGTCCTCGTCCTTGACCGTGACCGTCGCCGCGGCGGGCGTGAAGAGGTAGCCGTCCGCCGACGGCTTGACGGTGTAGGTCCCGTTCGCGAGGTTCCGGATCTCGTACCTGCCGGAGGAACTCGAGGTCGCGCTCGCGCTGTTGCTTCCGCTCACGGTCAAAGTGATCCCGGACACCACCGCCCCGGAGATCGTACCCGAGATGGCGTGCGGCTCCGTCTTGTCCGCCACGAAGTCCACCCCGGGGACGTCCTCGCGGCTCACCACGATCCGCGTGCTCGCCGGGGTGAACACGTACTCCTTGCTGGACGGGGCGACGGTGTACGCGCCGGGAGGCAGCTTCGCGAAGCTGAAGGCGCCGTTGGCATCGGACTTCGTGCTCTTCGTGCCGTCGCCCGTGGTGAGCGTGACCGCGACGTCCTTCTTCGCGGCGCCCGAGATCGTGCCCGACACCGCGTAGCTGGCCGGGGCGAGGGCCGACGCGACGAGGTCCGGGGCCGTGCCAGGAGCGCCCCCCCCGACGGACACGTCCGCGCTCGCGGGCGCGAACACGTACCCCGCCAGCGCGGGCGTCACCTTGTAGGCCCCCGCCGCGAGCCCGTCGAAGGCGTAGTTGCCGGCCGCGTCGGTGACGGTGACCTTCGACGGGACGCCCGCGCCCGGCAGCGCGATCGTGACACCTGCGACGACCGCACCGGTGACCTTGCCGGTGAGCGTGAACGTCGGCGCCGGCGCCGGCGCCGGCGGGGCGGGGGCCGGGTCCACCGCCGCGGCCACGAGGGGGAGCAGCGCGAAGCACCAGGCGAGACCTCTTCTCATGGACTCCTCCGAGGGGGCGGGCACGCCGCGCCCGGCGGGTCCGACCCGCCGGGCGGCGCGCACCGGGAAGCGCCAGGCGGAGGATGTTAGCTGACCGTTACAGTCACGGCGAGCGGAAAGTGACGCTGGGTGGAGGCACTACGCCGCCCCCGCCCCGGCGCGCTCCAGCCACCGCTCGAGCTCCGGCAGCGCGAGCACGCCGCTGTGGCGCGCCAGCTCGCGGCCCTCGGAGAAGAGGATGAAGGTCGGGATGGCCTGGATCCCGTGCCGCGCCGCGGCGCTGGCCGCGTCGTCGCTGTTCACCTTGCCGACGAGGAGCCGGCCGGCCCGGCGCTGCGCGAGCTGCTCCAGGATCGGCGCCGCGGCGCGGCACGGCCCGCACCAGGGCGCCCAGAAGTCGACGAGCAGCGGCACGGGCGCGCTCCGCACCGCCGCGTCGAGCTGGCCCGCGTCGAGCGGCTGCGGCGCGCCGGACAGGTCGAGGTCGCGCTTGCAGCGCCCGCACACCGGCGGCGCCGGCGGCGGGAGCCGCACGCGGTTCATGGCGCCGCAGGCGGCGCAGCGGAAGGCGGACATGGCCCGAGCCTAACCGGCCCGCCGGCCCGGGGCCGCCCCCGCCCGGACCGCCGGCCTGCCCACCCGGCCGCTCAGTCCGCCAGCGTCGACAGGTCGCCCGGGTCCTGCCCCAGCTCCACCGCCTTGAGGTAGCGGCGGACGATCTTGCCGGAGCGCGTCTTCGGGAGCGAGGTGCGGATCTCCACGTCGGACGGGGTGGCGATGGGGCCGAGGTCCTGCCGGACGTGGTCCTTGAGCGAGCCGACCAGGCCAGCGCCCTGCGGCACGCCCGCCTTCAGCACCACGAAGGCCTTGATGCGCTCGCCCTTCACCGGGTCGGGCAGGCCCACCACCGCGCTCTCGGCGACCGCGGGGTGGCGGAGCAGCGAGCCCTCCACGTCGGCGGTGCCGATGCGGTGGCCGGCCACGTTCATGACGTCGTCGGCGCGGCCGAGCACCGCGAAGTACCCGTCCCGGTCCTTCACGGCGATGTCACCCGCCGTGTAGAAGCCCGGGATCTGCCGCCAGTAGTTCTCGTAGCGCTTGTGGTCGCCCCACACCGTCCGGAGCATGTACGGCAGCGGCTTGCGGATGACGAGCAGGCCGCCCTCGCCGGCCGCCACCTCCTTGCCCTGCGGGTCCACCACCGCCACGTCGGCGCCGGGCAGCGGCTTGCCCACCTTGCCCGGCCTGGCCTCGAAGGTCGGCATGGTGCCGAGCACCGGCGCCGCGATCTCGGTCTGCCACCAGTTGTCGACCACCATCCCCCTCGACTGGCCGACCAGGTTCGCCTGCGCCCAGTGGTGCGCCTCCGGGTTGAGCGGCTCGCCGGCGCAGGCGACCAGCCGGAGCTTCTTCAGGTCGTAGCGGGCCGGCGCGTCGCCGCCGTGGCTCATCCACATGCGCACCGCGGTGGGCGCGGTGAAGAGGATGTCGACGCCGTACCGCTCGCAGAGCTCCCAGGTGACGTCGGGCGACGGGTAGTCGGGCACGCCCTCGCGGCAGAAGATGGTCGCGCCGCAGGAGAGCGGGCCGTAGACGATGAACGAGTGCCCGACGATCCAGCCGATGTCCGAGGTGCTCCAGTAGATGTCCCGCTCGCCGATCTGGTAGAAGGCGCGCGCCAGGTAGGTGGTGCCGACGAGGTAGCCGCCGGTGGTGTGGACGACGCCCTTCGGCTTCCCGGTGGTGCCCGAGGTGTAGAGGATGAAGAGCGGGTCCTCCGAGTCCATCGGCTCCGGCTTGCAGTGGATCTCGCGGCCCTCCTGGATGTCGTAGAAGTCGTGCTCGCGGTCGGAGTCGAAGGTGACCGGCGCGTCGCCCGGGCGCGAGCCGCGGCGGTGCACCACCACGTGCTCCACCGAGTAGAGGTCGCGCACCGCCTCGTCCACCGTCGGCTTGAGCGGGATCTTCTTCCCGCGCCGGAAGGTGAAGTCGGAGCAGACCACCACCTTCGCGCCCGAGTCCTCGATCCGGCTGCGCAGCGCCTGGGTGCCCATCCCGGCGAAGACCACCGAGTGGATGGCGCCGATGCGCGCGCAGGCGAGCATCGTGACGATGCCCTCCGGGCAGAGCGGCATGTACACGATGACCCGGTCGCCCTTCTTCACCCCGAGCCGCTTGAGCGCGTTCGCGAACCGGTTCACCTCGCGGTAGAGCCGGTTGTACGTGTACGTGTGCTCCTCGCCGTTCTCCCCCACCCAGATCAGCGCCGCCTTGAGGCGCCGGTCGCCGTGCACGTGCCGGTCGATGCAGGAGACGGTGGCGTTGAGCTTCCCGCCGACGAACCACTGGTGGTCCGGCGCCTCGAACCGCGTCACCTCCTCGAAGGGCCTCATCCAGTCGACGAGCTTGGCCTTCTCGCGCCAGAACCGCTCCGGGTCCTCCGAGGCGTAGGCGCGCTCGATGGCGTCGTTCGGGACGGTGGCCTGCTGCGCCAGCCACACCGGCGGCTGGATGACCTTCTCGTCGTGGGCGAGGGCGCTGATGGCGGCCCGCTGGGAATCACTGAGATCCGGCAGGGACTTGCGAGGGGAGTCGGCGGACATGGGGGGTCTCCACGACGCGTGATGGAGGGGGGTGACCGAGGGCGAAACGCCCATCCTACAGGAGCGCACCTGCGGCGCAACACCTCACCCCAGCCAAGCGCTCGCTCGCTCGTACCACCCGTATGGTATCGTGTGCGCTCTCGTCGGGAACTGGAGTCGCCGGGAGCCGGATCGCCCACCTGGACCGGCGAAGGAGGACCGATCGTGACGACCCGTATCGCGATCGCGGCCGGATGCGCTGCGTTCCTCGTGGCTGGTTGCCGGCAGGAGCGGGCGGTCCCCGCCGAGCCGCCGGCGCGCGTCGCCCGCGAGGCGACGCCGCGGGCGTGGGCGGATCCGGATCCAGCGCCCGAGGCGGCGAACGCGACTTCGACCTCGACTGCGACCTCGACCGCGACTGCGACCGCGACCGCGACTGCGACTGCGACTGCGACTGCGACCGCGGCTGCGGCTGCGGCTGCGGCCTCGAGCGCCGCGACGCCGCGTGGGGGTCGGGCCGCGGGTCCGGTGGCTCGGGCGCAGGAGGAGGTCGCGCCGCCGGCCGCGCCGGAGCCGCCTCCCCCCGATCTCACTCCGCCCACCGCGCCTGCCGAGCTCACCGCCACGGCGCTCGGCGAGACCGAGGTCGAGCTGCGCTGGACGGCCGCCACCGACGAGGTGGGCGTCGCCGGCTACGAGGTCGTGCGCGACGGGCGCGTCGTCGCCGGCGGGCCGGGGCTCGGGGCCCGCGAGAAGGGGCTCGCCGCCTGGTCCAGCTACTGCTGGGCCGTGCGCGCCTTCGACGCCGCCGGGAACCGCTCCCCGCCCTCCCCGGCGGCCTGCGCCCGCACCCTCGACCTCACCCCGCCCTCCACCCCCCTGCACCTCGTGGCGAGCGCCACCTCCGACAAGAGCGTGCAGGTCCTCTGGCAGGCCTCCACCGACAACGTCCGGGTGGAGAAGTACGAGCTCCTCCGCGAAGGGGACGTGGTGGCCGAGTCGTCCGCCGCCTGGGCCGACGAGCACGAGCTCCGGCCGGGCGTGCGCTACTGCTACGCGGTGCGCGCGGTCGATCCGGCGGGCAACCGCTCGGCCAAGAGCGCGACCGCCTGCGCCGTCACGCCCGATCTCACGCCGCCCACCGTGCCGGGCGCGCTGGCGGCCCAGCCGGTCTCCTCCTCGGCGATGTTCCTCGCCTGGGACGCCTCGAGCGACGACGTCGGCGTCACCGGCTACGAGGTCGTGCGGGACGGCGAGCTCGCGGCGAAGGTGGCGGTCCCGGACGCGCTGGCGACGGCGCTCACGGCCGGCAAGCACTGCTTCCGGGTGCGCGCCGTCGACCAGGCGGGGAACCGCTCGGCGCTCTCCCCCGCCACGTGCATGACGACCGCCGATCCGGAGGTGCCGCCGGCGCCCTTCCGGCTGCAGGCGGAGCCCGCCTCGGAGAAGGCGGTGCGCCTCTCCTGGCGGCCGTCCGCGCGCGAGGACGTGGTCTACCGGGTGTACTGGGAGGACGGGAAGAGCATCGGCGTCACCCGCCTCACCGGCTACAGCGCGGTGGGCCTCAAGCCCGGCGAGCGCCACTGCTACCGCGTCGGCGCCGTCGACGAGGAGGGGCACGAGTCGCCCCGCACGCTCGAGGCGTGCGCCGCGCCGCGCAACGAGTCGCTGTCGGTGCGGTGACGGGCCTCGCGCGGCTTGCGCCGCGCTCGACGATGGGGGTAGAGGGCGTCATGCCCAGCACCTCCCTCGCCTTCGCGTCCGCCGAGGCGCACCGCGCCTGGCTCGAGACGCAGGCCGCGCTGCCGGCCGGCTTCCGCGTCGGGACCGCCAGCTTCGCCTTCACCCCGGTCGAGGTGTCGAAGCCGTCGAAGATGAACCTGACGCTGCTGGCGCTGGACCGCCCCACCGACGCCTTCGCGCTCGCGCTCACCACCAACGCCTTCCCCGGCGCGCCCATCCTCGTGGCGCGCCAGCGGCGCGAGGGCGCGCGACTCGGCGCGGTGGTGGTGAACAACAAGGTCTCGAACGTCTGCGCGCCCGGCGGCGTGGAGGCGGCCGAGCGCGTCTGCGCCGCGGCGGGGCGCGCCCTCGGCCTCGCGCCGGACGAGGTGCTGCCGGCCTCCACCGGCGTCATCGGCTGGCGGCTGCCCGACGCCGCCATGGTCCAGGCGCTGCCCGGGGCGGCGGCGGCGCTGCAGCCGCGCTCGGTGCTGCCGGCGGCGGAGGCGATCATGACCACCGACCTCTACCCCAAGGTGCGCCGGGCGGAGGTGGGCGGCGGCGCGATCGTCGGCATCGCCAAGGGCGCCGGCATGATCGAGCCGAACCTCGCCACCATGCTGGTGTTCCTGCTCACCGACCTCGACGTCGCGCGCGACGAGCTGCGCGCGGCGCTCGACGAGGCGATCGAGGGGAGCTTCCACGGCATCACGGTGGACTCCGACACCAGCACCTCCGACATGGTGGTCCTGCTCGCCTCGCGCGCCCGGCCGGCCCCGGCGCGCGCCGCCTTCCGCGACGCGCTGCGCCGCGTGTGCCGCGATCTCGCCGAGGACCTCGTGCGCAACGGGGAGGGCGTGCACCACGTCCTGCGCCTCCAGGTGAGCGGCGCGCCCGATCGCGCCGTCGCGCGCGCGGTCGGGAAGGCGGTCGCCAACTCGCCGCTCTTCCAGTGCGCGGTGAACGGCAACGATCCGAACGTGGGCCGGCTGCTGTGCGCCATCGGCAAGCACGTCGGCGCGGCCGGCCTGCCGCTCGACATGAGCCGGGTCCGGATCCGCATGGGCGGCGAGCTCCTGCTCGAGGGCGGCCTGATGCAGCTCGACCCGGCCAAGGAGGAGCGGCTGGTGCGGCACCTGCGCGCCGCGGAGCTGTACGCCTCCGCCCCGCCCGCGGACGGCCTCACCTTCCGGCCGCCCCTCCGCCACCCGCCGCACGAGCGCTCGGTGGAGCTGGAGGTGGACCTCGGCGTCCCGGGCGGCCACGCGGCCGAGGTCCTCGGGGCCGACCGCAGCCACGAGTACATCACCGAGAACGCGGACTACCGCAGCTGAGGGGCCGCCGCCTCGCGTCGGCGCGCTTCTCCCACCTTTCGGCGCCGCGGGCCTCGCGTGTAGTCTGGCCGGCGATGATGACGGCCGCGTCACCGGAGCTCGTCCGGGCGCTCTTCGATCACAGCCCGCTCCCCCAGTTCGTCGTCGACCGCGAGACGCTCGCGTTCGTCGACGTGAACGAGGCGGCGCTGCGGCACTACGGCTACACGCGCGCGGAGTTCCTCGCCCGCTCGATGCTCGACATCCGGCCCCCGGAGGACGTCGAGCGCGCCCGGCGCTCGGCCGCCCGGCCGGTGGCGGCCGCCGCCGAGACGCGCGGGCTGTGGCGCCACGTGAAGAAGGGCGGCGCGGTCGTCGACGTCGAGGTCCTCGCCGCCGACTTCGAGCTGGGCCGGCGCAAGGCGCGCCTCCTCACCGTCCGCGACGTCACCGAGCAGAAGGCGGCCGAGGAGGCGCTGCGGCGCTCCGAGGAGAGCTTCCGCGCCGCCATCGAGAGCGCGCCCGACCTCGTCGTCGTCCTGCGCGAGGAGCGGGTGGTCTACGCGAACGCGGCCGTCACCGCCGCGCTCGGCCACGCCCGCGACGCGCTGCTGGGGGAGGAGGCGGTCCGCTTCGTCCACCCGGACGACCGCGCGCGGGTGGCCGAGATCGTGGCGCGCGCGCAGCAGGAGCCGCACGCGCCCTCCGAGGAGCTGCGCCTCCTCCGCGCCGACGGCGGCGAGCTGCGCGTCGAGTTCAGGGTGGTGGCGGTGGCCTTCGACGGCGGCCCCGCCGTCCTCGCCTTCGGCCGCGACCTCACCGCCCGGCGGCTCCTGGAGGCCCGCCTGGCGGCGGCCGGCCGCATGAGCTCGCTCGGCGAGCTGGCGGCCGGCCTGGTGCACGAGATCAACAACCCCATCTCCTACGCGCTCGCCAACGTCTCGTTCGCGGCCGAGGCCGTCGAGCCGCTGCTCGCCGCCGCGCCGTCGCCGGGCGACGCGCACGAGCTCGGCGGGGCGCTGCGCGACGCGCGCCTCGGGCTCGAGCGGGTGCGCGATCTCGTCCGCAACCTCAAGACCTTCTCGCGCGTCGACGAGGAGCCGTTCCAGCCGGTGGACCTGCACGCCGCGCTGGAGGCGGCCTGCAGCATGAGCCGCAACGAGGTGAAGCACCGCGCCCGCCTGGTCCAGCGCTACGCGCCCGGCACCTGGGTGCGCGGGGACGAGGGGAAGCTGGCGCAGGTGTTCGTGAACCTGCTCGTCAACGCCGCGCAGGCCATCCCGGACGGCCGCGCCGACGAGCACACCGTCAGCATCGAGGTCATCCCGTGGCCCGGCGGTCGCCTGGCGGTCGAGGTCAGCGACACCGGCCAGGGGATCCTCGCCGAGCACCTGCCGCGCCTGTTCGACCCCTTCTTCACCACCAAGCCCAAGGGCCTCGGGACCGGGCTCGGGCTCTCCATCTGCGACAGCATCGTCCGCGCGCACGGCGGCCACATCGAGGTGGAGACCCGCCCCGGCCAGGGCACCTGCGTCCGGGTCGTCCTCTCGCCGGGGCTCCCGCCGCCCGCGCCGGCCGCTCCGGCTCCCGGCGTGGGGCCCGCGCGCGGTCGCCGCGGCCGGGTGCTGGTGGTGGACGACGAGCCGCGCGTGTGCGACGCGCTGGCGCGCCTGGTGAGCGGCCAGCACGAGCTGCGCGGCGCCAGCTGCGGGCGCGCGGCGCTGGAGCTCCTCCGCGCCGGCGAGCAGTTCGACGCCGTCCTCTGCGACGTCATGATGCCCGAGCTGAACGGGGTGCAGCTCCAGCGCGCGGTGGCGGAGATCGCCCCCGCGCTGGCGGCGCGGTTCGCCTTCATGACGGGCGGCGCCTTCTCCGCCGAGGCCGGCCGCCTGCTGGCGGAGTCGGGCGCGCCGGTGCTGCGCAAACCGTTCGAGCGCGACGCGCTGCTCGGCTGTCTGCGGGTGCTGTGCGACGGCGCGGCGCCGCCGGAGGGCCCGGCTTAAGGCTCCCCGGCGATGATCTCCCTCCTCAAGGCCTCCCCCGCCGGCGACGCGGTCTCGGCGCTGCTCGACTGCCACGACCGCATCCGGTCCTTCACCGCGCTCGCGCTGCGGCTCGCGCGGGCGCACGATCTCGCCGAGCCCGAGGCCCGCGACGCGGCGGCGGCCGTCCACCGCTACTTCTCGGCCGCCCTGCCGCTCCACGCGCGCGACGAGGAGGAGTCCATCCTGCCGCGCCTGCGCGGCCGCGAGCCCGCGCTCGACGCGGCGCTCGCGGTCATGGTGCGCGAGCACCGCGAGCACGAGGCGGCGGTCGGGCGCCTGCTCGCCGCCTGCGCCGCGGTGAGCGCGCGCCCGGCGGAGCTGGCGCGGGTGGCGCCGGAGCTGGAGGCGGCCGCGCTCGACCTCGAGCGGCACTTCGACGAGCACCTCGCGGCCGAGGAGCGCGTCCTCTTCCCGGCGCTCCGCGCGCTCTTGCGGCCCGAGGACCACCAGGCGGTGCTCGCCGAGCTGCGGGCGCGGCGGACGTGAAGGCCCGCCTGCGCGCCGCCATCTTCGACCTGGACGGCACCCTGGTCGACAACATGCGGTACCACGGCGACGCCTGGCTGGCGCTCGCCCGGCGGCTCGGCGCATCCGCCACCCGCCACGACTTCGAGCACCGCTGGGCGGGCAAGAAGGCGGACGAGATCTTCGGGTACCTCCTCGGCCGGACGCCGTCGCCCGAGGAGACCGCTCGGCTCGAGGACGAGAAGGAGCGCGCCTACCGCGCGGCGTACCGCCCGCTGGTGGCGCCGGTCCCGGGGCTCCTCCCCTTCCTCGACCGGCTCGAGGCGGCCGGGGTGCGCCTGGCGGTGGCCACCGCTGCCCCGCGCGAGAACCGGGAGATGGTGCTCGCCGCGCTCGGGCTCGCGGAGCGCTTCGAGGTGGTGGCCGGCCCCGAGGGCGGCCACGTGCGGGGCAAGCCCGCCCCCGACATCTACCTGGCCGCGGCCCGCGCGCTCGACCTCCCGCCCGCCGCCTGCCTGGCCTTCGAGGACGCGGTGAACGGCGTCCTCTCGGCCCGCGCCGCCGGGATGGCGGTGGTGGGCGTGCTCACCTCCGCGGGCGAGGCGGAGCTCGCCGCCGCCGGCGCCGGCTGGTTCCTGCGCGACTACGCGGCGTTGCCGCCTGCGCTGGAGCGGATCCTCTTCGGGTGAGGTGTCGGACGGCGGCGCTACGCTGCCCGCGATGGTGCTCGCCCTCCTCGCCGTGACCTGCCTCGCCGCGCTGGGGTCGGCCGCGCTCGCCCTGGCGGCGCCGGGGCGCGCGGCGGCCGCGGTGCGCGCCGCCCTGGCGGACCGGCTCGACGCCCTCGCCCGCGGGCAGGAGCGCGAGGAGCGCGCCCTCCGCGAGGAGCTCTCGGGGCTCCGCGCGGAGCAGGCGGCGTCCGCGGCGCAGCTGCGGGCCGAGCTGCGCGGCGCGCTCCAGGGCGTGGAGCTCCGGCTCGAGGCGCTGCGGCGGGCGGTGGACGAGAAGCTGGCCGCGCTCCAGCAGGAGAGCGCCCGGCAGCTCGAGGAGATGCGCCGGACCGTCGACGAGAAGCTGCAGGGCACGCTGGAGCAGCGGCTCGGCGAGGCGTTCCGGCTGGTGGGCGAGCGGCTCGAGGCGGTGCAGCGCGGCCTGGGCGAGATGCAGACGCTGGCGAGCGGCGTCGGCGATCTCAAGAAGGTGCTCTCCAACGTGAAGGTGCGGGGCACCTGGGGCGAGATCCAGCTCGGGCACCTGCTCGCGCAGGTGCTCGCGCCGGAGCAGTACGCGGCGAACGTGACGACCCGGCCGCACGCCTCCGAGCGCGTCGAGTTCGCCGTCCGGCTGCCGGGCGGCGAGCGGGGCGAGGAGGTGCTCCTGCCCATCGACTCGAAGTTCCCGGTCGAGGACTACCAGCGGCTGGTCGAGGCCTCCGAGCGCGGCGACGCCGCGGCGGTCGAGGCGTGCGGCCGGCAGCTCGAGGCGCGCCTCGAGGCGTGCGCGCAGGACATCCGGGACAAGTACCTGAACCCGCCCTCCACCACGGACTTCGGCCTGCTGTTCCTGCCCACCGAGGGGCTCTACGCCGAGGCGGCGCGGCGGAGCGGCCTCATCGAGCGGCTGCAGCGCGAGCAGCGGGTGGTGCTGGCCGGGCCGACCACGCTGGCGGCGCTGCTCAACAGCCTGCAGATGGGCTTTCGCACCCTCGCCATCCAGCGGCGCTCGAGCGAGGTGTGGCAGGTGCTCGGGGCGGTGAAGGCCGAGTTCGGCAAGTTCGGCGAGGTGCTGGCCGCGGTCGAGAAGAAGCTCGTCGAGGCGTCGCACAAGCTCGGCGTGGTCGGCACGCGCAGCCGCGCCATCGAGCGTCAGCTCCGGGGAGTGCAGGAGCTCTCCCCGGAGGAAGCGCCGGCGCTCCTGCTGCGCGAGGCCGCGCGCGAGGTCAGCCCGGAGGGCGACGGCTGAGGCCGCCGTCCTCGAACCTCGCCGCGAAGGCCCGCCCCGCCGCCGCCGCGAACGTCCCCCACAGCGCGCCGGCCGCGACGTCGCTCGGCCAGTGGACCCCGAGGTAGACGCGCGACACCGCCACCGCCAGCGCCACCGCGAAGGCGAGCGGCCCGAGCCGCGGGCGCGCCCAGGCCACCACCCACGCCAGGGCGAACATGTTCGAGGCGTGCAGGCTCGGCAGGGACGGCCCGTTGGCGGCGGCCCCGACGAAGCGGAACGTCCCCGGCGGGAGCGCGTAGCAGGGCCGCATCCGGCCGAAGAGGGGCCGCAGGAGCTGGGACCCGACGAGGTCGCTCAGGAGGATGGCGATCGCGAGCGCCAGCAGCGGCCGCGCCGCGCCGCGCCCGAGCCGGGCCAGGAGGACGGCGGCCAGCAGGACCCCGAAGGCGATCCCGAAGGCCCGCGCCGAGAGCGCGCGCATGACGGCGTCGAGGAGCGGTCCGCCGTCCCGGTTCACCAGCTGGAAGAGCCGGAGATCGAGCGCCCCGTGGAAGTCGCTGAGCACCATCCGCGCGAGTCATAGCACGGGCGCGGCGGCCCCCGTCCGCGGGGGCCAGCGCCCATCCCTCGGGGCCACACGCCGCGAGGTGTGGAGGCGAGCCGACGTGCGCCCCTCCCATGCCGTTTCCGGCGCCCGCAGCGAGCCCTAGGTTCGGCCTTGAACGCGCTCCCCTGGCCGAGCGAGACGGCCTGGGGCGAGCGCCGGAGGTCGGCTTTGACACCGCAGACGAACAAGACGCCCACCGCGCCCGCCGATCCGGGTCCGGGCAAGAACCCGCTGCTCTGGCTCCGCGAGCGCCTCGCGGAGCTGCGCGCCCCGCGCGCGGCCCCGGCGGTGCGCCTCCCGCGCCGCGCCAGGATCGCCCCGATGCGGGTGAGCTGGCTCTCCTCGTTCTGGAGCGCGCGGCAGGCGGTGCGGTCCGGCATCGCGGTCGAGGACTTCCTGCAGCACCGCCTGTCGCAGCGCGTGGCGGCGCTGCCGGTCCCGCCGGCCCGCCTGCCGGTCGCGATCACCGTCGAGGAGCGCGGCGCCATCCTCACGGTCACGCAGCAGCCGCAGGCGCGCCGCGCCCCGTGGCTCGAGTCCTTCCTCCGCGCGGAGGGCGCGGCCGCCCTCGCCCCGGAGATCCAGCTGGCCCAGGCGGACGTGGCGCGCCTCGCCGCGCGCCTGGAGGGCCAGCGGCGCCGGGTGGACGAGCTCGGGCGCGAGCTGGAGGACGCGACCCGCGGCCAGGAGCTCGCCGATCCCGCCGACGAGGCCCAGGCGGCGCAGATGGGCCGCCCGCCGGTGCCGCCGCCGGTCGGCTTCGGCCTGCAGCTCTTCGGGCTGGCGCTCCTGCTCGCCGAGACCTGGCAGCTGGCGGTGCCCTGCCTGGAGGCGGCCGGCATCCGCACGCTCGACCTGCAGGCCGAGCTGCACCGCAACCCGGTCGGCCTGGTGCTCGGCGGCGTGTTCGCGCTCGGCGCCTCGGCCAGCCTCTTCCTCTTCGCGCACCTGGCGCTGCGGCGCGGGCGCGACCTGTTCGGCGAGCAGCCGGGGCGCCGGCGGCTCTGGGCCGGCCTCGCCGCCACCGGCGCGCTGGCGCTGGCGGTCTCGATGGCCTGGTCGATCGCCGGGATGCGGCCGGGCGCGAGCCACCCGGTGAACCTCGAGTACGCGCGGGTGACGCTGTTCCTGGTCGCGCTCGCCATCCCGCTCACCACCGCCTGGCTCATGCAGCTCGCGAAGCGGATGGGCGAGGAGCGGGGCGAGGCGCTGGCGCGGGCCCGCGCCTGGGACCACGAGCACTACCGCTCCTTCGCGGAGCTCTCGCGCCGCGCCGCGGCGCTGGGCGAGGAGGAGCGCCGGCTCATGCGCCTCGAGGCGGAGCGCCTGCTGGCGGTGCGCCGGCTGCGGGCGCTGCAGCAGCGCAGCATCTCGGCCGAGCGGGTGGCGGCCGACGCCGCCGACGAGGAGGAGCAGGAGCTGGCGCGGCTCGGCCAGGCCATCGCCGCCTCGCTGGAGCTCGACCGCTACGAGTACGTCCGGCAGTCGGCCGCGCGCGGCCTCCCGGTCGAGCACCGGCCGCTCTCCGGCCCGCCGGTCGGCCCGAACACCCCGCCGCCGGTGCGCCGCGGCGACGTCGGGCACGGCCTCGGGCTCGCGAGCTGACGCGCGCCGGGCGCGTCAGCTCACGCGCGAGACGACGCTGCCCGCGATCCCGACCGTCGCCACCTCGAGCGGCGCGGCGTGCCCGGAGAGCGCCAGCGCCTGCCGGACCGCCGCGGCGATCCCGTTGCAGCAGGGGACCTCCATCTTCACCACCGTCACGCTGCGCGGCTGCGCGCGGCGGAAGGTCTCGGCCAGCTTCGCGGCATAGGCGGAGAGGTCGTCGAGCTTGGGGCAGCCGACCAGCACGCGGCGGCCGGCCAGGAAGTCGTCGTGGAAGCGGGCGTAGGCGAAGGGGACGCAGTCCGCCGCGACGAGCACGTCGGCGCCGCGGAGGTAGGGGGCGTCGGGCGAGACGAGGTGGATCTGCACCGGCCACTGCCCGAGCTTGCTCCCCCCCTCCGGCACCAGCGGCGGCGGCGCCTCGGTCACGATCGAGAGCCGGGGCCGGGCGGCCGGCCGAGGCTCGGACACCGGCGCGAGGGTCCGCGGGCGCGCGCCGGGGCAGCCCAGCTCGGCCGGCGAGGGCGCCACGGTGAGCGCGGGGCGCGGGTGCGCCGCGTGCGCCTTCACGGCCGCCTCGTCGAACGCCGGCGCCTCGCGCCGCGTGACCTTGAGCGCGCCCTTCGGACACTCGCCCAGGCAGGCGCCGAGGCCGTCGCAGAGCGCGTCGTCCTTGAGCCGCACCTTGCCGCCCTCGAGGTAGAGCGCCCCCTCCGCGCAGGAGGGGATGCACTGGCCGCAGCCGTCGCACTTCGACTCGTCGATCTCGAGGATTTCGCGGATCATCGACCGCGTTGTGCCACATTCCGGGGCGACTGGTCGAGAGGGCGAGCGTGGGGCAGGCTCGCACCGGGGACCGCGCGTTTCGTCCCCCGCGACTCAGGCCAGCGGCAGCCGCACCAGCGCGGTCACCCCGCCCCCTTCGCCGGTGCCGACGGCGACGCTCCCGCCGAGCGCGGAGGCGAGGCCGTGACACACCAGGAGCCCCAGATCCGGGCGCTCGGCCGCCGGCTCGGGCGCGGCGAGCGGGCGCGCCCCGGCGCCCTCCGCCGCGACCTCCACCCGCGCCTCGCCTCCCCGCACCTCCAGGCCGACCCGCAGCGTCCCCTCCTCGCCGCCGGCCGCCGCCGGGAGCGACTGCGCCGCGTGCGCGACGATCCCCAGGAAGAGCTCGGTCAGCGCGGCCTCGCTCGCGCGCACCGCGATCCCCTCCGCCAGCGAGAGCGCGAGCCGCGCGCGGCCCCGCAGCGCGGGCTCGGCGAGGAGCGCCGCGTCGCGGATGGCGCGCGCCAGCTCGACCTCGCCCAGGAGCGGCGCCGTCGGGCGGCCGAAGACCTGGAGCGACCGCACGATCCGGCCGACGCGGAGCGCCGCCGCCCGCGCCTCCTCCAGCGCCGCGCGCGCCTCCACCAGGTCGGCCTCCGCCACCGCCGGGCCGAGCCGCTCGTGCTCGGCCTCCACGAAGGAGAGCCCCGCCACCACGCAGGCGAGCGGGCTGTTCACCTCGTGGGCGATGCCGGCCGCGAGCGTGCCGAGCGCCGCCAGCTGCTCGGCCGCGCGCAGCCGGGCGTCCAGCGCCCGCCGCTCGGTGAGGTCCTCGAGCACCACCACCGCCCCGCGCAGCGCGCCCCCGGGCCCGCTCACGCGGCGCAGCCGCGCCGAGAGGCAGCGGCGGCCGCCGCCGGTGCGCACCTCCGCCTCCAGGGCCGCCTCGGGCGCGCCGCCGAGCACGTCGGCCGCCGCGGGCGCGAGCCAGGGCAAGGCCCGCGCGAGCGGCTCGCCCGCCTCGGCCGAGGCCACCGCCGCGGGGCCCAGCAACGCCTCGGCCGCGCCGTTCATCCCGGTGAGGCTGCCGCCCTCGTCCACGAGCAATGTCGGCTCGGGGAGGCTCGCGAACGCGAGGTCGTAGGGGTAGCTGTCGGGATGTGCCGCGGCGGCCTGCATGGTCGGGGAGCGTCTCCTCCGCCAACTTCCTGACGCACGCTTCATGCCGCCCCATGGCGTGACGTACCCAGGACCCGGGACACCCCGATCGCGAGCAACTTTCTTGACTTACGCGGCGATATCGAACGCTCTCCGGCGCGGGAGCGAACGAGTCCTGCGCGACCCGGTGGGTCAGGGAACGGGTCGAGCGGGCCCGCGCGCCGCGGTCTCCTGCGGCAGGAGCGCGGCGTACAGGAAGCGGTGGACCGGAGCGTCCACCCCCGCCTCCGCCGCCAGCCGGACCACCGCCCCGGGCTGGTCGAACAGCTCGGAGGGCCGGCCGCCCTGGATGTCGCGCTGCATGGAGGCGGTGGACTCGGGCTTCACGGCGTCGATGAGGGCGAGCGCCTTCTCGACCGCGTCGGCCGTCAGCCGCACCCCGCGCGCGCGCCCGACGGCGGCGGTCTCCTCCATCGCGGCCCGGAGCAGCGCCCGGCTCTCTGGCAGCGTCCGCACCACGCCCACCGGCGCGCGGGTCACCGCGCCGACCGAGCCGAAGGCGTCGATGAAGAGGAACTTCTCCCAGGCGGCCGCCTCGATGTCCGGCGAGATCACCGCGTCGACCTTGGCCTCGCGCAGCGCGGCCGCCAGGCGCTCGAGGCGCGCGCTCGAGCCGCCGCGCCGCTCGCCCATGGTCACCCGCAGCAGGTCTCCGGCGTGCTTCACGACCCCGGGCGCCTCGGTCCAGGCGAAGAGGTGGCAGAGCCCGCCCACCACCCGCTCCTCCCCCAGCGCCCGGGCCAGGGTCGGCGCGGCCTCGACGCCGTTCTCGAGCGGGAGCACCAGCCCGCCGGGCGCCAGCAGCGGCGCGAGCCGCGGCGCGACCTCGCGCACCTGCCAGCCCTTCACCGCCACCAGCACCGCCTCGGCGGGGCGGAGCGCGCCGGGGTCGTCGCTCGCCTCGACCGGCGCGACGCGGAAGGTCCCCCGCGGGCTCTCGACCTCGAGCCCGCGCTCGCGCAGCGCCGCCAGGGTGGCGCCGCGCGCCACGAAGGCGACCTCGTGACCGGCGCGGGCGAGCAGCCCGCCGATGAGCCCACCCACCCCGCCCGCTCCGACGACGGCGACGCGCATGCCCCGAGTTGTACGGGCCTCGCGCGGGCGCCGCAAGCGCCGCGGCGCTTGCCGCCCGCGGCGGCGCGGGTTAGGTCCGTCGGCGCCCCGCATGTCCGCGCCCATCCCCGACGCCTCCGGAATCGCACGCGAGGCGCCCGCCGCGGGCGGCCCCACACCCGCGGTCGAGCTCGGCGGGGCGGGGCGCGCCTTCGGCCGCTTCCGGGCGCTCTCGGGGGTGACCCTGTCGGTCCTCCCCGGGGAGCGGGTGGCGCTGGTCGGCCCGAGCGGCGCCGGCAAGTCCACCCTGCTCCGCCTCGCCAGCGGCGCGCTCGCGCCGACCGAGGGCGCGGTGCGCGTCCTCGGCGAGGAGGTGGCGCGCCTCGGGCCGCGGCGGCTCCGGGCGCTGCGCGCCCGCGTCGGGACGGTGCACCAGCAGCTCCAGCTCGTGCCGCAGGCGAGCGTGCTCGAGAACGTGCTCATGGGCCGGCTGGGCCGGCGCTCCGCGCTGGCGGTCGCGCTCGGGGCGCTCCGGCGGCGCGAGCGCGAGGAGGTGGCGGCGCTGCTGGCGGAGATCGGGATCGCCGGCAAGCTCGACGAGCGGGTGGACCGGCTCTCGGGCGGCGAGCAGCAGCGGGTGGCGGTGGCGCGCGTGCTGTACCAGGCGCCGGACCTGGTCGTCGCCGACGAGCCCTTCTCCTCGGTGGACCCGGAGCGGAGCCGCGCGGTCATCGCGCTGCTCCTCCGCGCCGCCGAGGGGCGCGCGCTGCTGCTCTCGACGCACCAGCTCGCCCCGGTCCTGCCGCACTTCCCGCGGGTGGTGGGGCTGCGCGAGGGGCGCGTGCTCTTCGACAAGCGGCGGGAGGAGGTCACGCCGCGCGACCTCGCGCTCCTGTACCAGCCGGAGGGCGCGACCCGCGCGCCGGAGCCGCGCCGGGTGGTGACGGAGCCCGCCGGGGCGCCCTCGCCGGCGGAGCTGCGGGTGGGCGCCTCCACCACGCCCGGCGAGCACATCCTCCCCGCCGCGGTGGCCGCCTTCGCGGCCGAGGAGCCCCAGGTCACGCTCCGCCTGGCGGTGAAGGGCACGGCCGAGGTGCTGCGCGACCTCGCCGCCGGCCGGGTGGAGCTCGCCTTCGTCGGCGCGCGCGAGGAGCGGGCCGGGCTGCACTTCGAGGACTTCGCCGAGGACGAGATCGCGCTCGTCGCGGCCGCCAGCTTCGCCGGGCTGCCGGAGCCGCTCCACCCCGCGGCGGTGGCCCGCCTGCCGCGCGTCGATCGCGAGCCCTCCTCGGCGACCCGCGCCATCGCCGAGGCGCAGCTCGCCGCCATGGGGGCGCCGCTCGACCCCGGCGCCGCGGTGCTGGAGGCGGGGAGCCTGGCCGCGCTGGTCGAGGCGGTCTCGGCGGGCCTGGGGGTCGGCTTCGCCTCCCGGCGCTCGGTGGCGCGCGCGCTGGCGCAGCGGCGGGTGCGCCTCGTCGCGGTCGAGGGGGTCCAGATCCCCCGGCGGTTCTTCGTGGCGTGGCGGCGCGACGCGGCGCTCTCCGGGCCGGCGGCGCGCTTCCTGGCGCTCGCCCGCCGCGCCGCCGGCGGGGGCGGGCCGTGATCGCGCCCGCCGCGCCGGCGCTCGCCCCGGCGCCGCGGCCCTGGTTCCTCTCCTGGCCCGGCCTCCTCCTGGCGACCGCGCTCGCGCTCGCCTGGCGCGGCTCGGGCGGGAGCCTCGCCGCGCTGGCGTCGCCCGGCGCGCGGAGCGCGGCGCTCGACTTCGCGCGCGGCTTCTGGCCGCCCGCCCACGACCCGGCGACGCTCGCCGCGCTCCTGCGGCCGCTCGCCGAGACCTGCGCCATCGCGCTGTGCGGGATGGCGCTGGCGCTCGCGCTGGGCGCGCCGCTCGCGCTCGCCGCGCTGGCCCCCGAGGTGCTCCGCGCCTGCGGCGCGCGCCCCGGCCCGGGCCGCCGCGCCGCGCAGGTCCTCGCCCGCGGGGCGCTGGCGGTGATGCGCTCCGTCCCCGAGCTCGTGTGGGCGCTGCTCTTCGTGCGGGCGCTCGGGCTCGGGCCCGCGGCGGGCGTGCTCGCCATCGGCGTCGCCTACGGGGGGGTGGTGGGCAAGGTGTTCGCCGACCTGCTGGAGGGCGTCCCGCGCGCGGCGGCGGGCGCGCTCGGCGCCGCCGGCGCGCGCCCGTGGACCGCCTTCGCGCTCGGGCTCCTGCCGCCGGCCCGGCCGCTCCTCGTCTCCTACACCCTGTACCGGTTCGACTGCGCGCTGCGCGCCTCGGCGGTGCTGGGGCTCGTCGGCGCCGGCGGCCTCGGGCAGCAGCTGGAGCTGTCGCTCAAGATGCTCCGGTACGACGAGGTGGCCACCTGGGTGCTGGCGCTCTTCGCGCTGGTCGCGGCGGTCGACCTCGCCTCGCAGGCGCTGCGGCGCCGGGTGGCCGCGCGGCGGTCGCTCTTCCCGGCCTCGCCGGGCGCGCTGGCGCGGCGCGCGGCGGCGGCCGCCGGGCTCGCGGCGCTGACGGTCGCGGCGGCGCGCTTCCTCGAGCTCTCCCCCGCCGCGCTCCTCTCCGCGGAGGCGCGGCGGGGCCTCCGCGCCTTCGCGGCCGGGCTCTGGCCGCCCGACCTCGCGCCGAAGGTGCTCGCGGGGGCCCTCCCGGCGGCGCTCGAGACGCTCGCGGTCTCGGTGCTCGGGACCGCCCTCGCCGCCGCCGGCGGGCTCGCGCTCGCCTGGTGCGCGGCGCGCCCGCTCGCGCGCGTGCCGGGCGAGGCGCGCCACGCCGGCCGCGCCGCCGCGGCATGGGGGGCGCGGGCGATCATGAACCTGGCGCGCACGCTGCCGGAGCTGCTGTGGGCGCTGGCGCTCGTGATGGTGGTCGGGCTCGGGCCGTTCGCGGGCGCGCTGGCGCTCGGCGTCCACACGGCTGGCGTGCTGGGCCGGCTTTACTTCGAGGCGCTGGAGGAGGTGCCCGCCGCGCCGCTGGCCGCGCTGCGCGGGGTGGGCGCCTCGCGCGCGGCGACCGCGCTCCTCGGCGTCCTGCCGCAGGTCTGGCCGCAGCTCGTCGCCTACACGCTCTACCGGTGGGAGGTGAACATCCGCGCCTCCGCGGTGCTGGGCGTGGTGGGCGCGGGCGGGCTCGGGCGCGACCTCAAGCTCGCGCTCTCGTGGTTCGACTACCCGCGCGCCGCCACCCTGGTGCTGGCCATCCTCGCGCTCGTGCTGGCGGTGGACGGCCTCTCGGCGGTGGTGCGCCGGCGCGCCCTCGCCGGGCGGGCCACCTGCGCCGGGACGACGCCCGGCGGCGCCGACGCCGAGCGCGCGCTCGCCGCGTGAAGATCAGCGGATGAGCCCGGCGCTCTTCGCCGCCTCCTCGATCTTCAGGTAGTTCTCCGGCCGCGTCTCGACGAAGCGCTTCGTGCGCTGCAGGTCGAGGATGGCCTTCTGCTCGGGCTTGGCCGGGTCGAGCGCCAGGAAGGCCGCCTTGAGCTGCTGCACGAGCTTCGGGTCGAGGTCGCCGCGGACGGTCCAGTTGTAGTCGTGGAAGTCCGGCGTCGTGTGGAAGACCACCACCTTCGCCGGGTCCACCTTCTTCTCCTCGACGAGCTTGTTCCACACGGACTCGTTGAGCGCGCCGGCGTCCACCTTCCCCTGCTCCACCCACTTGACGGTGGCGTCGTGGGCGCCGGTGAAGGCGTAGCGAGCGAGGTCCTTGTCGGGGTCGAGGCCGGCCTGAAGCAGGTCGTAGCGCGGCATGAGGTGGCCGGAGGTGCTGCTCTCCGAGCCGAAGGCGAGGGTCTTGCCCCGGAGGTCCTGGAGGGTGCGGATGCCGGACCCGGCGCGGGTGATGAACTTGGAGTGGAAGTGGGCGTCCTCCTCGCGCTGTACCAGCGGGAGGGCGGTCCCGGTCCGCCGGCGCGCCTGCACGAAGGTGAAGCCGCCGTACCAGACGAGGTCCAGGCGGCCGCCGGCCAGCGCCTCGACGGTGGCGGCGTAGTCGGTCACCGGCTGGAACTTCACCTCCACCCCGAGCTGACGGGCCAGGTACTCGCCCAGGGGCTGGAACTTGCGCTGCAGCTCGGTCGGCGCCTCGTCGGGGATGGCGGAGACCCGGAGCACCGGGCGATCGGCGGCGGCGGCCGGGGCGGTGAGCGCGGCGGCGAGGAGGAGGGCGGTGGGGCGCAGGCGGAGCGGGAGCACGGGGTGACACCTCGGGTGAGCGGACCGCCTGCTCGTAACTCGGGGCGGCGCGGGACGCCAGGTCCGGATAAGGTCCCGCCCGGCCCGCCCCCGGGCCCGAGGAGGAACATGACCATGCGTGCAACCTTCCTGGCCGCCCTGTCCCTGCTCCTGCCCGCCGCCGCGCTCGCCGCCGGCCCCGCCCACGCCGTGCTCAAGGACGCCCAGGGGCGCGAGGTGGGCACGGCCACCTTCACCGGGGCGAAGGGGGGCGTGGAGCTCACGGTGGAGGCGCGCGGCCTGCCCCCCGGCACCCACGGGATCCACGTGCACGCGGCGGGCAAGTGCGAAGGCCCCGAGTTCAAGAGCGCCGGCCCCCACTTCAACCCCGACCAGAAGCAGCACGGCCTCGCGAACCCCGCCGGCCACCACGGCGGCGACCTGCCGAACCTGGTCGTGAACGCCGAGGGCCAGGGCCAGCTCAAGGCCACCCTGACCGGCGCGACGCTCGCCGCCGGCCCGCGCTCGCTCCTCGGCCCGGAGGGCACCGCGCTCGTGGTCCACGCCGGGCCCGACGACGGCAAGAGCGACCCGGCCGGCAACTCCGGCGCGCGGATCGCCTGCGGCGTGATCCGCTGACCGCGATGGAGCCGGCGGTGCACCTCGGCCCGGGCGCGCTCGCCCTGCTCGCCCTGGCCGCCTTCGCCGCCGGCGTGGTGGACGCCGTCGCGGGCGGCGGCGGCCTCGTGACCATGCCGGCCCTGCTCGCGGCCGGGCTCCCGCCCCACCTCGCCATCGCCACCAACAAGGGCCAGGCGGTCTTCGGCTCCGGCGCCTCGCTCCTGCGCTTCGCGCGCGCCGGCCTGGTGGACCCGGCGCGGGCGCGGGTGGCCTTCCCGGCCGGCTTCGCCGGCTCGCTCGCCGGCGCCGCCCTGGTGCTGCTCCTCTCCCCCGCCGTGCTGCGCCCCATCGTCCTCGGGCTGCTGGTGGCGGTGGCCGCCTTCATGGCCTTCCGCCCGCCGCTGGCGGCGCCCGCGCCCGGCGCGGCCCGGGGGGTCCTCCCGCTCGGCCCGGCGCACGCCCCGCTGGCGGCCGCGGTCATCGCGGCGGTGATCGGCGCCTACGACGGCTTCTTCGGGCCGGGCACCGGCACCTTCCTCATCGTCGCGTTCGTGCTGGTCCTCGGCGACGGCCTCACCCGCGCCTCGGGCGAGGCGAAGGCGGTCAACTTCGCCTCGAACCTGGCGGCGCTGGCGCTCTTCGCGGCGCGCGGGGTCATCCTGTGGAAGGTGGCGCTCCCCATGGCGGCGGCGCAGTTCGCCGGCAGCACCCTGGGCGCGCACCTGGCGGTCCGTCGCGGCGACGTCTTCGTGCGGCGCGTGGTGCTGCTGGTGGTGGTGGCGCTGGTGGTCAAGCTCGGCCGCGACCTCCTCGCCTCCGCCTGATCCGCGGCGGCGGGTGCGGTAGCATCCCCCGCCATGATCCGCCTCGCCGCCCCGGCCGACCTGCCCCGCATCGTCGAGATCTACAACGCCGCCATCCCCGGTCGCCTCGCCACCGCCGACACCGAGCCGGTCACGGTCGAGGCGCGGCGCGCCTGGTTCGAGAAGCACGGGCCGCGCCGGCCGATCTGGGTGGACGAGCGCGACGGGGAGGTGATCGGGTGGGCCAGCCTCACCGACTTCTACGGCCGCCCCGCCTACGGCGCGACCGCCGAGCTCAGCATCTACGTCGCGCCCGAGGCGCAGCGCCGGGGCGTCGCCCGCGCGCTGGTGGCGCACGCGGTCGCCGCGTCGCCCGCGCTCGGGCTGACCACCCTGCTCGGCTTCGTCTTCGGCCACAACGCCCCCAGCCTGGCGCTGCTCGGCGGCTTCGGGTTCGTCCGCTGGGGCCACCTGCCGCGCGTCGCCGTGCTGGAGGGCGTCGAGCGCGACCTCGACATCGTGGGGCTGCGGCTGGGCTAGCGGCGCAGCCCCGACGCGGCCGCGGCGTCGAGCGCCCACAGCAGCTCGCCGCGCTCGGGCCGCACGCGCGCGGCGGGCAGGTCCGCGCCGCCCTCCAGCACCGCCGCGACGGCGGGGGCCTTCTCCGCGCCGGCGACGAGGAAGATCACCGCGCGCGCCGCGTCGAGGAGCGGGAGGGTGAAGGTGAGCCGCCAGGCGCCGAGGCGCGGGACGTGGTTCGCCGCCACCAGCCGGTCGGACGCCTCCAGCGCCGCGGTGCCGGGGAAGAGCGAGGCGGTGTGGCCGTCCGGGCCGAGCCCCAGCAGGACGAGGTCGAGCCGCGGGACGCCGTCGCCCTCCTCCGACCCCAGGGCCGCGCGCAGCTCCGCCTCGTAGGCGCGCGCCGCCGCGGCGGGATCGGGGTCCTCGCCGCGCAGGCGGTGCACCTGCCGCTCCGGCACCGGGACGCGGGCGAGGAGCGCCTCCCGGGCGGCGCGGTAGTTCGAGTCGGGGTGATCGGGGGGCACGCACCGCTCGTCCCCGAAGAAGATCTCCGTGCGCGCCCAGGGGATCCGGGCGCGGAACGGCTGGGCCGGGTCGGCGAGGAGCGCGTGGAGCGCCCGCGGGGTGTGCCCGCCGGCGAGCGCCAGCGCGAAGCGGCCGCGCAGCGCCGCCGCGGCCTGCCCGCGCGCCACCACCTCCTGGGCGGCCAGCTCCGCCGCGCCGGCCAGGTCCGGCGCGACGAGGACCCGCGCGCCGCTCAGCCCCCCGGGTTCACCCATCGCCGGCCCTCCCTGCGCAAGAGCTCCTCGGCGGCGGCCGGCCCCCAGCTCCCCGCCGCGTAGTTGGGGAAGTCGCGCGGCGGCAGGCTCGACCACAGGTCGAGCACCGGCGAGGCGAGGCGCCAGGCGGCCTCGACCGTGTCCCAGCGGTGGAAGAGCGTCGCGTCCCCGACCATGACGTCGTAGAGGAGGCGCTCGTAGCCGGTGGCCGGGACGAGCGGGCCGAAGTCCTGGTACCCGAAGCGCAGGTCCACGTCGGTGAGGCGGATCCCCTGGCCCGGGATCTTCGCCTTCATGCGCAGCGCGATGCCCTCGTCCGGCTGGATGCGCAGCTCGAGGCGGTTGCGGTCGATCGCCTCCACGCCGGCGCCGCGGAAGAGCATGAGCGGCGGGCTCTTGAACTCGAGCGCGATGAGCGTCTCGCGCCGGGCGAGCCGCTTGCCGGAGCGGACGTAGAACGGCACCCCGGCCCAGCGCCAGTTCTCGACCACGAGCTTCATCGCCGCGTAGGTCTCGGTGCGCGAGGCGGGGTCGACCCCGGGCTCCTCCCGGTAGCCGGTCACGCGCCGCCCGCCCACCACCCCCTCGCCGTACTGGCCGCGCACGGTGGAGGCGATCACCTCCTCCGGCTGCATGGGGCGGATCGCCTCCAGCACCTTCGTCTTCTCGTTGCGCACCGCCTCCGCGCCCAGCGAGCTCGGCGGCTCCATCGCCACCAGCGTGAGGAGCTGGAAGATGTGGTTCTGGATGATGTCCCGCAGCACCCCGGCCGACTCGTAGTACGCGCCGCGCCCCTCCACGCCCAGCTCCTCCGCCACCGTGATCTGGACGTGGTCGACGTAGCGTCGGTTCCAGATGGGCTCGAACAGGCCGTTGGCGAAGCGGAAGACGAGGATGTTCTGGACCGTCTCCTTCCCCAGGTAGTGGTCGATGCGGAAGATCTGCCGCTCCTTCATGACCCGCACCAGCGCCGCGTTGAGCGCGCGCGCGCTGTCGAGGTCGCGCCCGAAGGGCTTCTCGACCACCAGCCGCCGCCAGCGCCCGCCCTCCTCGCCGAGGAGCCCGGCCGCGCCCAGCCGCTCCGCGATGGGCCCGAACGCGTCGGGCGGGGTGGCGAGGTAGAAGAGCGCGTTGCCGCCGGTGCGGTGCTCGCGGTCGAGCTCGGCGAGGCGCGCGCCGAGGCGCTGGTACAGGTCCGGCGCGGCCGGGTCGCCCGCCACGGCGTGCAGCCGGGCGCGGAAGTCGGCCCACAGCTTCGGGTCGATGGGGCGGGTCGCGAACTCGCGGATGTCCTCGCTCATGAGCTCGCGGAACGCCTCGTCGTCCATGGGCTTGCGCACCACGCCCACGAAGGCGAACTCGGTCGGCAGGAGCCCGTTCGCGTGCAGGTTGTAGAGCGAGGGCAGGAGCTTGCGGCGGGTGAGATCCCCGGTGGCGCCGAAGATGACGATGGCGCAGGGATCGCCGGGGCAGTCGAGGCAGGAGGCGGGGGGCGCGGCCATCATCGGCCCTCCTTCGCGCCGCCCGCCGGCGGCGCCTCGCCGTGGCCACCGAACTGGTGGCGCAGCGCCGAGAGCAGCTGGTCGGCGAAGCCGTGCTCCTCGCGCGAGCGGAAGCGGGCGAAGAGCGCCGCCGCCAGCACGCCCGCCGGGACCGCCTCCTCGAGGGCGGCCTCGAGCGTCCAGCGGCCCTCGCCGGAGTCCGCCACGCGCCCGCTGAAGGCGGCCAGGCGCGGGTCCTCCGCCAGCGCGCGCGCCGCGAGGTCGAGGAGCCACGACGACACGACGCTGCCCCGGCGCCACAGCTCGGCGATGGCGGCGAGGTCGAGCGGGTAGCGCTGCCCCTCCGGCCGCCCGGCGTCGCCGGCGTGGCGCAGGAGGTCGAACCCCTCGGCGTAGGCCTGCATGAGGCCGTACTCGATGCCGTTGTGGATCATCTTCACGAAGTGCCCGGCGCCGGCAGGCCCGCAGTGCAGGAAGCCGTGCGGGGCGGTGGTGGCCGCGGGCGGCGCGCCCGCCAGCGCGGGCGCGAGCCCGAGGTCCCCCGGCGCCAGGGCGCGGAAGACGGGGCCGAGGCGCGCCACCGGCTCGGCCGGGCCGCCGATCATGAGGCAGTAGCCGCGCTCGAGGCCCCACACCCCTCCGCTGGTGCCGACGTCGAGGTAGTGCAGGCCGCGGGCGCGGAGCTGCTCGGCCCGCCGCACGTCGTCCTTGTAGAAGGTGTTGCCCCCGTCGACGAGCGCGTCGCCCGGCGCGAGCAGGGCGGAGAGCTCCTCCACGGCGCGCTCGGTCGGCGCGCCGGCCGGCAGCATGAGCCAGACCGTCCGGGGAGCGGTGAGCCGCGCCACCAGATCGGCGAGCGAGGAGGCCACCACCGCGCCCTCGGCGGCCAGCTCCGCGAACGGCTCGGGGGTGATGTTCCACACCACCGGCGCGTGGCCGCGGCGGGCGAGCCGCCGCGCCATGTTCGCTCCCATCCTGCCCAGCCCGTACATGCCGATCTGCATCGCGCCCCTCCGCGGCCCGGGCGCCCGGGAAGAACGCCCCTCGCGAGCGCCGGCTCGCGCCCGGGATCTAACGGGGCGGCCGCGCGCGCGGGCGGACGGCCGCGGCCGAGTTGGGGAGGGCCGGCGCGGGGCGCTACGGCCCGGCCTGGCGCGCCCGGGGCCCGCCGGCCGGCTCGCCGCCCGCCGCCAGCGCTTCGTCCACCGCCCGCAGGAGCTGCGCGGGCGTGAACGGCTTCTCGACCACCGTGCTGCCCGAGTCCGCGATCTGGCGCCGGGCCGCCTCGTCCAGGAGGGCGCCGGTCACGAAGACCATCCCGCGCGCCAGCCGCGGCGCCGCCCGGGCGAGCTCGCGCTGCAGCTCGAGCCCCGTCATCTCCGGCATCAGCACGTCGGAGACCACCACGTCGAAGCGCTCCCGCTCGACGGCGGCCAGCGCGCCGAGCCCGCTCGCGACCACCGTCACCTGGTGGCGGCGCGCCAGGGCGCGCTCGACCGCGCGCGCCACCAGCGGATCGTCGTCGACGACCAGCACCCGCGACCTCGGCTCGCCTCCGTCGGCCGCGACCGGCGCGGGCGTCGTGCCGGCCGACGGCGCCGCCTGCGGGAGCAGCACCGTGAAGGTGCTGCCCTGGCCCGGGGTGGACTCGGCCCCGATCGCGCCGCCGAGCTCGGTCACGATGCGGTGACAGATGGCGAGGCCGAGGCCCGTCCCGCCCCCGCCCTCGTCGGTGGTGAAGAACGGCTCGAACAGGCGCGGCAGCACCTCGGGGGAGATCCCGCGGCCGCTGTCGCGCACCGCCAGCGCGACGCGGCCGCCCGGGGCCGGGCGCACCGTGATCCGCACCTCGTTCGCGTCGACGCGCCCCTCCGGGATGGCGTGGGCGGCGTTGACGAGCAGGTTCAGCACCACCTGCCCCAGCCGGCCGGCGTCGCCGCGCACCGGCGGCACCGGGTCGAGCTCGGTCACCACCCGCGCCCGGTGCTTGAGCTCGTGGCGCGCCATGTTGACGGCCGAGGCGATCACCCGCGCCAGCTCGACCGGCCCGTCCTCCCGCCGGGGGCTGCGCGCGAAGGCGCGCACGTCGGCCACGATGACGCGCAGCCGCGCCGCCCCGTCGGACGCCTCGCGCAGCGCGGCCAGCACCTCGGGCGCGACGCGCGCGAGCTCGGCCGCGTCGAACCCGGCGCCGGGCCGCTCGGCGAGCCGCGAGAGCTCGCCGAGCGCGTAGTCGAGGTTGGTCGCGACGTAGGCCAGCGGGTTGTTGAGCTCGTGCGCGACGCCGGCGGCGAGCGTGCCCACCGAGGCGAGGCGCTCGCTGAGGAGGAGCTGCTCGCGGAGGCGGCGCTGCTCGGTCACGTCGACCGACGTGCCCACCACGCGCAGGGGCCGCCCCTGCGCGTCGCGCCGGAGGATCACCCCGCGCGAGTGCATCCACTGGTACGCGCCGTCCTTCCGGCGGTAGCGCAGCTCCACGTCGTAGCAGGGCGCGCGCCCCTCCAGCAGCGCCGCGTAGGCCGCCCGCCGCGCCGGCGCGTCCTCGGGGTGGACGAGCGCCTCGAAGTCGGCGGGCTCCTGCAGCTCGTCGGGCGCGTAGCCGAGCACCCGGTTCCAGGACGCGGTCGGCTGGACGTGGCCGGTCGGCACGTCGAGCTCCCAGACGCCGGCGCCCGAGGCTTGCAGCGCGGCGTCGAGCCGCTCGCCGGAGGAGCGGAGCGCGGCGATCTGCTCGCGCCGGCGGCGCAGCACCTGGGAGGCCGCGGCGGCCGCCAGCGCCGCGAAGCTCGCCAGGGAGAAGAGCAGCGCCGCGCGCGCGGTGCGCCGCGGCCCGAGCACCTCCGCCTCCGGCAGGAGCGCCACCGCGGTGAGCTCGCTCCCGGCCACCGGCGCGCCGACGGCGACGAGGCGGGCTCCTCCAGGCCCCGCGCCCACCACCGCGCCGCGCCGCCCCAGCGCCAGCCAGAGCGCCTCGCGCGGGTTCGCGGCCGTGGGACCGGCGAGCGGGCCGCGGGTCGTCATCACGAGCTCCGCGCCGGCCTCGCCCGGCCGGACCACCGCCAGCTCGAGCGCGGGCCGGGCGGCCGCCAGCGCCGCCAGCTGCGGCAAGAGGGTGGCCCGCGCCTCCGCCAGCGCGAGCACGGCGCCTCCCTCGGGGAGCGCCGCGGCCACCTGCATCGTGAGGTCGCCGCCGGCGCCGGCCCGGAGCGCGGTGGTCGCGACGTCGCGACCCTGCACCGCCTGCCCGACCAGCCGCGCCTCGCCCTCGTCGAGCGCGCCGCGCCCGGACAGCGAGAAGGCCAGGGAGCCGTCCCGCCGGACGAGGGCGATGTCGCGGCAGCGGTAGCGGGCCGCCGCGGCGCGGAGCAGCCCCTCCAGCGCCTCGCCGGGGAAGGCGCCCCCCGCGGCGGCGCCGAGGATCGGCTCGACCGCGAGCACCGCCATGTCGCCGGACCGCTCGTCGCGCCAGGCCGCGATGAGCTTCGCGCCGAGGCTGGCCTCCGCCGCGAGGTGGTCGGCGGCGGCGGCCCACAGCTCGCGCTCGAGCCGCCGGTCGTAGCGCCAGGCGGCCACGACCACCGCGGCCGAGCAGAGCGCCAGGACGGCCCCCCACGCTGCGCGCTGAGACGTCTCCCGCACGGCCATCCCCCGCGTCCGTGACCGTCGCCCAGCATAGCGGACGCCGCGCGGCCCGCCCAGCGAGAGACGCACCCATCGTACGCGGTGCGCCGCCGCGGGGTGATCCCGATCACGCGCTGGCCGCGGCGCCCCCCGCCGCCGCGTCCGCCCCGGCGGGCGCGACCAGCGGCGGGAGCGGGCACCCGAGCGACGCCGCGACCGCGCGCACCAGCGCCGCCTCCTGCGGCGTGACGCGGCCGTCGCTGCTGGCGGCCGCGGCGCAGGCGGCGAGGACCCGCAGCTTGAGCGCGGGCGAGGCCCCGTCGAGCACCTCGAGCGCGCGCGCCGGACCCTCGCTCGCCAGCCGGTCGCGCGGCAGGAGCCGCCAGCGCTGGCGGGCGCCGAGCGCCGCCGTCGCGCCGTCGAGCGCCGCCTGGGCCAGGGCGGGCTCGCGCGCGCCGGCCCAGCTGAGCAGGGACAGGACCACCAGCGCCTCCGGCTCCACGTCGGACAGGGCGCGATACCGGACGGGCGTCACCGCGCGCCCCGCGAGGCGGCGGTCGAGGCGGCGCGTCAGGGCGCGGTGGAAGGCCCACGGCAGCACCGCCCCGTGCCCCGCCTCGCGCGCGAGCGCCGCCAGCTCCTCCCGCAGCGCCCGCGCCTGCGGCGCCGAGAGCGCGTCGAGCGCGGGCGACAGCAGATCGTACAGCGCCACGCGCGCCTCGCCGCGCTGCCCGTCGAGGAGCGGCGCCAGGCGGGCGACCTCCGCCGCGGTGGCGCCCGCCCCGTCGCCCGCCGCGAGCCCGGCGAGCTGCCGCTCGCGCGTCGGTCCCGGCGGCGCGAGGAGGAGCGCGCACGAGAGCGCCCTCGCGCCCCACGGCTCGCGGGCGGCGCTCGCCAGCGCCGGCGGCAGCGCCGCCAGCAGGGCCCCCGCGGCGGCGAGGTGCGCCGGCCCGGGCCCGCCGCCGGCGGCCACGAGCGCGCCGGCCGCCGGCGGGCCTGGCGCGGCCGCGGACTCGAGCGGGGGCGGAGCCTGGTGCGAGGCTGCGGCGGGGCCGGCCGGCTCCAGGCGGCGCAGGCGCTCCGCGATGGGGGGGTGGGTGGCGAACCACGTCTCGAGGACACCCACCACGCCGTTCGCGAACAGGAAGTGGTTCACCTGGGAGGCGCCCGGCGCCCGCAGCCGCGAGCCGCGCTCGGCCGCCTTGCGCAGCGCGCCCGCCAGCCCGGCGGGGTTGCGGGTGAACTGCACCGCCGCGGCGTCGGCCAGGAACTCGCGCTCCCGCACCACCGCGAAGCGCAGGAGCTCGCCGCACAGCTGGCCGACGGCGCCCGCCACCACCAGCGCGCAGCCCGCCAGGAGCACCAGCGCCGAGACCTGGGCGGCGCCGCGCCGGCGCCCCTGCATGACCCCGCGGATGAGCAGCCTGCCGGCGAGCGCCAGCGCCGAGAGCCCGCCCACCGCCGCCATGAGCCGCCCGTTGAGCCGGACGTCGAGGTTCAGCACGTGCGAGAGCTCGTGGGCCACCACCCCCTGCAGCTCGTCCCGGTCGAGCGCCTCGAGCGCGCCGCGCGTCACCACCACCACCGCCCGCGAAGACGAGGCCCCGGCGGCGAACGCGTTCACCCCCGGCTCGTCCGGCAGCACGTAGGCGCGCGGCACCGGCAGGCCCGAGGCGATGGCCATCTCCTCGAGGACGTCGCGCAGCCGGCGCGCGGGCGGATAGCTCGGGTCGGGGGCGAGCGGCACCGCGCCGAGGCGCCGCGCCACCGCGTCGCCGCCGTCCGGCCCGAGCGCCACCGCCTGCCAGCCCGCGCCGAGCGCCACCACCGCGGCGACGCCCGCCACGACCCAGGCGAGGAGCCGCCCGTTCCACAGCCGCGCCTGGCCGGTGTAGAGGCCGAACGGGAGGAGCGCCCCCAGGTACACGAGCGCGACGACCAGCGCCGCCGACAGCGCGAACGCGACCAGCAGGAGCGCCGTCCGGCGGCGCGCGGAGGCCTGCCCGGCGAAGAAGTCGAGGGTGGCGCGCCGCGGCGCCATGGCGGCGCTAGCCCGGCCCCGCGGGGACGGTGGTGCGGGCCACTACAGCGCCACCCGCACCGGCGCCCGCTCGGTCTCGCTGGCGGACTCGTAGGGCGCCGCCTCGGTGAAGCCGAAGGTGCCCGCGAGCGCGCTGGCCGGGAACGACTCGCGGCCGACGTTGTACTCCATGACCGCGTCGTTGTAGGCCTGCCGTGCGAAGGCGACGCGGTTCTCGGTGGAGGCGAGCTCCTCGAAGAGCTGCGCCACGCTGCCGTTGGCCTTGAGGTCGGGGTAGGCCTCCGCCACCGCGACGAGCCGCGCCAGCGCGCCCGAGAGCGCGCCCTCCGCCCCCGCCAGCCGCTGCATCGCGCCCGCGTCGCCCGGCGCCGCCGCCGCGCCCCGCGCCGCCCCCTCCGCCTGCGCGCGCGCCTGGACCACCGCGTCGAGCGTCTCGCGCTCGTGCTTCAGGTACGCGCGCGTCGCCTCGACCAGGTTCGGGATGAGGTCGTGCCGGCGGCGGAGCTGGACGTCGATCTGGCTGTAGGCGTTGCGGTAGCCGTTCCGCCGGGCGACGAGCCCGTTGTAGAGCCGCGCCACCGCCGACCCCAGGACCACCACCACGACGAGGACCACCAGCGCGCCGACCATGGGCACCTCCGGAGCGCCAGCATCGCACAGCGGGGCCGCCCGCGGTCCACGCGTTCGGGCGGGCGGGGTGGAGCGCCGTGGGCGCCGGACCTACCTCGGCGCGCCGAGGGCGAGGTCGTCGCCCATCCGCGAGCACCCCGCCGCGTGCGCCTCGCGCCGGAGCGGCGCGCCGGTGTGCCAGCTGAAGGGCTCCACCGCGTGGCTGCACTCCGGGCAGAGCGCCGCGTCCTGCACCAGCTCGCAGTCCTCGGAGCAGGTGTCCTGGCCAGGTTCGACGGGTTCACCGCAGACGACGCAGCCGAAACGGCTCATGGAGACTCCTCGCTTTCGCGGGGGGAGTGTGGAGGGGGGATCTGACAGTGGGGGGCGACCTCGACCTGCGACCTGCGACCTCGACCGCGACCGCGACCGCGACCTCGACCACGACCACGACCTCGACCGCGACCTCGACCGCGACCGCGAATTGGGACTGCGACTGCGACGCGACTCCGGCGAGTTCGACCTCGACCTCGACGGCGACGAGGGAGGCCATCGCCATTTCCGCCTCCCTCCTTCGGAGTGAGGAGGCGGAAATGGCTCATTCATCTCGTTCATCAATCGTCGTCGAGGTCGAGGTGCTCCCGTTTCAGACACTCGATGTTTACGTCGCGGCCCGCGAGCTCGCGGCGCTCGTGCACGCTTTTCGCATCGCGGACGCGGAGCTCCGCGACCAGGCCACGCGGGCCGCGAAGTCGGTCTTTCTCAACCTCTGCGAGGGGCTGCCCAGCGACAGCGGGCCCATGCGACGCAAGCACTTCGCGCTCGCGAACGGCTCGTTGCACGAGGTGGTCGGGGCCGTGGATCTGGCGCAGGCCATCGGGGCGCTCGCGCCCGAGCCCGCGCGGCGCGCGCAGGCGCTCGCGGTCCGGGTGAAGCACATGCTGCGCGCGCTGGCGCGGTGAGTCGGGGCGCTCACGTGCGGCACGGCGCACCGGACGCGCCGCACCGCGCCCGCGCGCGCACGAGGCGCCATTGCGGAGCGCCGCCCCAGGTCACGCGCTCGCCGGAACGCGCCGAGGGGACCTCGCCGCGGGCGAGGACTGCTCGAAGCTCCGCGCCGCGGAGGCGGCGCGGTGCAAGGTTCCGCAGCCCGCGTCGCGCGGCCAGCGGTGCGCGTTCCGGCCGTGGGAGCAGTCCGGCGCGGCGCGGAGCACGGGCGCCGACGCGCGCGCGAGCGCGGGGCGGCGGGGGCAGCCCCTTCGCGCGCGGGCGAGGGAAACGACTGCGACCTCGACCTCGACCGCAACCGCGACCCGGGCCGACTCGACGTCACTGCCCTGCGGGGCCGACGCGCGCGGGGGCGAGGGCGTGGGGCAGGGGCTCGGCGGTGGAGGCGGCGGGGCGGCGGGTGCGGCGGCCGCGGAAGCGCTGGTGGACCTCGAAGGCGAAGCCGTCCAGCACCTCCGGGTCGATCGGGTCGCCGTTCAAGGACAAGGTGAGGGAGAGCAGGCCCTCCCGCTCCGCCACGTGGTGGAACTGCGCCTCGGCGATCTTGTTCGGCATGCACTCGAGCGGGCCCACCGAGACCACCGCGTCGATCTCGCCCCGGCGCCAGGCGTGGACCGGGACGCCGATGGTGAGCACCGACTCCACCTCCAGCTCCTCGCGCAGGTACGGCGCCGCCGCGGCCAGCGCGGCCTTCACCGGCACGTGCTCCGGCCAGCCCAGCACCCCCGCCCCCGCCCGGTGGCACAGGCCCAGGATGCGGTTCCGGAGCGCGGTCTCGAGCCGGTCGGCCGGGCCGCGGTTGGCGCCGCTCTTCGCGGCGATGAAGTCCGAGTACTGGATGAACTCGGACACCGGCTCCAGCCGGGCGCGGATGCCGCGCCGCTCCAGCGCCTCGGAGACGTAGTCGTTCGCGAAGGGGTCGGAGCGGACGTAGATCTCGCCCACCACCAGCACGCTCGGCACCTCCTTCCGCGACTTCACCGCGGCCAGCTCCTCCGCCGCGCGCCGGAGCAGCTCCGGGATGCCGTAGACGCGGCCCGTCGCCACCTCCAGGAGCACCCGCGCCGCCGACAGGTCCCCCGCCGCCGCGCCCTCGATGCGCGCCCACAGCGCCTCCGACCAGCGCCGGTGCAGCTCGGCCGCCGCGCCGTCGCGCGTCTCCACCGGGCGCACGTCGTGGAGCGCCTCCTCCAGCACCCCCGCCGCGCAGACGCCGGCGAAGATGATGGCCTTGAAGCCTGGCGGCATGCCGTGGAAGTAGTCGCCGAAGGTGGGCGACCACAGGTCCACCCGCTCGCCGTGGCCCAGCCGGTCGAGCACGAGCTGGTGCAGCTGCTTGTAGGCGCCGAAGCGGCAGGGGCCGTCCGAGCCGGGCATGAGGAAGGTGAACCGCTCGCGCTCCTCGCCCGGGCGCTCGATGCGCTCGAGCAGGCTGCCCAGGGTGAGGGTGAGCGGCAGGCACTCCTTGCCCGAGGTGTGCCGCCGGCCGAGGCGCAGGGTCTCGCGGGTCGGCCGGGCCAGGGTCTCGGCGCGGGCGCCCAGCCCGCGCGCCGCCGCCGCCACCGCCTCCGCCTCCGGCCCCATCCGCGGGACCAGCATGCGCGCGCCCGCCCGCGCCAGCGCCAGCAGCGAGCGCGGCGGGACGGTGAGCCGGCCCGCGTCGCGCGGAGGGGTCGCGCGCGGGGCGCGCTGGTCCTCGCGCACGCAGTGCAGGAACGCCTCGACCCGGGTCTTCGTGCCCGCGTCGCCCGCGTGCCCGTCGGTCTCGATGATGGCGAAGGGGCGCCCCTCCATGAGCCAGGCGTAGGCGTGCACCGTGAAGCTGTCCGGGCCGCAGGAGTAGTTGGAGCAGAAGATGGAGTAGAGGCCTGGCTCCCGGCGCAGGTGCCAGGCGGCGCGCAGGATGCGCTGCCCGTAGCCCCAGAAGACGTCCTCGAACACCGGCGCCTCGTCCGGCACCGGGTAGCAGTCGACCGGGATGGCGATCGCGCCCTGCTCGCGCAGGATGGAGGGCACGTGCGAGTTGAGGACGTCGTTGTGGATGGTGTAGCTGCGGCCCAGCACCACCACCGGGGTCACGCCCTCGGCGCGGCAGAAGGCGAGCGCGCGCGCGCCGATGTCGAGCAGCGCCGCCTCGAACTGCTCCTGCTCGATCCGCGCCGCCCGCCACGCCGCCCGCCACGCGCCCTCGCGCGTCACGCCCAGCGCCTCGGCCAGGGCGCGGCACCCCTCCAGGAACCGCTCCGAGTCGAGGAAGCCCGGGCCCATGTCCACCACCGGCGAGACGACGCGCGGCGCGCGCGCCCCGAGGTCCCAGCGCAGCATGTCCGGCGCGCCCTGCACGATGGGGCACACCGCCGAGACCCGCTCCTGGGCGTGCGCGCGCGGGATCTCGCGCAGCATCGGCAGGAAGAGGAAGTCGGGCCGGGCGTCGGCCATCTCCGAGACGAGCCCGTGGTACTGCTGCATCGGCGCGCAGAACGGGACGTTCGCCTCCTCGATGCCGCGCCGGAGCGCGCCGCGACCGGCGCCGCGCGCCACCCGCACGTCGAGGCCGAGCGCGTGCACGAAGGTGGCGAAGAACGGGAAGAGCCCCTTCAGCTGGAACTCGTCCGTCATCGCCACCACCGGCCGCCCGCGGCGGACGCTCGCGCGCGCCGCCACCGCCTCCACCAGCGCCTCGCGCTCGCGGAAGGGGTCGGGGGCCAGGTCGGGGAGCTTCTTGCGGCGGGTGCCCTGGTCCCACAGCGAGCAGCCGCCGCCCCAGGTGAAGCGCGCCTGCGCGCCGGCGACGACGGTGGTGAGCCGGTCGATGCGGCACTTGTTGCCGGCGCCGCCGCAGCCCTGCGTCGAGCCGCACACGAACTCGTCCTTGCGCTCCACCCGCGCCGCGAGGAAGCGGCGCAGGTCGAGCGCCGGCGCGCCCGCCAGCGGCAGCTCGTCGAGCGCGAGGAGCGCGATGCCCACCGCCCCCATGAGCCCCGGCTTGGGCGGGACGATCACCTCCGCCCCGGTCTGCCGCGCCACCGCCGCCGCCAGCGCGTCGGAGGCGAACGGCATGCCCTGGCAGAAGATCACCTCGCCCACGGAGCGGCTGCCCTTCACGCGGTTCAGGTAGTTCGCCACCACCGAGTCGTAGATGCCGGCCACGATGCGGTCGCGCGCCACCCCCGAGGCGAGCGCCTCGTCGATGATCTCGGCCATGAACACCGAGCAGTGCTGGCCGAGCGCGACGCCCCCCTTCGCCGCCAGCGCCTCCTCGCCGAGCTGCGCGACGCTCTCGATGCCCTGGAATCGCTTGCCCTGCTCCTCGATGAAGGAGCCGGTCCCGGCGCTGCACGCCTCGTTCATGGCGGCGTCGACCACCCGCCCCTCGCTGAGCCGGATGTACTTCGCGTCCTGCCCGCCGATCTCGAAGATGGTGTCGACCCGCGGGTCGAGCGCCAGCGCGCCGGTGGCGTGGGCGGCGATCTCGTTGAGGACGTGGACCGCCTCGCGGCCGTACACGGTGGCGAGCAGCGAGCCCACGATCTCGCGCCCGGAGCCGGTGGCGCCGAAGCCGCGCACCCGGTGCAGCGCCGCCGGCCCGTCGAGGAAGAGGCGCACCAGCTCCTGCGCCGCCGCCACCGGCGCGCCGTTCGTGCGCAGGTAGCCCTCCCACAGCGGCGCGCGGGTGGCGGCGTCGAGCGCCACCGCCTTCGAGCCGGTGGACCCGATGTCGAAGCCGAGCACCACGTGCCGGACGCCCTCCACCTCGACCACCGGCGAGGCCGGGAGCCGCTTCACCCGCGCCCGCGACGCCGAGAGCGCCGGCAGCTTCTCGAGCGTGGTCTCGAGCGGCGGGAGGATGAGCTCGGAGAGCGGCGGCACCCGCGTCCCCGGGTGCTCGGCCGCCACCAGCGCGCAGCCGAGCGCCTCGAGGTAGAGCCCGTCCTCGGGATCGCCGGCGACGAGCTCCATCCCGTGCCGCTCGAGGAAGGCGCGGAAGTGCTCCCGGACCCGCCGCGCGCGCGCCACCCCGCCCGCCAGCCAGACCCGCGGCGGCGAGAGGCTCGGCTTGAGCAGCACCTCGACGTTCTCGCAGATGGCGTCGAGCAGCCCCGCCAGGATGCGGTCCTTGCCCTCGCCCTTGTTGGCGAGGTGGGTCATGTCGGTCTTGAGGATGACCGGGCAGCGGCCGGAGAGCGGCGCCGGCTCCGCCACCCCCGCCGCCAGCTCGGCGGCCTCCGCCACGCCGAGGTCGAAGCGCTCCACGAGCTGGCGCAGGAAGTTGCCGGTGCCCTGCGCGCAGCGCGAGTTCTCGCGGAAGACCTGCTGGCCGCCGCCGCGCAGCTCGAGCACGGAGAAGCCGTGGCCGCCGATCGAGACCAGGGTGGCCGGCGCGTCGCCGTGCAGGTGCCGGTGGGCGCAGGCGACGGCCTGCTTCACCGGCACGCGCGAGAGCTGCACCTGGCGCCCGAGCCGCCCGGTCACCGCCGCCCCGCCGACCTCCTCCCACGACCAGCCGGAGAGGACCTCCAGCAGCCGCGGCCCGGGCTCCTTGTGGTGCTCGACGAGCGCGCGGCGCGCCACGCGGCAGCCGCCCTCGTCGCGGACCAGCTCCACGACCTTGAGCGTCTCCGCGCCCAGGTCGATGCCGACGAAGCGAGTCATGGCGTTCCCCCCCGGTCCACGAGCGCGCGCCCGGGCGCACGGCGTGCACCCGGCCGGGTGACCCGACCGCTTGGTTCAGGGAAGTCCTACCACGGGCGCGCTCACCGGCAGTAGCGGCCCACCACCTCGAACAGCTCGTCGAGGTCGAGCGGCTTCTCCAGGTGCGCCGCGACGCCGAGCGCCGCGATCCGCTCCTCGAGGCCGGCCGCCGCCGAGACGATCACCACCGGGATCCGCGCCAGCTCCGGATCGCTGAGCTGCTGCTGGCGGAACTCGGCCCCGTCCATCACCGGCATGAAGAGGTCGAGCAGGATGAGCGCCGGCCGAAGCTCGCGCGCGCGGGCGAGGCCGTCGGCCCCGTTGCGCGCCGTGTTCACCTCGTAGCCCTCGCTCTCCAGGATCTCCTGGAGCGTCTCGCGGATGTCGCGGTCGTCGTCGACGACGAGGACGTGACAGGTCGAGGGGGTGACGCGCGGGCCGCTGGAGAGCGGCGTGGCGGCGGACATCATCAGGCGGGCTCCCTGCGAGAACGTTCGAGCACGAGGTGGAACCTTCCTGGGATCTCAGATTACCCGGAACGGGGGCGGCGCGCTGTCCCCGAAGCAACGGGTAACCCTGATCCGGACAGGAGGTTCCTGGGATGGGAGGGGGAACCCGAACGGCGCCCCATCTGGCCGGTGGCTCCTCCGGCCAAGTTCGGGTCCCTTCCCCATCGGCGCAGCTCGCCCGCGAGGAACATGGATCTCGGCACCGCCTCCATCGTCGCCACCTCGATCGGCGTCGCCGCGACCTTCGCGGCCGGCATGGTGGGCCGGCGCGCGCTGCGGGCGCGGGCCGACGCGCGGGCGCTGGCGGAGCTCACCGCGCGCCAGCGCGACCTGCCGCGCTCGCTGCACCCGGTCATCGACCCGGACATCTGCATCGGCAGCCTCTCCTGCCTGAAGAGCTGCCCCGAGGGCGACATCCTCGGCATCGTCGGCGGCGCCGCCCACCTCGTCCACGCCGACCACTGCGTCGGCCACGGGCGCTGCGCCGCCGAGTGCCCGGTGGGGGCCATCCAGCTCGTCTTCGGCACCGCGCGGCGCGGCGTGGACCTGCCGGAGGTGGACGCCGCGTTCGAGTCCTCCCGCCCCGGCGTCCACGTCGTGGGCGAGCTGGGCGGCATGGGCCTCATCAAGAACGCCATCCGGCAGGGGCTCGAGTGCGCGGAGTACCTCGCGGAGGCGCTGGCGCGCCGCCCCGGCCCGGGCGGCGAGGGGGTCGTGGACGTCGCCATCGTCGGCGCTGGCCCGGCCGGCCTCGCCACCGCGCTCGGCCTCCGGCACGCCGGCCTCGACTTCCGCGTCCTGGAGCAGTCCACCCTCGGCGGCGCGGTGGCGCACTACCCGCGGCAGAAGGTGGTGATGAGCGAGACGGTCGAGCTGCCGTTCTACGGGCGGTTCGGGAAGCGCCGCATCTCCAAGGAGGAGCTGCTCCACAGCTTCGAGAAGATGGCGGCGAAGGGGCAGCTCCGCGTCGAGGAGGGCGTCAAGGTGGTGGGCCTCGAAGGCGCCGACGGCGCGTTCGAGGTGCTGACCGCCGGGCACGGCCGGGTGCGCGCCCGCAAGGTCGTGCTGGCGGTCGGCCGGCGCGGCACGCCCCGCCGCCTCGGCGTGCCGGGGGAGGAGCTCGAGAAGGTGGTGTACGGGCTCACCGACCCCGAGCAGTACCGCGGCGCCAAGGTGCTGGTGGTGGGCGGCGGCGACGCGGCGCTGGAGGCGGCGCTGGCGCTCGCCGGCGAGCCCGGCACCGAGGTGACGCTCTCCTACCGCGGCGCGGCGCTCGCCCGCTGCCGCGAGGCGAACCGCCGAGAGGTGGAGGCGGCAGCCGCAGCGGGCCGGCTCGCGCTCCTCCTCGCGTCCGAGGTGCGGCGCGTCGCGCCGCGCGAGGTGGTCCTCTCCGTCGGAGGGGCCGAGCAGCGGCTCCCCAACGACCACGTGGTGGTGAACGTCGGCGGCGAGCTGCCGCTCGAGCTGCTCCAGCAGTGCGGGGTGCAGATGCGCCGCTACTTCGGCGAGGCGCCCGGCGCGCACCGGCACGGCCCGGCGGGCGCGCGCGAGCGGCTCCTCGCGGGGGCGCTGGAGAAGGACCGCGCGCAGCGCCGCTTCGAGCACCGGCTGGCGCTCGCCTTCGCCGCCGCGGGGGCGCTCCTCCTCGCGTTCCTGGCCTGGAAGGGCCGCCACTACTACCCGCTCGCCGCGCCCGACCGGCGCCTCTCCCCGCTGCACCGCTCGATGCGCTCGGCCGGGCCGTGGGGCCACGGGGTCGGCATCGGCGCGACCCTGTTCATGCTGTCGAACTTCCTCTACGCGGCGCGCAAGCGCTTCGCCTTCATGACGCGCTGGGGGCACATCCGCTCCTGGCTGCACTTCCACGTCTTCGTCGGCTTCATGAGCCCGCTCGTGATCGCCTTCCACGCGGCGTTCCAGTCGAAGAACCTGCTCGCCACCGGCACCGCCTCGTCGCTGGCGGTGGTGGTCCTGACGGGCATCGTCGGCCGGTACATCTACGGGCTCGTGCCCTCGTCCGGCGGCAAGGCGCTCGAGCTGGAGGAGCTGCAGGGCGCCTTCGTCCGGCTCCGGGACGAGATCGAGCCGCTCATGGGGCGCGCCCGCGATCCCGAGCGCATCCGGCGCCTCTTCGACCGCGCCACCGTCCCGGCCGCCCGCGGCTCGCTGCTGCTCCTCCTCGTCGAGCTGCCCTTCCTCTCCCTCGCCACCCGCGCCGACCTCCTGCGCGTGCGGCGCCTCTTCCCCGCCCGCGAGACCTACCAGGTGGTCCACGACGCCTACCTGCGGCTCCGGCGGCTCACGGTCCAGATCGGCTTCTACCGCTCGCTGAAGCGGCTCCTCGGCGGCTGGCGCGTCTTCCACGCCTCGCTGGCGGTGTTCCTGGTGCTCGCCATCGCCGCCCACATCGGCCTCTCCCTCTACCTCGGCTACGGCCTCGGGCTCCTCCGCTGATGCGCTCCCTCCCGCTCGCCCTCGCCGCGCTCCTCCTCGCCGCGCCGGCCGCGCGGGCCGCCGACGTCTTCTCCCCCGGCGACCTCTCGCGCGCCCACGCCGCGCTGTCGGGCCTCCAGAACTGCACCAAGTGCCACCCCCGCGGCGAGCAGCTCTCGCAGGCGCACTGCCTCGAGTGCCACCGCGAGCTGGCGCCCCGGGTGCAGGCCGGGCAGGGTTTCCACGGCCGGCTCGCGCCCAAGGAGCGCGACTGCTGGGCCTGCCACCACGAGCACCAGGGCCGGGACGCGGCGCTGGTCGAGTGGGGCCCGGGCGGCGCGCGGCGGTTCGATCACGCCCGCACGGGCGCGCAGCTCGGGGGCAAGCACCAGGCGGTCGCGTGCGACCGGTGCCACGATCCCCGCCTGGTGCAGGACTCCGCCGTGAGGAAGCTCCTCGCCGAGCAGCCGCGCCGCAAGACCTACCTCGGCGCGCCCGCCCTCACCGCCTGCGCCAGCTGCCACTTCGACGAGCACCGCGGCCAGCTCGGCGCCGACTGCGCGCGCTGCCACCGCGACGGCGGCTGGAAGCCCGCCCCGGGCTTCGAGCACGCCCGCACCAGCTACCCGCTCACCGGGAAGCACGCCCGCGTCGCCTGCGCGAAGTGCCACGCGCCCGCCGCCGCCCCCGCCGCCGAGCCGGGAGCGCTCACCGCCCCGGTCCACCCCGACGCCTTCGCGCGCTACCGCCCGCTCGCGCACGCGAGCTGCCTCGACTGCCACAAGGACGCGCACGAGGGGCGCTTCGGCCAGGACTGCGCCCGGTGCCACACCACCGAGGACTGGCGCCGCATCGTCTCCGGCGCGGGCGCCGAGCGCGCCTTCCACCAGAAGACGCGCTACCCGCTCGAGGGCGCGCACCAGACCGTCGCGTGCGTGGCTTGCCACGGGCCGTTCCGCGGCGAGCCGGCCCGCTTCAAGCCGCTCGCCTTCGGCGCCTGCACCGACTGCCACGCCGACGCGCACGCCGGGCAGCTGGCGCGCCAGGGGCCGGCGGCCGGCCGCTGCGACCGGTGCCACGAGGTGCGCGGCTTCCAGCCGGTCAAGTTCGGCCTGGAGGAGCACGAGAAGACGCGCTACCCGCTCGCCGGCGCGCACCGGGTGGTGGCCTGCGCCGCCTGCCACCCGCAGGAGCCGCGGCTCGCCGACCGGCTGCCGGAGGCGACCCGGGCCGAGCTGGCGCGCCGCGGCCGCCCGGCGCGCGTCTCCCTGGCCGTGTACGCGCTGGCGGGCGACCTCGCCCGCTGCGAGACCTGCCACGCCGACCCGCACCAGGGGCAGCTCGTGCGCCCGCAGGGGTGCGCCGCCTGCCACGCGGTGGACTCCTTCCACCGGGTGCGGTTCGACCACCAGCGGGAGAGCCGCTTCGCGCTCGCCGGGAAGCACGCCTCCGCGCCCTGCGCCGCCTGCCACCGGCCGGAGCCCGGGCCGTCCGGCGCGGCGGTCCGCTACAAGCCCCTCGCGGTCGCCTGCGCCGGCTGCCACCAGGACGCCCACCTCGGCCAGCTCGCGCCGAAGGAGGGCGGGCCGACCGACTGCGCCCGCTGCCACGGCGCCGACGACTGGAAGAAGACGCGCTTCCAGCACCAGCCGCCCTTCACCGACTACGCGCTCACCGGGAAGCACCTGAAGGTCGCCTGCGCCAAGTGCCACCCCGCGGTGCAGGTCGCGCCGGGGACGCTCGCGCGGCGCTACCGCGGGCTGCCGCGCGCCTGCGAGGCGTGCCACGCCGACTTCCACCAGGGCGCCTTCCGCGGCTTCGAGCCGACGAGGTTCAGCCGATGACTCCGCTCCTCCTCGCGCTGGCGCTGGCCGCGGCGCCCGACCTGCGCCCGCGCCCGCCCCACCCGGACGACACCCACTGCGAGAAGTGCCACACCACCGACGGCTGGCAGGAGGTGGCCTTCGCGCACGAGCGGACCGGCTTCCCGCTCGCCGGCGCGCACCGGCGCGCGAGCTGCAAGGCGTGCCACGCCGAGAGCTTCACCCGCGCGCTGGGCCGCGACTGCGGGTCGTGCCACCGCGACGTGCACCAGGGCCGCCTCGGCGCGCGCTGCGCCGGCTGCCACGAGGAGACCGACTGGAAGACGCGCTTCGACGCCGACGCGCACCGGCGCGGGAACTTCCCGCTGGTGGGGCGCCACGCCTTCATCCCCTGCCAGGAGTGCCACGGCGACCGGCGCGACCGCGGCTTCAGCCGGCCCACGCCGCAGTGCCTCGCCTGCCACCAGCGCGACTACGACCGGACCGCCGTCACCGCCATCGACCACCGCGCGGCCGGCTTCCCCACCACCTGCCAGCAGTGCCACCAGCCCTGGCGCTTCGCGGGCGCCTTCTTCGCGCAGCACGAGGCGTGCTTCCCCATCGCCTCCGGCCGCCACGCCGGGATCCGGTGCCTCGACTGCCACACCAGCTTCACCGGCCCGATCAACCTCAACGGTCAGTGCAACACGGGGACCGCGCACTGCCAGAAGTGCCACGACTGCGGCCGCCACCCGCAGGTGGCCGGCTTCGGCTGCTTCGACGCGAAGTGCTACCAGTGCCACCCGGGCGGCAACGCCGGGACGAGCGCGCTGCGCGGGGGCGGGAGCGCCGCCCTGCGCCGCGGCGGGAGGATCGGACCATGAGCGCGCGCCTCTCCTTCCCGCTCGCGCTCGGCGCCCTGGGCGCCGGCACCGCGCTGGCGCTCGCCGGCGCCTGCGGCCTCCCTGGCGGCTCGTCCGGCGCGACCTTCTCCCACGCCTCCAAGTTCGTCGTGACGGGCTCGCACCAGGCGCTCGCCTGCGCCGACTGCCACGACCCGGCGAAGCCCTCCTTCGCGCTGGCGGACGGCGGCGTCGACTGCCTGCACTGCCACGCGCAGGCGGACGTGACGCCGATGCACGCCGGCGTGGGGGGCTTCGGCTACGACGACGCCTCCTGCATCGGCTGCCACAAGGACGGGAAGACGCCCCAGTTCGACCACACCTTCTTCCCCATCGCCGCCGGCGCGCCCCACCAGAACCTCGCCTGCGCCGACTGCCACGGCGCGACGCGGGCGGTGGCGGACCTGCAGTGCATCACCTGCCACACCCACGACCCCACCACCACCAACGCGGCCCACACCGGCGTGACCGGCTACAGCTACGACTCGCCCTCCTGCTACGGCTGTCACAAGGACGGGCGCGGCGGCCTGCCGTCGAACCACGACGCCGAGCTCTTCCCGGTGACCGGGACCCCGCACGCGGCGATCGCCTGCTCGCAGTGCCACGGCGCGACCAAGGCGCTCGCGGACCTCCAGTGCCTCGGCTGCCACGCGAAGACGGACATGGCGACGACGCACGCGGCGGTGCCCGGCTCGGCCACCGGCCGCCTCAGCAACAAGACCTTCGCGAACTACCAGTACGTACTCGCCGCCTGCATGGCCTGCCACGCCGACGGCGGCTACCACCTCTCGCAGCACCCGTCGGCGAGCGGCACCTCGATGGTGTCGGATCACCACCGCCCCTTCTGCCTCGCCTGCCATCAGACGATGCGCCCGGCGAGCGGCGTGAAGCCGTGGGGGCAGGACTTCAAGACCTTCACCTGCCTCGACTGCCACACCAACAACAGCGGCGGGGGTGGAGGGTGACGGTCCGCGCGCGCTGGCTGGCCCTCCTCCTCGCCGCCGCGGCGCTCGCGGCCGGCGCGCCCGCCCGCGCCCAGGAGGCCGCGGACGCGCCGCCGCCCCGGCGCGCGGCCAAGGCGCCGGCGCGGCCGTTTCCCGCGCTCGCGCAGCCGAAGGCGGCCGGCCCGGTGGCGGTGAAGCCGGTGAAGCTGCACGCGCGGGCGGCCGGCCTCGGGACCGTGCTCTCCGTGACCGCGCGCCGCGCCTACCTCGACGCCGGCGCGAAGGACGGCCTCGCCCCGGGCCGCGAGCTGCGGCTCGAGCGCAAGGGTCGCCCGGCCGGCCGCTGCACCGTCGAGGCCGTCTCGGACCGCGGCGCCACCTGCGCCGGGCAGGACCTGCGCGCCGGCGACACCTTCGCGCTCGCCGCGCCGCCCCCGGCCGCCGCCGTCTCGCGCACGCAGGCGGCGCCTCCGCCCCCGCTGGCGCCGGCCGAGGTGTCCCGCCGCCGCGCCGCGCTCGAGGCCGCTCCGGTCGCCCGGGTGGAGTACGTGGCGCCGCCGCGGCTCGAGACGGCGCGGGGCCCGCAGCGGGTCGAGGTGAGCTTCCTCCACCTCAGCTCCTTCAGCTCGGGCGGTCCGGGCCTGTCGCAGGACCGGCTGGAGGCGCGCGTGTACGGGGCGGAGGTCGGCGCCGGCCTGCGCCTCTTCCTCGACGCGAGCGGCGTCTACCGCGCCACCGCCTCGTCGCCGTCCGAGCGCTTCCGCCCGGGCGACGCGGCCTACCTGGAGGTGCGCGAGCTGCAGCTCACCACCCGCGAGCCGGACCGTGCGTACGCCTTGTCGGTGGGGCGGATCCTGCCCTGGGCCGCCCCCGGCTCGACCGTCTTCGACGGCGCGCAGCTCGGCTGGCGCGGGCGCCTCGGGGAGCTGGGCGTGTTCGGCGGGGCGGTGCCGGACGCCGTCACCACCGGCCTCGGCACGAGCCGCGCCACCGCCGGCGCGTACGGCGCCCTCGAGCACGCGACCGACGCGGTGCTCGTGCGCGCCGAGGGGCGCGTCGCCATGGTGCGCTCGCCCGAGCTCGGCACGCGCCTCGAGACCGAGGCGCTCGGCCACGGCTGGCTGTGGCGCGCGCTCGACCTCTCGGGGCAGGCGCGGCTCGGCTTCGGCGGCGACCGCAACGCCCCCGCAGCGCTCGACGCGGCGCGGGTGGACCTGTCGGGCCGGCTGGCCGAGCCGCTCTGGCTCACCGCCAGCTTCCGGTACGTCGGCCTCTTCACCCCGGACGCCGCCTCGCCGGCGCTCTTCCCCGGCCCGGCGCGGCACGCCGACCTCACCGCCTCGTGGGACGCCTCGCGCCACCTCACCCTGCGCGCCATCGCCGGCTACGCCCGCGACCTCTCGAGCGGGCTCGACCGCAAGTACGCCGGCCCGGAGCTGGCGCTGCCGCACCTCTTCGGCCGGTACGGGTCCGCCTCGGCCGGCTGGCTGGAGGAGCGCGGCTGGGCGGGCGGGCGGAGCGTCTGGGTGCAGGGCGAGGGCGACGCCCTCCTCGGCGCGCGCCTGCTCCTGCGCGCGTCCTTGTACATGGACGCGCGCCCGCCGCCGCTGTCCGACACCACCACCGTCGGCTTCGTCGCGAGCGCCACCCGGGACCTCGCCGCGTGGCTGCGCCTGCGGCTCTCCGCCATGGGGCGGCTCGGCGTCGCCACCAGCGCGACCGACACGCTGGGCGGGATCTCGGTCCTGGCCGGGCTCGACGGCCTCTACTGACGGGGCCGCCCGGGCAGGCGGCGGCGTGTCGCTCCGGGCGAGCGCGCGCCGCCCCGAGCCTTCACTTGCGCTTGCCGCGGTCGCCCGGCTCGAGCTCGCCCGAGGCCTCCTCCTTCTCCTCCTCCTCGGCGATGGGTCCCGGCTTCTCGAGCTTGCGGTCGAGCTGCCGGGCGAAGGCGGGGTCGTTGCGGCGGATCCACTCCAGGATCATCGCCGCGTGCTCCTTCTCCTCGTCGCGGTTGTGCTCGAGGATGCTCTTCAGCTCCGCGTCCGCGATGACGTCGATGCGCTGCTGGTACCAGTCGACCGCCTCCAGCTCCTCCTGCAGCGAGGTGTACGCGCGGTGCAGATCGCGGGTCTTGGGCGAGAGGCTTTCGAACGGCTCGTGGTAGCCGGCGGAGTTGGCCATCGGTGCTCCCCTGGGGCGTGTTGGCGTGTGCGCTCAGGGTAGGCATCCCCCGGGGCGGGGTCCGCTCCCTTTGGGAGGCGCCCCACCGGGTTTCTCTTTCTCCCTCGCCCCGCGCAGCGCCTCCTCTTCAGCTCACGCACCAGAAGTCCCTCAGCTCCCGGAACCCCTGCTGCTCCAGCTCCGCGCGGATGAGCGGGCGCGCGCCGGGCGCGCCGACCGCGACCAGCAGGGGGAGCCCGCGCGCGCGGGAGGCCTCGGCGTGGCCGAACACCGGCGCGCCGCGCACCGTGCGGCCCACCTTGCGCGGGTCCACCTCCAGGAACAGCGCCACCCGCACGCCCTCCGCGGCGAGCGCGTCCGAGAACGCCTTCCCGGTCTCGCCCGCGCCCCACACCGCCACCTCGCGCCGGCCGCGCAGCACCTCGGCGGCGAGGTGGGCGCACTTCAGGGCCACGTGCCGCGCGCGCGCGTAGCGCCCGTCCACCCGGGTGGCGCGCTCCGGCCGCTCCCGCCAGAGGAGCAGCGGGGCGGGCAGGTTCGTCATCCGCCCGCCGGCCGCGGCGAGGCGCAGCCACAGGTCGTAGTCCTCCGGGAAGGCGCCGTCGCGCCAGCCTCCCAGGCGCTCCAGCGCGTCCCGGCGGAGGGCCGCCGCCGGGTGCACGAGCGGCGCCTCGACCAGCAGGTCCCGCGCGACGAGCGCGGGCGTGACGAGGCCGTTCAGCCAGCCGACGTAGCGCCGCATGCCGTCCCGCACGGCGCGCCGCGGGAAGGCGCGCACCTGGGCGCCCACCGCCCAGAGCGCCCGGTCCGCCTCCAGCGCCGCGCGCTGCAGCGCGAGCCGCCGGGGATGGGCCAGGTCGTCGGCGTCCATGCGGGCGACCACCTCGGCGTCGCAGCGCACGAGCCCGCGCTGCAGCGCCCCGGCGATCCCCTCGCCCGGGCCGCGCACCAGGACGACCCGCGGGTCGCCCTCTGCCAGCCGGGCCAGCACCTCGGCGGTGCCGTCGGTGGAGCCGTCGTCCACCGCCACCAGGGCGAGATCGCGCTCCGTCTGGCGCAGGATGGAGCGCGCCGCGGCCCGGACGGTGCCGGCCGCGTCGCGCGCGGGCATCAGGACGGCGACGCGCGGCACGGGCCGCCCCCGCCGCGGCGCCCAGGGGCGGCGCTACGGCTCGTAGTCGCCCCGGGCGTTCGCGTCGACCGGCACCGCCTCGGCCGGCTCGAGCTCCGGCTCGCCGCCCGCCGCCGCCCCGGGGGGCGCCGTCGGCGCGTGGCGGGCGGCCGGCTTGCGCGCGGCGTGCGCCGCCAGGAGCGCGCACAGGTGCAGGGCGGCGTAGTGGTAGCCCGCCACCCCCAGCCCGACGATCTGCCCCGCCGCGGCCGGCGCCACGAAGCTCTCGTGCCGCCACGGCTCCCGGGCGTGGATGTTGGAGATGTGCACCTCGATGGTCGGGCAGGGCAGCGCGCGCAGGCAGTCGGGGAGCGCGCGGCTCGTGTGCGTGAGCGCGCCGGGGTTGAGGATGACGCCCTGCGCCTCGCGCCGGTGCTCCTGCAGGAAGTCGAGGATGGCGCCCTCGGAGTTCGACTGGAACGCGGCGACCTCCAGTCCGTAGCCGGCGCAGGTCTCGCGCACCGAGCGCTCCACGTCGTCGAGCGTGTCGCTCCCGTAGATCTCCGGCTCGCGCTCGCCGAGCAGGTTCAGGTTGGGGCCGTTCACGAGCAGGATCATGGCGCCTCTCCGATCTCAGCGACCGCCGCCGCCACCGCGCCGTCCGGCGCGGCGACGTCCCACTCCACCACCCACGCGTTGCCGCGGGCGCGCGGCAGGACCCAGCGCAGCCCGGCCGCCGTCCGCTTCTTGTCATAGCTCATGAGGCGGGCCGCGCGGCGGGCGACGGTGGGTGGCACCCGCCGCGGCAGGCCGGCGCGGTCGAGCAGGTCCCCGACCTCCGCCACCGCCGCCGCGTCGACGCGGCCCATCGCGCGCGCCAGCCGGAAGGCGAAGGCGAGCCCCACCGCCACCGCCTCGCCGTGGGTGTAGCGCGAGAAGCCGCCCGCCGCCTCCACCCCGTGGCCGAAGGTGTGGCCCAGGTTGAGGAGCTTGCGCTCGGCCTGCTCGCGCGGGTCGCGCGCCACCACCTGGAGCTTGTAGCGGGCGCAGGCCGCGACGAGCGCCTGGCCGGCCCGGCCGGCGCGGGCGGCCGCGCGCACCTCGGGCAGGAGCGCCGGGTCGAGCGCGGCGTACTTCACCACCTCGCCCATGCCGCTCGCCAGCTCGCGCGCGGGCAGCGTCGCGAGCGCCACCGGATCGGCCAGCACCGCCCGCGGCGGGTGGAAGGCGCCCACCGCGTTCTTGGCCAGGGGCAGGTTCACGGCGGTCTTGCCGCCCAGCGCGGCGTCCACCATGGCGAGCAGGGTGGTCGGCACCGCGACCCACGGCACGCCGCGCATGAAGGTGGCGGCGAGGAAGCCGGCGGCGTCGGTGACCGCCCCGCCGCCCAGCGCCACCACCAGCGTGCGGCGGGTCGCGCCGGCGCGGAGGAGCCGCGTCGCCGCCCGCTCCAGCTCGGCGAGCGTCTTGCCCCGCTCGCCGTCGGGCAGCACGTGCGCCAGCGCGAGCTTGCCGCTCCCCGCGAGCGCCCGCTCCGCCCGGCGGGCGAACGGCGTGCGGCGGACCCGGGCGCAGGTGACGAGCGCCACCCGGTCGTGCCCGGCCGCCAGCTCCGCGAGCCGGGCCGGCACGCCGCCGCCGACCCGCACCTCGCAGGCGTGCCCCTCCTGCCGTGCGTCGAGGACCAGGGCCGGCTTCACGGCGAGTCCTCTCCGGCCCCACCGGCCTCCCGCTCCACCTCCGAGGCCGACGAGCCAGCCGAGGGGGCCGCGGCCAGGAGCTCGGCGATGCGCCGCGCCACCGCCTCCGCGGCGAGCCCGTCCACCCGCAGCGTGTGGTGCGCCCGCCGGTAGAGCGGCAGGCGGGCCGCGAGGAGCTCTTCCCAGCGCTTCGCGAGCGGCCGGCCCTCGCCGCCGCCCAGCCGCCGGGCCGCCTCGGCCGCCGACACGTCGAGGAAGACCACCGTCGCCGTCTCGAGCAGCCGCGCCTGCGTCTCGGCGTCGCAGAAGGCGCCGCCGCCGAGGTCCACCACCGCCGGGCCCGCGAGGCCCGCCAGCACCTCGCGCTCCAGCGCGCGGAACGCCGGCTCGCCCTCCTCGGCGAAGATGCGGGCGATGGGCTTGCCGGCGCGGCGCTCCACCTCGGCGTCGGTGGAGACCACCGGGCGGCGGAGGAGCCGGCCCAGGTGCGCCGCCACGGTGGACTTCCCGGCCGCCATCATCCCGGTGAGGGCCACCGGCCGGGCGTCAGCGGACGCGCGCGGCATAGGCCTCGATCGCCTGCTCGATGTCGCCCACCCGGTCCCCGCCGAACTTCTCCAGCAGCGCGTCGGCCAGCGTCCACGCCACCACCGCCTCGCCGACCACCGCCGCGGCCGGGACCGCGCACACGTCGCTCCGCTCGTACTTGGCGGTGGTCGCCTGGCGGCTCGCCAGGTCCACCGTGGCGAGCCCCTTCGTCATGGTGGGGATGGGCTTCATGTAGCCGCGCACCACCAGCGGCGCGCCGTTCGTCACCCCGGCCTCGAGGCCCCCGGCGCGGTTGGTGTCGCGGTAGAAGCCGCGCGCCGCGTCGTGGTGGATGGCGTCGTGGAAGGCGTCGCCGCGCAGCTCGACCCGCGTCCCCTCGCCGATCTCGGCGGCGCGGATGGCGGGGATGCCGCAGAGCGCGCCGGCGAGGCGCGCGTCGAGCCGGCGGTCCGGGTGCACGTAGCTGCCGAGCCCGGTGGGGAGCCCCTCGGCGTAGACCTCGAAGGCGCCGCCGATGGAGCCGCCGCGCGCCTTCTCCGCGTCGATGAGGGCGCGCCACTCGGCCGCCACCGCCTCGTCGTCCACGCCGAGGTCCGAGGCGAGGATGGCCGCCCGCGCCGCCGCGTCCGGCGGCAGCCCGACCTTGCGCTCGCGCTCGCCGATGGCGGTGACCCGGCTCGACACCCGCACGCCGAAGCGCAGGAGGAGCTGCCGCGCCAGGGCGCCCAGCGCCACGGTCGCGGCCGTGCTGCGGGCGCTGGCGCGCTCGAGGGCGTCGCGCGCGTCGTCGAAGCCGTACTTGAGCGCGCCGGGCAGGTCGGCGTGACCGGGGCGCACCTGGGTGAACTTGCGCCCGCCGCGCGCGTAGGGCGAGACGAGCTCCTTCCAGCTCTGGTGGTCCTTGTTCCACACCACCACCGCGATGGGCGAGCCGAGCGTCTCGCCGCCGCGCAGGCCGGAGAGGAACTGCGCCTCGTCGCGCTCGATCTGCTGGCGGCCGCCGCGGCCGTAGCCGCGCTGCCGGCGCGCCAGCTCGTCGTTCACGGCGCCGAAGTCGACCTGGAGGCCGGCCGGGAACCCCTCGGCGATGGCGCACAGGGCGGGGCCGTGGGATTCACCTGCGGTGAGGTAGCGGAGGCTCATGGGGCTCGCGGGGCGGCGCCGAGGGCGCGCGCCATGACCGGCTCCGGGGCGGCCCGGCCGGTGAAGAGGGTGAAGGCGAGCGCGCCCTGCCGCAGCAGGAGCGCCTCGCCGGTGACGAGCGCCGTCCCCGCCGCCCGGGCGGCCCGGGCGAAGGCGGTGTCGCCGTAGACGAACTCGATGGCGAGCTGGCCCGGGCGAGGCGAGGCCGGGAGCGCGCCGGGCGCGGCCCCGGCGAGGCCGACCGAGGTGGCCTGGAGCAGGACCTCGGCGCGCGCCGCCTCGCCGCCGGCCGCCTCCCAGGGCACCGCGCCCACCGCCGGCCCGGCGGGGAACGCGGCCCGGAGCCGCGCCGCCGCCCCGGCCGCCGCCGCCGGCCGGCGCGCGGCGAGCTTCACCTCGAGGCCGAGCGCGAGGAGCGCCCAGGCGCCCGCCAGCGCGGCGCCGCCCGCCCCCAGCACCACCGCCCGCTGGCCCGGGCCGGCGCCCGCCGCCTGCGCCAGGTCGCGGCAGGCGGGCGCGTCGGTGTTGAAGCCCTCCCACCCCTCGGCGGCGCGCCGGAGCGTGTTCACCGCCCCGCACAGCCGGGAGACCTCGTCGAGCGCGCCGCACAGCTCCGCCGCGCGCTGCTTGTGGGGCACGGTGACGTTGAGGCCGCGGAAGCCGAGCGCGTGCGCGCCGGCGAGCGCCTCCGGGAGCCGCTCGGGGGCGACCGGCAAGGCGACGTAGGCCGCGTCGAGGCCGAGCGCCTCGAAGGCGGCGTTGTGCATGGCCGGCGAGAGGCTGTGGCCGACCGGGTGGCCGAGCACGCCGTAGAGCTGGGTGCGGCCGGAGATCACCGCCCGCCCCCGCACAGCCGGTCGAGCACGTCGAAGAAGGAGGGGAAGCTGGTGGCGACGCAGGCGACGTCGTCGAGGTGGACCTCGCCGCCGTCCGCGAAGAGCTGCGCCACCGCCATGCTCATGGCCACCCGGTGGTCGAGGCGGGTGCGGACCGCGACCGGCCCGAGCGGCGTCGGCCCATCGATGGCGCAGCCGTCCTCGAACAGCTCCACCTTGGCGCCCGCGGCGGCGAGCGCCTCGCCCATGGACGCGAGCCGGTCCGACTCCTTCACCCGGAGCTCGCGCGCGTCGCGGATGACGGTGCGGCCGCGCGCCTGGGTCGCCATCACCATGACCACCGGCAGCTCGTCGATGAGGCGCGGCACGAGCGCGCCCTCGATGACCGTGCCCGAGAGCGGCGCCGCCTCGACGGTCACGTCGCCGCGCGGCTCGCCCTCGTCGGCCCGGGGCTCGATCCGCACCCGCGCGCCCATGGCCTGGAGCACGTCGAGGAGGCCGGTGCGCGAGGGGTTGAGGCCCACGTTGCGCGCGGTGACGCGCGAGCCGGGGAGCGCCGCCGCCGCGCAGAGGAGGAACGCGGCCGAGGAGATGTCGCCCGGCACCTCCACCGTGCCGCCGCGCGGGCGCCCCGGCGTGACCGTCACCGCGAGGCCGTCCACCGCCAGCGAGACGCCCATCCCGCGCAGCATGCGCTCGGTGTGATCGCGCGAGAGGTGGGGCTCCTCCACCGTGGTGGGGCCGTCGGCGAACAGGCCGGCGAGGAGCAGCGCGCTCTTCACCTGCGCGCTCGCCACCTCCAGCACGTGCCGCGTCCCGCGCAGCGGCGCGCCGCGCACCACCACCGGCGGCAGCCGGTCGCCGTCGCGCGCGTGCAGCACCGCGCCCATGCGCCGGAGCGGGTCGAGCACGCGGCGGACCGGGCGCCGCCGGAGGCTGGCGTCGCCGGTGAGGACCGACAGGCCGGGCACGGCCGCCAGCACGCCGCAGAGCAGGCGCAGGCTGGTGCCCGAGTTGCCGCAGTCGACCACGTCCTGCGGCTCGGAGAGGCGCTCGGGGGGCTCGACCACCACGAAGGCGCCCTCGTCGCGCACCACCGCGCCGAGCGCCTCGACGGCGCGGCGGGTGGCGCCCACGTCCTCCGCCGCGAGCAGACCGCGCACCTTGGACGGCGAGGTGGCGAGGGCCGAGAAGAGGAGCGCGCGATGCGACACGGACTTGTCGCCCGGCACCTCGAACGCGCCCTGGAGCGGTCCCCGCCGCCGGCAGATCATGGAGCCCTTCACGTCCCCCCCTCGCCGCGCGGCGGGTAGAGCGCCTCGCGCGCGGCGCGCGCCTGCTCCAGCGCGGCGCGCGCCGCCTCGGGCGAGTCGGCCACCGCCGCGAGCAGGCGCCCGAGGTGCCGCGAGAGCCGCTCGGCCGCCTCCGGCAGCCGCGCGTTGCGCCGCGAGACCTCGCCCTGGATGTCGAACGGGAACTGCGCGAGGCGCGTCGTGTCCTTGAGGCCCGGCCCGGCCAGCCGGAGCGCCAGCGGCCCCGCCTCGCCGGCCGCCACCGCCAGCGCGCTCGCCACCAGGTAGGGCAGGTGCGAGACCATCGCCACCGCGGCGTCGTGCTCGGCGGCGCGGCAGCGGATCACCTCCGCGCCGAGCGCCGCGTGCAGCGCGGCGACCCGCTCCACCGCCTCCGGCGCGCCGTCGGTGCAGACGGCGACGCGGCCCCCGCGCCACAGGTCGGCCCGCGCCCCGCCGTAGCCGCCGTGGCCGCCGAACATGGGGTGCGCGCCCACGAAGGCGACGCCCGGGCGCACCTGCTCGGCCGCGCGCGCGGCGAGGTGCTCCTTGGCGCCGCCGACGTCGGTGAGGACCGCGCCGTCGCCGACGAGCCGCGAGAGCGGCCCGAGCAGCGCCTCGATGGCCGCGATGGGCGTGCAGAGCACGACCACCGGGCAGCTCGCCAGCTCGGGCCCGGGCTCGGCCAGCGCGACCTGGGCCACGCCGTCCTCGAGCGCCGCCCGCCGCACCTCCGGCCGCGGCTCGACCGCCACCACCCGCAGCCCCGGGTCGGCGGCGCGGGCGGCGCGCGCCAGCGACGCGCCCATGAGCCCGAGGCCGACGACGCCGAGCGGGTGCGGGAGCGGTGACGCCATGGGGAACTTTTGACTCTACGGCATCCCGGGCCGCTGCTTCAACAGCGGCCTCGTCCCCCTCAGGCGAGGAAGAGGCGCGCCAGCGCCAGGATCGCGAGCGGCGGGCCGAGGAGGAGCAGCCACGCGCGCTGCGCGGCGGGGTGGCCGCGCGCGATGGCGAGGCCGAAGCCGATGGCGCGCGGCACGTAGAGCCACCCGCCCGGCGGCGGCCGGCCCCGCGGCGCCGGCGCGGCCCCGCGCGCCTCGCCCACCGCCAGGCTGAGCGGGACGAGCGTGAGCGCGGCGCCCCAGGCGACGGCGGCCAGGGCCGGGTGGGCCGAGGGGAGCGCGACCGCGCCGCTCATCACCGCCAGCGTCCACTGCACGGCGCGCAGCCCGGAGGCGACGAGGCGCAGCGTCCTGCCGCGGTCGAGCGTCGGGTCGGCGTACCGGAGGACGTGCGCGCGCACCGCCTCCAGCCAGGCGAGCAGCGCCGCCGCGACGGCTAGCGGCGCCGCCACCGAGCGCATCGAGCGCTCGACCAGGCGCGCGGGCTCCCGCAGCCCGAAGTGCACCGGGTAGACGCGCGGCCAGGCGTCCCAGCGCGCCGCGATGACGATGGCGACGGCCGGCAGCACGAGCCACGGCCCGACCTCCACCAGCCGCCTCGACCATCGCCCGGCGAGCGAGCCCATGCCAGCCACCTAATACCGATCGTGCGCGTCGATCGAGGGCCCGCCACGGGTCCGCACCAACTGGGGAGCCGTCGATCAGCCCGGCGGCCAGTGGAACGCGCGCCCCGCCAGGAGGTGGAGGTGCACGTGGAACACGAGCTGGTGCGCGTCGCGGTTGACGTTCACCACCACCCGCCAGCCCCGCTCGGCGAAGCCGCCCCGCCGGGCGAGCAGCGCGGCGGTCGCGAAGAGGTGGCCCATGCTGGCGGCGTCCTCCGGCGCGACGTCGTTGAGCGTCGGGATGTGCTTCTTCGGGATGACGAGCACGTGCGTCGGCGCCTGCGGGTTGATGTCCTCGAAGGCGAGCGTGTCCGCGTCCTCGTGGACGATCTTCGCCGGCATCTGCTTCGCGGCGATCTTGCAGAAGAGGCAGTCTTCCATCGGTCCTCCGTGGCGGGCGGCGCGCGCCGACGCCGTCAGAACGTCCTCTGCGTGTCGAGGAGCAGCGTCACCGGCCCGTCGTTCACCAGCTCGACCTCCATCTGGGCCCGGAAGACGCCCGTCGCGACCGGCAGGCCCTTCTCCCGCAGGAGCGCGCAGAAGCGCTGGTACAGCGCGTCGGCCGCCTCGGGCGGCGCCGCCGCGGTGAAGCTGGGGCGGTTCCCCTTGCGCGCGTCGCCGAGGAGCGTGAACTGCGACACGACCAGCACGCCGCCGCCCACCTCGGCCACCGCGCGGTTCATCTTGCCGGCATCGTCCTCGAAGATGCGGAGCGCCGCCACCTTGTCGGCGAGGAGCCGCGCCGCGTCCTCCCCGTCGCCCTGCGCCACGCCGACGAGGACGAGGAGCCCGCGGGCCACCGCCCCGGTCACCCGGCCCTCGACCCGCACCTCGGCGCGGGAGACGCGCTGCACCACCGCTCGCATGCGCCCGCTTGCATCGCACGCCGCGTGCGCCGCCGCAACCGGACGCGCCGCGGCCCGGAGGTGGATCGGCGCGGTGACACCCCCGGGGGCGCGTGCTACAGGGATCCCGGGCCCGACCGCATGCTCCTCCTCCGCGACGCGCAGAAGGCCGACCTCGGGGCGCTCCGCGCGCTGGCGGCCGAGCTCGACTCGGTGAACCTGCCGGACGACGAGCGCGCGCTCGCCTCCATCGTCGACCACAGCCGCAGGAGCTTCGCCGGGAAGATCCGCGACCCGCTGCAGCGCTCGTACGTCTTCGTGCTGGCGGAGCCGCGCTCGGGGCGGCTCGTCGGCACCTCGATGATCATCGCGCAGCACGGCACCCGCGAGTCGCCCTGCACGTTCTTCGACGTCTCGGAGCGGGAGCACTACTCCTCCACGCTCGACCGCCACTTCAGGCACCGCGTCCTCTCCATCGGCTACCACTTCGACGGGCCCACCGAGATCGGCGGCCTGGTGGTGCACCCGCGCGACCGCGGCGGCGCGGCGAAGCCGGGCAAGCAGCTCGCCTTCGTGCGCTTCCTCTACCTCGCCATGCACCGCGAGCGGTTCCGGGAGAAGGTGCTGGCCGAGCTCATGCCGCCCCTGCTCCCCGACGGCCGGAGCGCGTTCTGGGAGTCGTGCGGCAAGCGCTTCACCGGGCTCGAGTACCAGGACGCGGACAAGAAGAGCCGGGAGAACAAGGAGTTCATCCAGCAGCTCTTCCCGCCCGGCGACATCTACGCCACGCTCTTCCCTCCCCGCGTGCAGCAGGCGCTCGGCGCGGTGGGCCCGGGCACGCAGGGCGTGAAGCACATGCTCGAGGCGCTCGGCTTCCGGTACGTGGACCGGATCGACCCGTTCGACGGCGGGCCGCACTACGAGGCGCGGGTCGAGGACCTCACGGTGGTGCGCGCTCACCGCCGGCTCCGGGTGGCCGCGGGCGACCTCTCCCCGCGCACCCGCGCGCCGGTGCGGCTGGTGGCGGTCGAGCGGCCGGAGGGGAAGGTGCGCTTCCGCGCCGTCCGCACCGCCCTGCGCGTCCGCGGGGAGGAGGCGCTCCTCCCGGCCGAGGCGCGGGCGCTGCTCGAGGTGGGGCCCGGCGAGCGGGTGCACGCCATCCCGTTCGACTGAGCGCGCCCGGCGCGTTATGGCAATCGCGTGCAGATCGCCCTGGCGCAGGTCCCGCACCCGACGTCCTTCGAGGGAGGCCTCGCCGAGGTCGTGCGCGCCGTGGCGGCGGCCGCCGCCGGCGGCGCCCGCCTGGTGTGCTTTCCGGAGTGCACCCTGAAGGGGATGCGCGGGACCGGCTTCCCCATCGAGCCGCTCACCGAGCACGAGCACGACCTCGGCCTCGAGCAGGTCCGCAACGCCGCCGCGGCGCACCGGATCCACGTGATCCTGCCCACCGAGCGCCCCTGGGCGGCGGCCTGGCAGAACGGTGCGTACGTGATCTCCGACGACGGCTCGCTCCAGGGCTACCAGACGAAGAACCAGCTCCCGCCCGACGAGGAGCCCCTCTTCGAGCCCGGGACGAGCCGGCGCCTGTTCCACCTCGACGGCGTGCCCTTCGCCGTCGTCATCTGCCACGAGGGCTGGCGCTACCCGGAGACCGTGCGCTGGGGGGCCGCGCGCGGGGCCAAGCTCGTCTTCCACCCCACCTTCTGCGGCGCGCCCGGCGCGTGGGACACCGCCGCGCCGCGGTGGGGCGAGAGCTTCTACGAGAAGGCGATGGCCTGCCGCGCCGGCGAGAACCACGTCTGGTTCGCGAGCGTCAACTTCGCCCTGCCGGTGCAGGAGTGCGCGACGAGCGTGGTGTCGCCCGAGGGCCGCTGCGTGGCGGCGGGGCCGCTCCACGAGCCGGCGCTGGTGCAGGCCGACGTCGATCCCGCGGCCGCGACCGGCTTCCTGGCCGCGCGGCTCGCGCCCGGGCGGTACCGGGAGGACTGAGCCTCCGCTCGCCCCTCGCGCGTCACTTCCACACCCGCCGGTCGTCCACTCGCTTCGCGCCCTCGGGGATGGCGCCCGGCGGCACGAAGCGCACCTCGCCGCGCACCTTGACCGCCTCGCGCAGCGCCTCGCCGATGCGCGCCGCCAGGGCGGGCTCGTCCCCGGCGGGGGCCGAGAGCTCCACGTCGTAGGCGAGGTGGTCCTGGTGCTGCTCGCGGGTGACCACCGCCTGGAAGCGCTTCACCTCGGGGAACTTCTGCAGCGCGGCCGCGAGCTCGCCGCCGCGGACGAACATCCCCTTCACCTTGACCGCGTCGCCGAGGCGGCCGAGCAGCCCCGCGAGCTTGGGGGCGGTGCGGCCGCACGGGCACGGCGCCTCGGGCGCCAGCGCGGCCAGGTCGCCGGTGCCGAGCCGGACGAGCGGGTACACCGGGTCGAACAGCGTGGCCACCACCTCGCCCGGCTGGCCCGGCGCGGCGGGCTGGCCGGTCTCGAGGTCGAGCACCTCCACCAGGCACTCTGGGTGAAGGTGCCAGCCGCCCTTCTCCGGGCACTCGTAGGCGAGGCAGCCGAGGTCGGCGGTGCCGTAGCCCTGCAGCACCCGCACCCCGAACTCGCCCTCCAGCTCGGCGCGCAGGGACTCCGGCAGCATCTCGGCCAGCACGAAGGCGGTCTCGAAGCGGAGCGGCGTCCCCAGCTCACGCGCCTTGCCGAGCAGCGCGTAGAGGAAGCTCGGGGTGCCGAGGTAGGCGGTGGCGCCCAGGTGCGCCGCCACCTTCACCTGCAGCTCGGTCTGCCCCACGCCGGCGGGGATGACGGCGCAGCCGAGCGCCCGCGCCGCCGCGTCGAGCATGAAGCCGAGCGGCGTGAGGTGGTACGAGGCGGCGTTGTGGGCGATCTCGCCCGCCCGGAAGCCGGCGGCGGCGAGCGCGTGGCGGAAGCGCCAGAAGTCCGCGCCGTCGCCCTCCGGGTCGTAGATGGGTCCGGGCGACATGAACACCCGGGCGAGCGCGCCGGGCGCGACCGCGAGCAGGCCGCCGAAGGGCGGGTCCCCGGCCTGGAGCCCCGGGAGCGCGTCCTTGCGGAGCGGCGGGAGCCTCGCGAGGTCGGCCGGGCCGCGGAGGTCGCCGGCGGCGAGGTTCGCCGCCGCCAGCCTGCGCTGGAAGGCGGGCGAGGCGGCGGCGGCGTGGGCCACCGTGGCGCGGAGGCGCTCCGCGAGGTAGGCCTCGCGCGCGGCGGGGGACTGCTGCTCGAGCGCGGGGTCGAGGATGCGGGAGGGGCGGAGCCTGGGTGCGCTCATGGTGCGGCCCCCTCTCCCCGGCCCTCTCCCCCGGTGGGGGAGAGGGTGAAGTGAGCCGGATGGCGCTTCACGAGATCCACCGCTTTCGCCGCCGGTAGGACTTCAGGTTCTTGAAGCTGCGCCGCTCGCCGCCGGCGCCGCCGCCCAGGTAGAACTCCTTCACGTCCTCGTTCGCGGCCAGCTTGTCCGGGTCGCCCTCCAGCACGATCCGGCCGCCCTCCATGACGTAGCCGTGGTGCGCCACCGCCAGGGCGATGCGGGCGTTCTGCTCCACGACGAGGAAGGTGGTCTTCTCCTCGGCGTTGATGCGCGCGATGATCCGGAAGATCTCCGAGACGAGCAGCGGGGCGAGGCCGAGCGACGGCTCGTCCAGGAGGATGAGGCGCGGGCGCGCCATGAGCGCCCGCCCGATGGCCACCATCTGCTGCTCGCCGCCGGAGAGGTAGCCGGCGAGCCGCTTCCGCCGCTCCTTGAGGCGCGGGAAGTAGTCGAAGCAGAGGTCGTGGTCGCGGCGCAGCCCGGCGCGGTCGCGCCGGGTGTAGCCGCCCATGACGAGGTTCTCGTCCACGGTGAGATCCTCGAAGACGCGGCGCCCCTCCATCACCTGGAAGATGCCGCGCCGGACCACGTCCTCCGGCGGGAGCTCCTCGATCCGCTGGCCGTCGAGCTCGATGGCGCCGTCGGTCACCTCGCCGTCCTCGGCCGCGAGGAGGCCGGAGATGGCCTTGAGCGTGGTGGACTTCCCGGCGCCGTTCGAGCCGAGCAGCGCCACGATCTTCCCCTGCGGCACGTGCAGGGAGAGGCCCTTCAGGACCAGGATCACGTCGTCGTAGACGACCTCGACGTTCTTCAGGGTCAGCATCGGGGCCTCTCCCGGTCCCTCAAATTCCCAGCCACTCGGCCTTGCGCGGCTGCTCGACCTCCTTCAGCCGCACCAGCTTCCCGCCCTGGACCTGGTACAGGTCCACCCGCGTGGTCGGGCGGTGGTCGGTGGGCGTGTAGGTGACCGGGGCGGCGAGGCCTTGCACCTCGAAGTCCTTGAGCGTCTCGAGCGCCGCCTTGATGCCCTCGCCGGTGAGCTTCCCGGCCTGGTCGGCGCGCTTCAGCCCCTCCGTCCAGACCAGCGCGTAGGACCAGCCGCGCACGTAGTTCGTGTCGTGCGTGTCGTTCGGGTGGTTCTTCTGGTGGAACTCGACCACCTTGGCCATGCCGGGCACGTTCTCGCCGAAGGGCGGGTTCAGCATGGCGCCGACCACGCCCTCGGCCGCGTCCTTCGCCACCGCGAGGAGGTTCTCGCCCAGGCCCCAGGTGTTCGTGCCCCACTTGGCGGTCATGCCGAGCTTCTTCGCGTCGCGCAGCACCACCGAGAAGTTGGTGACCGTCACCTGGGTGAACCCGTAGTCCGCCCCCTTCTGCTTCATGTCGAGGAGCTGCGAGGTCGCGTCCTGCACGATGCCGGGCAGGATCTCCTCCGCCACCAGGTCGACGCCGATCTCCTTGCAGTAGCGGCGGCCCGCCTCGATGGGCGCCTTGCCGTAGGCGTTGTCGCCGTAGAAGAAGGCGACCTTCGGGTTCCGGCTCTTGTCCTTCCAGTCTTGCTTCACCCAGGCCAGCCAGGAGCGGAGCACGTCGGAGTAGGAGGCGCCGACGAAGAAGTTGTAGGGCGTCTTCTTCGGGTCGGTGAGGTGCGCCGAGAAGGAGGCCGAGAAGTACGGCATCCGGTCGCGCGCCACCGTGTCCTTGAGCGCCTCGGTGTCCCCGGTGCCCCAGCCGTTGATCATGATGACCTTGTCGGTCCCGGTGAGCCGCTTGTAGGTCGCGTTGGCCTCCGGGATCTTGTACCCGTAGTCCGAGTCGATGAGCCGGATCTTCTTCCCGTGGATCCCGCCGTTCGCGTTCACCCAGGCCACGCCGTCGCGCACGCCCTGGGCGTAGGGCTTGCCGACGTCGGCCGTGACGCCGGTGAGGTCGAAGATGCCGCCCACCTTGATCTCCTGCTGGGCGAGCCCGGCCGCGGGCAGGAGGAGCAGCGCGAGCATCGGGAGGAGCCGCCGTCGCGTCATGTCGTTCTCCGTCAGTACGAGAAGGGGTACAGCTTCCAGTACGTCTTGATGAGCCGCCACCGGGCGGCCAGGCCGTCCGGCTCGAACACCAGGAACAGCACGATGACGAGCCCGAACAGGCCCGTCCGGAGCGGTGCGAAGAGCGTGGTGAGGTGCGGGAACTCCCCGGTGAGCGCGCCGGTGGCGAGCCGGAGCAGCTCGGGCAGCAGCGTCATGAAGGCGGCGCCGAAGAGCGCGCCCTGGACGCTGCCCAGCCCGCCGATGATCACCATCCCGAGCTGGTCGATGGCGAGCGAGATGGGGAAGTTCTCCGGGCTGATGATGCGCGCCTGGTAGGCGGTGAGCGACCCCGCCACGCCGACGTAGAAGGACGAGACGCCGAAGGCGAGCAGCTTGTAGCGGAAGACCCGCACGCCCATGACCTCGGCCGAGATGTCCTGGTCGCGGATGGCGACGAACGCCTTCCCCACCCGCGTCCGGAAGAGGTTCCGGGCGAACAGGGTGAGGAAGGCGGCCAGCGGGATGAACAGGTAGAAGAGGCGCGCGTCGTCCCCGAGCTCGAAGCTCCCCAGGCTGGCGGGCGGGATCGAGATGCCGTTCACGCCGCCGGTCATGCCGTCCCAGTGCGAGGCGGTGAACTCGACGATGAAGTGCGCGGCCAGGGTGGCCATCGCCAGGTAGAGGCCCTTGAGCCGGAGCGACGGGATGCCGAACACCATCCCGGCCGCCGCCGCCACCAGCCCCGAGAGCGGGATGGTCATGGCGAAGGGCAGCCCCGCCTTGCCCGCCAGGGCGGCGGTGGCGTAGGCGCCGACCGCCATGAAGGCGGCGTTGCCGAGCGAGATCTGGCCGGTGAAGCCGGTGAGGATGTTGAGGCCGAGCGCCGCGATGGCGGCGATGGCGATGCGGTTGAGGACGTCGAGCCAGTAGCTCGAGGCGAACGCGGGGACGGTCAAGAGCGCCACCAGGAAGGCGACGGTCACCCAGCGCGAGACGGGGGTCTCGAAGATGGCCATGTCGGCCGCGTAGCTCGTCTTGAAGTCGCCGCAGCGCATGGGGAACCCTCAGACCCGCTCGATCTTGATCTTCCCGAACAGTCCGTACGGCTTCACCATGAGGATGAGGACCAGCGCCACGAAGGGCGCCACCTCCTTCACCCCGCCGCCGAAGACCGGGTCGAGGTAGCCGCCCGACAGGTTCTCCAGGATCCCGATGGAGATCCCGCCCACGATGGCGCCGAGCACGCTGTCGAGGCCGCCCAGGATGACGACCGGGACCACCTTGAGCCCGAACACCGCCAGCGAGCCGTCCACGCCGCCGCGCACCGCGCCGAGGAGGATGCCGCCGATGGCGGAGACCACCGCCGCGATGCTCCAGGAGAGCGCGAAGATGTGCCGCACCGAGATGCCCATCGACAGCGCCACCTGCTGCGAGAAGGCGGTGGCGCGCATGGCGATGCCCGGGCGCGAGTACTTGAAGAACACCGCGAACGCGACCAGCAGCACCGAGACCGAGCCGACGCTCCACAGGTAGCCCTGCGAGACGGGGAAGGGGCCGAGGTGCACCGGCTCCGAGGGGAAGATGGGCGGGAAGGGCCGGGTGTCGGTGCCCCAGATGCCCTGCACCACCGCCCGGAGCACGGCGGAGAGGCCCAGGGTCAGCATGATGACCGAGATGACCGGCTCGCCGATCATGGGCCGCAGCGCGACGCGCTCGAGCAGGAGGCCGAGCACGACCGAGAAGGCCAGCGTGAGCAGCGCCGCGGCCCAGAACGGCGCCGAGGAGGCCATCACGCCCAGGCAGACGTACGCGCCGAGCATGAGGAACTCGCCCTGCGCGAAGTTGAGGATGGAGGAGGACTTGTAGATGACGACGAAGCCGAGCGCGACCAGCGCGTAGATCGACCCGACCACGACGCCGTTCACCACCAGCTGGAGGAAGAAGTCCACGCTCAGGCGACCTTCCTGGGCGGCGTGTCAGGCCCGAGCCGCCGCACCGGCAGCCGCGCCTGCACCCGCGCCGTCTTGCCGTCCTGGAACTTGATGGTGGCGTCGATGTCCACCGCCTCGGCCTCGCCGTACACCGCGCCGATGACGTCGCCGTACCGCTGCTCCACCACCGACCGGCGCACCTTGCGGGTGCGGGTGAGCTCGTCGTCGTCGGCGTCGAGCTCCTTGTAGAGGAGCACGAACTTCTGGATGCGGGCGGCCGCCGGCAGGGTCGCGTTCACCGCCGTCACCTCGCGCTCGACGAGGTCGTACACCTCCGTGCGCGAGGAGAGGTCGGTGTAGGTCGTGTAGCCGATCTTCTGCTTCTCGGCCCACTTCCCCACGATGCCCATGTCGATGCAGAGGAGCGCGCCGAGGAAGGGCCGGTCCTGCCCCACCACCACCGCCTCCTTCACGTAGGGAGAGAACTTGAGGCGGTTCTCGATGAACTGGGGCGAGAAGCGCGTCCCGTCGGCGAGCCGCATCACGTCCTTCAGCCGGTCGATGACGACCAGGTGGCCGTCCTCGAGGTGCCCCGCGTCGCCCGAGTGCAGCCAGCCGTCCTTCACCGCCTCGGCGGTGGCGGCCTCGTTCTTGTAGTAGCCGAGGAAGACGGAGGGGCTGCGCGACAGGATCTCGCCCGCGGGCGAGATGGCGACCTCGGTGCCGGGGATGGGCTCGCCCACGGTGTGGAAGCGGATGTCCTGCTCGCGGTGGATGCAGGAGATGCCGGCGATCTCGGTCTGCCCGTAGATCTGCTTCAGCGGGACCCCCATGCCGTGGAAGAAGCGGAAGACGTCCGGGCCGAGCGCCGCGCCGCCGGTGGAGGCGGTGCGCAGGCGCGACAGCCCGAGCCGATCCTTGAGCGCGCGGAAGAGGAGCAGGTGGGCGAGCGCGTGGAGGACGCGCCAGAGGAGCGGCACGGGCTTCCGCTGGAAGCGCAGGTCGGCCACCCGGTAGCCGACCGGCATGAGCCGCTCGTACATGAACCGCTTGAAGGGCGTCGTGTCCATGATGCGGACCTGGACCGACGAGACCATCCCCTCCCACACCCGCGGCGGCGCGAACATCACGTGCGGCCCGATCTCGCGCACGTTCTCCATCACCGTCTCGGGCTCCTCCGGGAAGTTGACGGTGAAGCCGATCGCGAGCGCCGAGGAGAGGCAGACCATCTGCTCGCCGATCCAGGCCAGCGGCAGGAACGAGACGAACTCGTCCGACTCGCGCTTCGGGTCCACCTCGTGCAACGCGAGCGCCATGGCGAGGAGGTTCCGGAAGGAGAGCATGGCGCCCTTGGGGAACCCGGTCGTCCCGGAGGTGTAGGAGATGATGGCGAGGTCCTCCGCCGTCCCCTTCGCCACCTCCTCGTCGAAGAGCCTCGGCTGCCGCGCCAGCACCGCCCGCCCGCGCGCGCGGACGTCGTCGAACGACAGGAGCGCCGGGTGCCGGTAGCCGCGCAGCCCGCGGGGATCGGTGTAGACGACGTGCCGGACCTTGGGCAGCCGGTCCATCATGTCGAGGATCTTGTCGACCTGCTCCTGGTCCTCGGCCACCACGATGCCGGCGTCGCAGTGGTCGATGACGTAGGCGACCTCGTTCAGGGTCGAGTCCTGGTAGATGCCCACCGAGGCGCCGCCCATGGCCTGGGCCGCCAGCTCGGACATCACCCACTCCGGCCGGTTGCCGCCCACGATGGCGACCTTGTCGCCGCGCGCGAGCCCCAGCTCGCGGAAGCCGAGCGCGAGCTCGCGCACCGCGTCCAGGTAGGCCTGCCAGGAGAAGGACTGCCAGATGCCGAGCTCCTTCTCGCGCAGCGCGGTGCGGCCGGGGTGGCGCCGCGCGTTGCGCACGAGCAGCTTCGGGAAGGTGTCGTCGCCGCGCAGGAGCTCGAGCGCGCTCACGCTTTCCCCCAGGCCGAGGTGGTGGGCTCGCCCAGGTAGGCGGCCTGGACGGCCGGCTCGGCGCGCACCTCGTCGGGCGTGCCGTCGGCGATGCGCTCGCCGAAGTTGAGGACGGTGATGCGGTGCGACAGGTCCATGACGACGCCCATGTCGTGCTCGATCATGAGGACGGTGGTGCCGCGCTCCTCGTTCACGTCGAGGATGAAGCGCGCCATGTCCTCCTTCTCCTCGGCGTTCATGCCGGCCATGGGCTCGTCGAGGAGCAGGAGCTTCGGCTCGAGCGCCAGCGCCCGCGCCAGCTCGACGCGCTTCTGCAGCCCGTAGGCGAGGGTCCCCACGGTCTGGTGGCGCACGTGCTGGATCTCGAGGAAGTCGATCACCTCCTCGACGCGGCGCCGCTCGGCGATCTCCTCCCGCTGCCCCGGCCCCCAGTACAGCCCGCCCATCAGGACGTCGGTGCGCTGGTGCACGTGGCGGCCGATGAGGAGGTTGTCGAGCACCGTCATCCCCTTGAAGAGGGCGATGTTCTGGAAGGTGCGGGCGACGCCGAGCCGGGTGCGCGCCGAGGGCGCGAGGCCCGAGACGTCCTTGCCGTCGAGCAGGATCGCGCCGCGCTGCGGCCGGTACACCCCGGACACGCAGTTGAGCATGCTCGTCTTGCCGGCGCCGTTCGGCCCGATGATGGCGTGGATCGAGCCCTGCTCGACGGAGAACCGCACGTCCGCCAGCGCGGTGAGCCCGCGGAAGTGCAGCGTGACGTTCCGCACCTCGAGCAGCGCCATGGACGGGCCTCGCGGAGGAGGTCGTGTTCGCTAAGGGTGAGTGCGCCTGTTGAAAACGAGCTTACGAGGCTGCGGCGTTTCGCCGCAAGCCGTCCGCCCCGCGAGGGTACTCTCAGCGTCAACGCGGTGCGGCGTGCTCGTTGACCCGCGTCAACGCGCAGCCGCCCCGGGCCGCCGCCGGATCTCGACCGTGTAGTAGTCTCCGCGGACCCGGACCATGGCGACGAAGGCGCTCTTCCTCCTGTTTTCACTGCTCGCCGCCCCCGCCTTCGCCGAAGAGCACGCGCCGCGGCCGCGGGTCGTCTTTCAGGGGAACGTGCTCTACGACGAGCTCGTCTACCTGAGCGTCCTGGACCTGCCGCGGAACGCCCGCGCCGACCCCGCGCTGGCGCGCACCGTCGCGGCGAAGCTGCGGAGCTTCCTGCGCCGCGCGGGCTACGAGCTGGCCACCGTCCACGCCGAGGTGCAGGGCGACCAGATCGCCGTCCGCATGGACGAGGGCCGCCTCGACAAGATCGTCATCCTGGGGCGGAGCGACATCGAGACCATCCGGTTCAGGCTGGAGCTCTCGATGCCAGCGGGCGTCTTCAACCGGCCCGCCCTGGAGCGGCAGCTGCGCCTGCTCGCGGCCCGCTTCCGGCTCCAGGAGTACTCGTACCAGCTCATCCCCGTGGGGGAGCAGGAGGGCGAGGAGCCCACGCTCGACGAGCCCGAGCTGGTGGTGACCGTCCCCGGGGAAGGTGAGGCGCCGGTCGTGTCGGGCACCCGGCTGCGGCCCGGCCAGAAGTACGAGCTGCACATCCTCATCGCGAGCAGCCCGTGGTCCCGCGGGTTCTCGCCCGACCTCTCCCTCGACTCCCCCGAGGGCCTCGGCGCGGGCGGACACTACCGCGGGCAGGATCGCGTCCTGACGGACGACCGGTGGGAGTTCCGCGTCCGCGCGGCGGGCAACCTCCGCCAGCACCTCGACTCGGACTCCTCCCGGCCGGTGCTGACCCGCCTCCTCGGGCAGGGGCGGTGGTTCTCCCCGCCGGTGTGGACCGACTCGCTCCGGCCCTCGCTCACGGTCCGCGCGGACATGCTGTCCCTGCAGCGGTCCGATCTGCGCCTCGACGACTTCCACCAGGCGACCTTCGCCGCGTCGCTCGACGCGAGCCTCTTCAGCCCGCGCCTCACGGTCGGCCTCGGCCTCGGCGTCGAGCGGCGCCTCCTCTTCTCGCTGGTCAAGGCGACCGGCGCGAACCCGCTCATCGACCAGACGCCGCGGGCGCAGACCCGGCCCTACGGCGAGGCGCTGGCGAGGCTCGTGTTCAACCCGGGCGAGCTCCGCACCGACCGCAAGCACACCCTGGACCTCGAGGCGCGCGCCTACACCGGGTCGCCCTCCAGCGACCCCGCCGTCTGGCTGCGCTCCTCCTACCAGCGCCGGTTCCCCTTCGGCTGGCACGAGCTCTGGTGGCAGGCGCACGGGACGCTGCTCGCCGGCGAGGTGCTCTTCCCGGACGAGGAGTCCGTGGGGAGCCACCTGCACGGGTTCGCGGGCTCGGACTTCGCCCGCAAGCTGGGCAGCACCGGGCTGGAGTTCCGCTACTCGCTCCTGCGCGACGTGATCAAGGTGGGGGCGTTCTACGACCAGGTCCTGTTCGGCGCGATCGATCGCACCACCATGGTCGAGTCGCTGGGCGCCGGGGGCGCCGGGGGGCCGGCGCTCCACCTGCTGCTCGCCGACCAGTTCCAGATCGACGTGTACCTGGCCCTCGGCTGGAGCACCACCGGCGCCACCGGCTTCAGCCCGGCCCTCACGCTGCGGCAGGTCTACTAGCCGCCGCGCGGTCGCCCCGGGTGCACCGGCGACCGCGGCGCCGCGCGCGCCTTCAGCACTCGGGGAGCCCGACGCTCAGATCGCCGGCCGGGGCCGCCGACAGGGCCAGGCCGCCGCGCGCCGTCTCCTTGTACTTCGACTTCATGTCGGCGCCGGTCTCGCGCATGGTCCGGATGACCTGATCCAGCGAGACGAAGTGCCGGCCGTCCCCGTGCAGCGCCATGCGCGCGGCGTGGATCGCCTTCACGGCGGCGGTGGCGTTGCGCTCGATGCAGGGGATCTGCACCAGGCCGCCCACCGGGTCGCAGGTGAGGCCGAGGTTGTGCTCCATCGCGATCTCGGCCGCGTTCTCCGCCTGCTCGGGCGTGCCGCCGAGCACCTCGCACAGCGCGCCGGCCGCCATGGAGCAGGCGCTGCCCACCTCGCCCTGGCAGCCCACCTCGGCGCCGCTGATGCTGGCGTTCTCCTTGTAGAGCGCGCCGATGGCGCCGGCGGCGAGCAGGAAGCGGTGCAGGTCCTCGTCGGTCGCGCCCGGCACGAGGCGGCGGTGGTAGTGCATGACCGCCGGCACGATGCCGGCCGCGCCGTTGGTGGGGGCGGTCACCACCCGGCCGCCGGCCGCGTTCTCCTCGTTCACCGCCAGCGCCCACAAGGTCACCCAGTCGAGCGCCGCCAGCGGATCGCCGTCGGCGCGCTGGGTGCGGAGCTCGCGCGCCAGCCGCGGTGCCCGGCGCGCCACCTTGAGGCCGCCGGGGAGGACCCCCTCCGTCTCGCAGCCGCGCCGGACGCAGCCCTGCATCGCCTCCCAGAGCCGGGTGAGGCCCGCCCGCACCTCCGCCTCGGGCCGCAGCGCCCGCTCGTTCTCGAACATCACGCCGGAGATGGGGAGCCCGGTCTCGCGGCAGCGGAGGAGGAGCTCGGCGGCGGTGTGGAACGGGTGCGGCACGGCCGGGGGCGGCGCGGCGGCGCCGGCGCGCGCGGTCTCCTCGTCCACCACGAAGCCGCCGCCCACCGAGTAGTAGACGCGCGCGGCCAGCACCTCGCCGGCCGCGCCCTCGGCGGTGAAGCGCAGCGCGTTCGGGTGGTAGGGCAGGACCTTCCGCTCGAAGTGGAGGTCCTCCGCCGGCCGGAGGCGGACCGGCTGGCGCCCGAGCAGCGCGAGGCCGCCCGCGGCGCGCGCCGCGGCCACCCGGGCGGCGAGGGTCGCGACGTCCACCGACTCCGGCGCCTCGCCCATGAGCCCGAGCAGCACCGCCTTGTCGGTGCCGTGGCCGCGGCCCGTGGCGCCGAGCGAGCCGAAGAGCTCCACCCGCACCGCCGCCGCGCGGCCGAGCAGCCCGGCGTCGTCGAGCGCCTGCGCGAAGGCGCGCGCGGCGCGCATGGGGCCGACCGTGTGCGAGGACGACGGGCCGATGCCGATCTTGAAGAGGTCGAAGACGCTCGCGGGCATTGAGATGACGGTAACGCACCTGCCGCCGGCGATCACCCCTGCCCGCGCGCGAGCTCGGCGCGCCGGAAGCACGAGGTGAGGTGGTCGTTCACGAGCCCGGCCGACTGCATGAAGGCGTAGCAGCTCTTCGGGCCGACGAAGGCGAAGCCGCGCGCCCGCAGCGCCTTCGAGAGCGCGCGGCTCTCCGCCGTCTCCGCGGGCACCTCCGCCGGGGAGCGCGGCGCGTTCAGGCGCGGCGCGCCGCCCACGAAGCTCCAGACGAAGCGCGCGAAGGAGCCCTCGGCCTCGCGCAGCGCCAGGAAGGCCCGGGCGCTCGCCACCGCCCCCTCGATCTTGCCCCGGTGGCGGATGATCCCCGGATCGCGCAGGAGCGCCTCGACCCGGCGCGGCCCGAGGCGCGCCACCCGCTCCGGGTCGAACCCGTCGAAGGCGCGCCGGAACGCCTCGCGCTTCCGCAGCACCGTGATCCAGGAGAGGCCGGCCTGGAAGCCCTCCAGCACGAGCAGCTCGTAGAGCGCGCGGTCGTCGCGCAGCGGCGCGCCCCACTCCTCGTCATGGTAGGCGACGTAGAGGGGGTCTTCGCCTGCCCACCCACACCGGCGCACGCCCGTCATGTCGCCAGGTTAACGCGCCGCGGCGCGCGGGGCCAACGCCGGCGGCGCCGCGTCGGTGGACCGAGGCACATGCCCCTTGCCGCCGCCCGGAACTCCGGGTCAAATGCGCCGCCATGACCAAGACCTCACGGCTCACCCTCACCCTCGCTGCCCTCCTCGCGCTCGCGCCCCTCGCGGCCGAGGCGGCGCCCACCCACTCCACCCGTGCCTCCACCTACGGCAACAGCGAGCCCTCGCTCGGCGCCGCCGTGGGCCAGGTGGACTACAGCGCGCTGCTCGGGCTCGAGTTCCCGCCCGACGGCATGGACGTCGGCCCGCGCCTCACCGGCGAGATCATGTACAGCGTGATGGACCTCGCCCCCAAGGCGCGCCTCAAGCTCGGCGTCCGCGGCGCGTTCGGCTACCACGGCTTCCCGGGCGGCTCGTTCTGGCTGCTCGACGCGGTCCCGGACGCGAAGATCACGCTCGCCCTCACGGACCTGGTCGCGCTCTATGGCGACGTGGGGCTCGGCCTGGCGGTGCATCACGTCAGCGTCGACGCCCAGCCCCCCTTCCCCGGCGGCTCGGACTCCACCCTCACGGTCGCGTTCCAGATGGGCGGCGGCGTCGCCTACGCGATCAACCCGCGCGTGAACCTGCTCGGCGAGATCCGCCTCGACCTCTACACCCGCAGCGGCTCGAGCACGTTCGTCTCGTTCCCCACCGTCGGCCTGCAGTTCCACTAGACGCGGCCCGCTCGGCCGGCGGCGGACCTCGGGTCAGCCGCCGGCCAGCACCGTCCCGACGCTGCCCGGGTCGAGGACGGCGCGGGCGAGCTCCCCCTCGGCGAGCCGCCCCACGATCACCACCGAGCGCGCGCCCCCCGCGAGCACGGCGAAGCTCTCCTCCAGCTTCGGGATCATGCCCCCCGAGATCGAGCCGTCGGCCACGCCGCGCTCGAACTCCGCCCGCGTCATGCGCGCCACCCGGCTCGACGGGTCCTTCACGTCGCGCAGCACCCCCGGCGTGGAGGTGACGAGCACCAGCGCGTCGGCCCGCAGCGCCCCGGCGAGCTGGCTCGCCACCGTGTCGCCGTTGATGTTGAGCGCCTGCCCCTCCGCGCTCATCCCCAGGCACGCCAGCACCGGCACGTAGCGGCGCTCCCAGAGATCGCCCAGGAGGCCCAGGTTGAAGCCGGTCACGTCGCCGACCAGGCCCAGGTCCACCGGCGCCTCCCCGGCGCCGGTCATGGCGCGCGGCGGCCGGCGGCGCGCCTGCAGCACGTGCCCGCTCGCGCCGTGCAGGCCCACCGGCATGACGCCGCTCGCGAGCAGGCGGGCGCAGAGGTCCACGTTCACCTGGCCCGCCACCGTGTACTTCATCACCTCGAGCGTCGCCTCGTCGGTGACGCGCTTGCCGGCGACGAGGCGCGGCTCCTGGCCGAGCCGGCGCTGCAGCGCGCTCGCCTGCGGCCCGCCGCCGTGCACGAGCGCCACGCGGTGCCAGGCGCCGACGAGCGCCCGCACGTCGCGCGCGATGAGGTCCAGCTCGGGCGAGGCGACCACCTCGCCCCCCAGCTTCACGACGACGGTCATCATGGCGGCCACGGTCCCGTATCCGAGAGCGACAGCCCCTCGGGCAGCCCGAGGGCGAGGTTCAGGTCCTGGATGGCCTGCCCGGCGCCACCCTTCACGAGGTTGTCGAGCGCGCCGAAGAGCGCGGCGGTGCGGCGGCCCTTCACGGCCGGCCCGACCGCCACGCCCACCTCGGCGTGGTTGGAGCCGGACACCGCCGCCACCTCCGGCAGGCGCCGCCGCGGGACGCGCACGAACGGCTCGCCCGCGTACGCCTCCTCGTAGAGGCGGCGCAGCCGCGCCTCGTCCCAGGCGTCCGGCAGCTCGACGAAGGCGGTGGCGAAGATGCCGCGCGAGAGCGGCGCCGACACCGGCACGAAGCGCAGCGCGAGCTCGCGCGCCCCCGCCTGGGCCAGCGCCTCGGCGATCTCGGGCAGGTGCTGGTGCTCGAGCGGCTTGTAGGTGCGGAGGTTCCCGGCGCGGACCGGGTGGTGCGTCCCGGCCGAGGGGGCGACGCCGGAGCCGGAGCTGCCGGTGAGCCCCTGCACGTGCACCACGCCCTCGAGCAGCCCCGCCCGCGCCAGCGGCAGGAGGGTGAGCTCGATGCAGGTGGCGAAGCACCCCGGCGCCGCCACCAGGCGCGCCCCGCGCAGGCGCTCCCGGTTCAGCTCCGGGAGCCCGTAGACGAACCGCGCGAGCAGCTCCGGGTGCGGGTGCTCCACGCCGTAGTACCGCGCGTAGTCGGCCGGGTCCTTGAGGCGGAAGTCGCCGCTCATGTCCACCACGCGCACCCCGCTCGCCACGAGCGCCGGGACCTGGTGCGCCGACACCTTGTGAGGCAGCCCGAGCAGGACGGCGTCCATTCCCTCGGCCGCCCGCGCCGGCGCGAGCTCCTCGAAGAGGAGCTCCGTCGCGCCCTCCAGCGAGGGGTGCGCCGCCGCGAGCGGCTCGCCCACGTGGTCCACCGACGCCACCCGCGCGAGCTCGACCTCCGGGTGCAGCAGCAGGCGCCGGATGAGCTCGGCCCCGCCGTAGCCCGAGCCCCCGATCACGGCCGCCCGGTAACGCTTGCTCGCCGCCATGGTCTCCTCTTATACCGTCCCGCGCCGCGGCGCGGCGCGCGGCGTGGGCCGCGAGGGGGCGACGGGTTCGCATGCTGGCGGAGCGGGTCGAGATCGGGCTGTCCTGGCTCCAGGGGCAGCGCTTCGCCATGCAGCGCCTGCTCGAGCGGCTGGTGCGGCAGAGCTCGTTCACCCTCGATCCACCCGGCGTCAACGCGGTGGTGGCCATGCTCGACCAGGAGCTGCGCCGCATCGGGCTCAAGACCGAGCGCCTCCGCTCGCCCAAGTACGGCGACCACCTGTACTTCGAGAGCAGCGGCCAGGGCCCCTTCACCTTCCTCATCGGGCACACCGACACGGTCCACGCGCGCCGGGCCTTCGACGGCTTCGAGCTCGCCGGCGATCTCGCCAAGGGCCCGGGCGTCTTCGACATGAAGGGCGGCCTGGTGGTGACGCTCTTCGCGCTGGAGGCGCTGGCCCGCGCGGCGCTCCTGCGGCACGTCCCGGTGCGCGGGCTCATCGTCTCCGACGAGGAGGTGGGCTCGCCCGACTCGCAGGCGCACCTGCGGCAGCGGGCCCAGGGCGCGGCCTACGCGCTCGGCTTCGAGCCGGGCCGCGCCGGGGACGCGATCGTCACCCGGCGCAAGGGGGTCGCCTCGCTCTCGGCGATCGCGCGCGGCGTGGCGGCGCACGCCGGCGCCGAGCACCAGCGGGGCAAGAACGCGGTCTGGGCGCTGGCGCGCTTCGTGGACCGGGCCCAGGCGCTCACCGACTACGGGCGCGGCTCCACCGTCAACGTGGGGCTGTTCCAGGGCGGCACCACCCGCAACACCGTCCCCGAGCTGGCGCGGGCGGAGGTCGACCTGCGCTACGTGACGACCGAGGACGGGCAGCAGCTCTACGCCGCGCTGGAGGAGGCCGCGGCGGCCGCCGCGGTGGAGGGCACGCGCCTGGAGCTGGTGAAGAGCGCCTGGCGCCCGCCGATGGTGCGCACCGACGCCTCGGCCGAGCTGGCGCGCGAGTTCGGGCGCTGCCAGGAGGAGAGCGGCCTCGCCTCGGGCGAGGCGCCGCTCTCGGGCGGCGGCTCGGACGCGAGCACCACCAGCGACATGGGCATCCCCTCCATCGACGGCCTCGGCCCGCGCGGCTCCGGGTTCCACACGGTCGAGGAGCGGGTGGACCTCGCCTCGCTCGTGCCGAAGGCGCTGGCGGTGGCGCGCTTCCTGGGCGGCCGCGGCGGGTGATGTCCGCCGGCTGATCCGAGCGCCTTCCCGTAGGGCGGGGGGCTCGTCCCCCGCCGGGGCAGCCCGCGCGGCGGCGGCCCGCTACCCGCCCGCGAGCCAGCACGCGGCGAGCGCCCGGCCCGCCGAGGCGCGCGCGCGATCGTCGCCCTCCTCGAAGCGCCCGAGCGTGAAGCGCGGCCCCTCCGCGGGCGCCTGCTCGAAGGACGGATCCACCGGGACCCAGCGGCCCTCGACGAGGAGCTCGGCCCACTCGTGCCACACCAGGGCGCGCCCGTCGTAGGCGACCCCCACCGCGTGCCGGCCGCGCCAGCCCGCGCGCGCCGCGAGCGCGAGGTAGCGCGCGGTGCGCTCGCGGCAGCTCTCGCCTGGGGGCCAGCTGCGCGGGACAGCGGGGGGCGCGGCGCCGGAGGCGGGGTCGCGCGGCACGCCGCACAGCGCGGCTGCGTCGCGCGGCCGCGGCAGCGCGGCGCCCGAGACGCGGGGCGCCGCCGCCGGCAGCCGGGCCTCCGCGTCGCGCACGAAGCGGGTCGCCTGCGCGGCGAGGAGCACCTCGTCCGGCGCGGCGCCGGGCGCGGCGCGGTACCGGAGCGGCGCCCCCAGCACGCGGCCCTCGAGCCAGCCGCCAACGCGCCGCGCGCACGCCTCGCCCTCCTCGCCGCTCTCCTCGTCGCGGACGCGGACGCACCGCTCCTCGCCGTCCCGGGCCCGCGCGAGCACGAGCTCGGCCAGGCTGGCGGGGATGGGCCCCGGGCCCTGCGCGCGGCGCCGCTCGCGGCCGTCCGCGGCGATGCGCACCCGGACCGCCCGCGCCTCGCCGCCGGGCGCGGTGTCGAGCTCCGCCAGCCAGCCGATGACGCCCCCGCCCGCCTCCGCCGGAGCCCGCAGCTCGCTCTCCCACCGGCCGCGGCAGCCGTCCGCCTGGCAGTGAAGCGCGAGCCGGGCCCACCCGACCGCCTCGCCGCCGATCTCGACGCGGTAGCGGGCGTCCACCTCGGGCAGCGCGGCGGCGGTGGCGGCGGCGAGCAGCGCGGCGGCGAGCGCGATCACGCCGCGCCCCGGGGACGGCGGCGGCGCAGGAGGAGGCGGACCGCGAGCGCCGCCGCGGCGAGCGCCATCACCCACCAGGCGGCCCGGGTGTAGCGGTCGAAGAAGGCCACCAGCTCGTCCAGGTTGCGGGCGAGGAGCGCGCCCACCGCCAGGAGGAGCGCGTTCCAGAGCGCGGCGGAGAGGCCGCCCAGGAGGAGCACGCGCCCGAGCGGGAGGCGCGCCGCGCCCGCGGCCACGAAGAGGAAGGCGCGGATCCCCGGCAGGAAGCGGTTGGCGAGGAGCAGCAGCCCGCCGTGCTTCCGGTACGCGGCGTCGAAGCGGGCCAGGCGCCCCGCGTCGAGGGGCCCGCGGACCGCGGCGCGCGCCTCCAGCGCCGGCGCCAGCGCGCGCCCGACGCGCCAGTCGACCCAGGCGCCCGCCACCGCTCCGGCCGTCACCGCGGCGAAGGCCAGCGGCCAGGAGAGCGTGCCGCGCACCGCGTACCAGGCGCCGAGCAGCACCACCAGGTCGCCGGGGAAGGGCGGGAACACGTACTCGACGAAGCTCGCGCCGAAGAGGACCGCCGGCGCGAACGGGCCGGTGCGGGCGACCACGTCCGAGAGCAGCGCCGCGGCGCGGTCGAGGGAGCTCACGCGGCGGGGATGCTAGCGGGACCGGCGGACGTGGTCGAGAGGCACCTCTCCCCCGGCCCCCTCTCCCCGCTGCGCGGGGCGAGGGGAGAGGGGACTCCAGGTCACGGTTCCCTCTCCCCCACCGGGGGAGAGGGCCAGGGAAAGGGGGCAGCACCGGGGGCCACACCCCGGGTGCTACCCCGTCCCCGGCGAGCGCCTCACGGCACGGCGGCGGTGGAGCGGCGGCCGCGGAAGAAGCCGAGCACGAACAGGATGACGGCGGCGACGAGGGCGATGTGGATGAGACCGGTGGTCACCTTCAGCGCGAGCCCCACGATCCAGAAGGCGAAGAGGATGGCGGCGAGGATCCACAGCATGGCATCTCCTTGCGGCGCGTGCGGCCGCTCTGTGCAAAATCTGGCGCTCCGGGGCGCGCGTGGCTCGCCCGCCCGCCGCCTGGGCGAGGGGAGCGGCGATCGCCCGGGACGAGCTGCGCTATAGTCCGCCGCCCTCGCGATGGTCACCGCGCGCCCCCATCCCCGCTGGCTCCCCCTCGCCGTCGCGGCCTGCTGGCTCGCGCTGGGCTGGGCGTGGCTCGCGCGCGGAGCGGCGCACCCCGGCGTCGCCTACCGGCCCTGGGCGTTCGACCACCACGCCTACTCCGATCTCCTGGCCATGGGCGGCGACCGCTACTTCGGCGGCGGCCGGCCCACCCCCTACCTCGGCGATCGCGTCGAGTACCCACCGCTCCTCGCCCTGGCGCTGTGGCTCCCCTCCTTCGCCTCGCACGCGCCGCTCGCCTACTTCACGGTGAGCTACGCGTTCCTCGCCGCCTGCGGGCTCCTCGCCGTGGCGCTCCTCCTCCGCCTGCGCGGCGCCGACGCCTGGTGGCTCGCCGGCGGGCCCGCGCTCGCCTACTACGGCGGGCTCAACTGGGATCTCCTCCCCATCGCGCTCCTCGCCGCCGCGGCGCTCGCGCACGAGCGCGGCCGCCTCCGGGGCGCGGGGGCGCTGGCGGCCCTGGGCGCCTCGGCCAAGCTCTTCCCCCTGGTCCTCGTCCCGCCGCTCCTCGGCGCCGGCTCCCGCCCCGGCCGCGGCCGCGCGCTCCTCGCGGTGGGCGCGGCCTTCGCGGCCGTCCTCCTGGCGGTGAACCTGCCGCTGGCGCTCGCCGCCCCCGACGGCTGGAGCTGGTTCTGGCGCTTCAACGCCGGGCGCGGCGCCGAGAACTCGGTCTGGGAGCTCCTGCGGGTCTCGCCGCGGCTCGCCCACCTCGTCTTCGACGCCGGCTTCCTGAACGCCGTCACGGCGCTCCTGGTCGCGCTGGCGGCCCTCGCCGCCGCGCTCGCCGCCCGCGCCGCGGCCCGCGACCCGGGCCGGGCGGTCCGGCTCGGCGCCGCCTTCGTGCTGGTGGTCTGGATCGGCACCAACAAGGTGTGGAGCCCGCAGTACGCGCTGTGGGCCTGCGCCGCCGGAGCGCTGGCGGCCGCCCCGCGCGCGCTGCTCGCCCTGCACGCGGCGGTCGCGGTGGCCGACTACCACGTGGCGTTCGAGGCCCGCGCCACGCGCGGGCTGGTCCACTACTTCGACGCGCTCTACCTGGGCGAGGAGGTGCTGCGGTTCGGCGCCTACGCGCTCCTCGCGGCCTGGCTCGGGCGCGAGCTGTGGCGGGTGGCGCGCGCGGCGGGGGACGAGCCCCCGCCCTACGGCCCTGTGGTGTCGCCGTGACCGCGCGGAGCACGCCCGGCGGGGAGCGGGCCGGAGCCGCCGTGGGGGCGCGGAGCGCGTCCGGGTGGTGGGCGGCGGCGCTGGCGGTGCCGGCGCTGGTGATCGCGTTCCACGCGCGGGCCGCCGCGCCGGGCCAGGCGTTCGTCGGGACCGACCTGCGCAACTTCTTCTTCGCCGTGCGGGAGGCGACCGCCGCCGCGCTGCGCGCCGGCCAGGTCCCGGGCTGGCAGCGCGGCTTCTTCCTCGGGTACCCGCTCCTCGGCGATCCCCAGGCGGCGGTGCTCGACCCGGCCACCTGGCTCACCCTGCCCTGGGACGCGCCGCGCGCGCTCACGCTCGGCGTCCTGCTCCACCTCTGCGTCGCCGGCTGGGGCATGCTGGCCTGGCTGCGCCAGCGCGGGCTCTCGCCGGCGGCGGGGCTGCTCGGCGCCGTCCTGTTCGCGCTGGGCGCGAAGCAGACCGCCCACCTCCAGCACTGGAACTTCGCCGCCTCCTGCGCCTGGTGGCCGTGGATGCTGTGCGGGCTGGACGGGTTCGCGGCGCGCGGGCAGGGCCGCTTCCTCGCGCTCACCGCCGCCGCGGCCGCCCTCTCCTGGCTCGGCGGCGCGGCGCAGATGGCCTACTTCGGGACGCTCGTCGCCGGCGTCTACGCGCTGGCGCTGGCCCCCGCCCTCTGGCGGCGCCGGCCCGCCGACGCCCTGCTGGCCCTCGCCGCCGCGCCGCTCGGGCTCCTCCTCGCAGCGCCGGTGGTGCTGCCGGTGCTCGAGCTGGCGGGGCTCGGCCCGCGCGGCGCCGGGGTGGGCTACCGGTTCGCGACCAGCTGGAAGTGGCCCGACCGCCACGGCCTCTCGCTCTTCCTCATGCCCCGCGCCTTCGGCGGCCGCTGGTACCTCCCCGAGATGAACCTGTGGGAGGCGACCGGCTACCTCGGCATCCTCCCGCTCGGCCTCGCCGCCGCCGCGCCGCTGCGGCGGCGGGGGCTGTGGCTGTTCCTCGCGCTCGGCGTGCTCGGCGTGTGGCTCTGCTTCGGCGAGGACGCCTGGCTCGGGCTGCACCAGGCGCTCTACCGGCTCCTCCCCGGCTACGGCTCGTTCCGCAACCCGACCCGCTCGCTCATGGTGACCTCCTTCGCGAGCGCGCTCCTCGCCGCGGAGGCGCTCGAGGCGCTCGGCGCGCCGGAGGGGCGGGGCCGGCGGCTCGCGCGGGCGGCGGCCGCCCTCGCGCTGGCGGCGGCCGTCGCCCCGGCGCTGCCGCACCTCGCCGGCTTCTCGCTCGACCTGGGCCGCGCGCGCGAGGGCGCCCGCCTCACCGTCGCGCTCGCCGCGGGCGCGCTCGCCTGGCTCGCCGCGGGCTGGTGGCTGGCGGCCTCGCCTCGCTGGCGCCCGGCCTGGGGACTCGGCGCGGCGGCGCTGTGCGCGATCGACCTCTTCCTCACCTTCGGCGACATGAACCCGACCGCGCCCGCCGCCGGCGAGCGGCCCGCGCTGGCGGACCTCGCCCCGCAGGTGCCCGCGCCGCCGGCGCCGCGCCGGGTGGCGGTGCTCGCGAACTGGGGGCGCACCGCCAACGCGCCGCTGCGCAACAGCTGGGAGGGGACCACCGGCTACGGGCCCAGCGTCATCGACCGCGTGCGCCAGCTCCTCGAGGCCACCCGCCGCGACCGGCTGCCGCCGCTCGGCCCGGTGGTGGCGGACACGAACTTCCCGCGCCCGCGCCCCTCCTCGGCGCTGTGGCCGCTCCTCGCCACGCCGCTCGTGGTGGCGGACCGCGGGCTGCCGCTCCCGCGGGTGGCGCGGCTCGCGCCGGAGTACGACCTCCCCACCTTCGCCTACGCCGCCCCGGCGCTGCCGCGGGTGTTCTGGACCGGCGCGTGGACCACCGCCGGCGACGCGGAGCTGCGCGAGGGGGGCGCGCTCCTCGCGGCGGCGCGAGGCGACCGGGCGGTGCTCGCGCCGGAGACGCCGCTTCCGCGGCTGGCCACCGGCGCGCCCGAGGGACCGCTCGCCGCGCGCGCGGTGCGCGCCGACGGCGGCGCGGTGGAGGCGACGGTGACCGCGCCGCGCCCCGGCCTGGCGGTGGTCCTCGACCCCTGGTTCCCGGGGTGGACCGCCACCGTGGACGGCGCGCCGGCGCCGCTCGCGCGCGCGGACTACGCGTTCATGGCGGTCCCGGTGCCGGCGGGGGAGCACGTGGTCCGGCTCGCCTACCGGCCGACGCAGCTCGGGCGAGGGGTGGCGGTCGGCGCCCTGACCGCGGCGCTCCTCGCCGCCGCGCTCGCGTGGCGGCGACTTCGGCCCGCTTGAACGGCCCCCTCTCCCTGGCCCTCTCCCCGGTGGGGGAGAGGGAGTGGAAAGGTCGAGCGGGCGCTAGTAGCGGTAGTGCTCCGGCTTGAAAGGCCCGCTCGGCGAGACGCCGATGTAGTCGGCCTGCTTCTTCGAGAGCTTGGTGAGCTTGGCGCCGATCTGGTCGAGGTGCAGCCGGGCCACCTTCTCGTCGAGGTGCTTCGGGAGGACGTAGACCTTCCGCTCGTACTTCGCGCCGCGGGTGGCGAGCTCGATCTGGGCCAGCGTCTGGTTCGTGAAGCTGTTCGACATGACGAAGCTCGGGTGCCCGGTGGCGCAGCCCAGGTTGAGGAGCCGGCCCTCGGCCAGGATGAGCACCCGGTGGCCGTCGGGGAACTTCCAGGCGTCGTACTGCGGCTTGATGTTGACGCGTTCGATGCCCGGCACCTTCTTCAGGCCGGCCATGTCGATCTCGTTGTCGAAGTGGCCGATGTTCCCGACGATGGCGCAGTCCTTCATCTTCCGCATGTGCTCGGCGGTGATGATGTCGAGGTTGCCGGTGGCGGTGACGAAGACGTCGGCGGTCTTCACCACGTCCTCCAGCCGCACCACCTGGTACCCCTCCATCGCCGCCTGCAGCGCGTTGATGGGGTCGATCTCGGTGACCACCACCCTCGCGCCCTGCCCGCGCAGCGACTGGGCGCAGCCCTTGCCCACGTCGCCGTAGCCGCACACCACGCACAGCTTGCCGGACAGCATGACGTCGGTGGCGCGCATGAGGCCGTCCACCAGCGAGTGCCGGCAGCCGTACAGGTTGTCGAACTTGGACTTCGTCACCGAGTCGTTCACGTTGATGGCGGGGAAGAGGAGCGTCCCCGCCTTCTGCATCTCGTAGAGCCGGTGCACGCCGGTGGTGGTCTCCTCGGTCACGCCGTGGCAGTCCGCCGCCACCTTGGTCCAGCGGCGCGGGTTCTTCTTCAGCTCGCGCGCGAGGACCGTGAGCACCACCGCCAGCTCCTCCGAGTCGGCGCTCGACGCCGGCGGGACCTTGCCCGCACGCTCGAACTCGACGCCCTTGTGCAGGAGCAGGGTGGCGTCGCCGCCGTCGTCCACGATCTGGGTCGGCCCGAGGCCGCCGCCGAAGTCGAGCGCGCGCTCGGTGCAGTCCCAGTACTCCTCGAGCGTCTCGCCCTTCCAGGCGAAGACCGGCACGCCGCGCGGATCGTCGGGCGTCCCGTCCCGGCCCACCGCCACCGCCGCCGCCGCGTGGTCCTGGGTCGAGAAGATGTTGCAGGAGGCCCAGCGGACGTCGGCGCCGAGGTCGCGGAGGGTCTCGAGGAGCACCGCGGTCTGGATGGTCATGTGCAGCGAGCCGGTGACGCGCTGGCCGGCGAGGGGGCGCTTCTTCGCATACTCGCGCCGGACCGCCATGAGGCCGGGCATCTCCTTCTCGGCGAGCTCGATCTCCTTGCGCCCCCACTCGGCCAGGCCGAGGTCCTTCACCTTGAACTCGAGGCGGGTGGAGCTCTTCTTCGCGGCGCGGGCGGCGCTGGGGGGCATCGTCGGTCCTCCTGCCTCGGTCGATCGAGGGCTCCCGGCGATACACCGGGGGCACCGGCGCGTCAACGGGAGGGGCCGGGGACGGGGGCTGCGATCAGTAATCCTTGGACCAGATGAGGCTGCCGCCGCCCGTGCCGGCGTCGCCGTAACGCACGTCGAAGGTCCAGCGCCGCGAGATCTGGTACTCGGCCCGCACCTCGTTGGTGTTCTCGTTCTCCTCGGTCCTGGCGTTGAAGCGCCGCGTGTAGCCGACGTAGATCTTGTCGGTCAGGTACTTGCCGGCGCGCAGCTGCGAGCTGTCGAGCGAGACCGTGTCCACCGGAAGCTTGTCGGCGATGAGGTCCTTGAACACCTGCTGCGACAGGGCGCCGAGCGCCGCGTTGCCCGCCTCCTGCACGGGGTTCTGCACGCCCCCGGCGCCGGCCTTGAACTCGGTGCGGCCGGTGGCGATGAGGAGCGCGATCTGCCCCTCGTCCATGGGCGGGTCGCTCGTGAGCTTCACCTCCGGCTTCTCGACGGTCCCGGTGATGGTGACGGTGGCGGTGGCGTTGGGGTTCACGTACACGGCCTGCACGTCGAGCACGCCCGCCTTGTAGTCCTCTCCGGTGAACTGGACCCGGGCCCGCTTGAGGTCGAAGCTCCGCCCGCCGACGGGCTCCACCTGCCCGCGCAGCGTCTCCACGGTGCCGGTGAGGTAGAGGTCGCCCTCGTCCTCCTCGGCCACCACGTCGGCGCGCAGCTCCACGTCGACGCGCGGGCTGTCCCCCTTGATCTGGAACCGGTTCGGCACGAGCAGGTGGACCTTGGCGTGGAAGGGCGGGCCGGCCGCAGCGACCACCCCGCCGCGCGGCGCCTTGGCGTGGAACGGCCCCACGGCGATGTCGGGCCGCTGGTCGAGCGGCTGGATCTTGCGGGTGGGGAGCTTCTCGGGGAGCTTCACCAGCGCGCGCGGGATGCGGAGCTCGGCGTCGAGGTCGCCGGCGGCGAGCTTGCCGGTGAGCGTGGCGCTGGCGGTCAGGGTGGCGAAGTCCTGGCCGGCGCGGGAGATGGTGAGCTCGCTCGCCTCGAGGGAGCCGGTGAGGTCGGCCGGCGCGCCCTTGCGGGCGAGCCCCACCGCCTCGGCCTTGAGCTCGACCCGCCCGTGCCCGCGGTGGGCGGTGAGGCGGTCGAGCCTGAAGACGTCGTCCGACAGGGAGGCGTCGAGCGCGATGCCGGTCCAGTCGCCGAACTCGACCACCGCCGCGCTCCCGTCCTTCAGCGAGGCGGTGCCCCGCGGGACCATCCGCGCCAGCGGCCCCTCCGCGGTCACGTCCGCCTCGAGCTTGCCCGCGGCGGCGCGCACGAGCCGCGGGGCGACCGCCGGCAGGAAGCCCAGGTCCAGCGCCCGCGCCCGCAGCGTCGCGCGCGCCGGCGCCCGGGCCAGCTCACCGCGGCGCAGCGCCGGCAGGCCCAGGTCGGCCTGCGCGTCGAGCGCGCCCGTGAGCGTCCCGCCGCTCGCGACGGCGAGCGCGACGCCGGCATGGAGCGCCCCTCCGCCGCCCTGCGCCGTGAGCGCCACGTCGCCGAGCGGCCGCTCGTCGATCGCGATCCCGTGGCCCTTCACGTCGGCCGCGAGGCGCGGCGCGGCGAGGCTGCCGGCCAGCTCCGCCCAGCCCTCGAGGTGGCCGGTGAGCGGGACCGGGGCGCCGGCGCGGCGCAGGTCGGACCGGGGCAGGTCGAGCCGCGCCCGGACGGCCGCCGCCTCGCGCGCGGCGGCGTCGCCCAGCCGCTCGACCGGGAGCGCCAGCGAGGCCGTGAACCGGAGCACCTCCTCGCGCTCCAGCGCCCCGCGCCCCTCGAGCCGGGTCGCGTCCGCCGCGGCGACCGCGGCGAGGTGCGCCTCGACGTCCGGGTACCCCGCCACCGTGCCGCCGGTGAGATCCACCGTCCCGTCCCCGCGCGGCGCGCGCGCCGTGCCCTTCACCGTGAGCCGCGCCGCGAGTCGGCCGCGCAGCTCCTTGGGGACGCCCAGCCGGCCGGCGAGGAGCGACAGGTCGTAGCCGGGCACCGCGGCCTGCGCGGTGAGCGGCGCGGCGGCGAGGCCGCGCGCCACCTCCCCGGGCGCGCGCAGCAGCCGCGCCCAGTCGAGCGGCAAGGACGCCTCCACCTCGGCGGCCCGCGTGGCCCGCGCGTCCGCGGTCGCGGTGAGGTGCGTCTCGCGCCCGGCGCCGCGGAGGGCCAGCCGCACCGCCACGCCGTCGAGCGCGCCGTAGGAGGCGCGCTCGAGCGCCGCCGTGGCCTCGGCGGTGGGCGCCCCGGCCGTGCCGCCGAGGCGCGCCTCCAGGCCGAGCGCCCCGGCCACCGGTTCGGGCGGCTCCACCCGCGCGAGCCGCAGCGCCTCGCCGAGCGGGAAGTCCCGGACGGCGAGGTGCAGGTCGAGCGGCTCGCGGGACCCCGCGCGCGCGAGCGCCACCGGCAGCTCCCCCCGGACCTCGAGCGCGCCGCCGGCGGCCCGCTGCGCGGCGAGGTCCAGGCGCGCTCGCCGGCGCGCGCCGTCGTAGCCGAGGTCGGCGCGGGCCGTGAGGCCCTCCATCCCGAGCAGCGCGCCGTCCGCGAGGCGCACCTGCGCCGTCACCGCGGGCTCGGCCGGCGACCCCTTCGCCTCGGCGTCGGCGTCGAGCCGGCCGGCCAGCGCGAGCCGCGGCGGCAGGAGCGCCCGGGGCAGGTGCGCCAGGTCGAGCGCGGCGAGGTGCAGCCGGGCGTCGAGCGCGCGCCGGGCGGGAGGGCCCGAGAGGCCGCCCGCCAGCTCGATCCGCTGCGACCCCGCGGCGAGCGCGAGCCGATCGACGGACGGTCCGGCCAGGGTCACGCGGGCGGGGGCGGCGAGCTCGAAGCGGTCGCCCGGCCAGGCGAGCGAGAGCGCCGACAGGGTCAGCACGCGGCGGTCGGGCGAGAGCGCGCCGGTGGCGCGCAGCGCGAGCGGGTCCGGGCCGACCAGCGGCACCGAGGCGGTGACCGCGAGCTCCCCCGCCAGGCGCTCCACCTGGCCCCGCACCGCGAGCGCCCGCGCGTCGAGGCGGCCCGCGACGAGGCGGTCGGCCCGGCCGTCCAGCTGGACCCGCGGCGAGGAGAGCGCCCCGGAGGTGGAGGCGGTGAGCGCGACCCCGGCGGCCGAGACCCCGCCCGCGCCGATGGAGGGGGCGCGGGCGCGGAGCTGCACCGAGGGCGCCGCCTCGGTGCCGGAGAGGTCGGCGTCCACCGCCACCGCGCCGGAGAGCGGCGGGAGCGGACGGCCGAGCAGGTCCTGGAGGTTGCGGCGCAGCAGGGCCAGGTCGCGGGCGTCGAGCGCGAGGTGGCCCGCCAGCGCGCCCTTCGGCCGCCACCTCCCGCTGCCGGTGAGCGCCGCGCCGGGCAGGGTCGCGTCGAGGCGGGAGAGGTCGTACGCGCCCCCCGCCGCGGAGGCGCGCAGCTCGACCGGCCCGAGCCGCCCCGCCCGCACCCGCGACGGCGCGAGCGAGAGCGCGAGCGCCGCCTGGAGCGAGGCGAGGTCGCGGCCGCGCGCCCTCCCCCGCGCCTGCAGCCTGAGCGAGGTCGCGGGCGCGCCGCGCAGCACCCGCGAGAGGTCCAGGTCGTCGAGGTGCACCTCGGCGCCGCCCGCCAGCGCCGCCGGCGGGAGCTGCACCGCCGCCGCCGCCCGCGCCGCCCCGCCGCCCCGCGGGCGGAGGTCGAGCGCGGCGGTGGCCTCGCTCCCGTCGGACTCGGCGTAGAGCGTCCCGGTGAGATCGCCCGCCAGGGGCGCGCGCGGCGCGAGGCGCCGCACCTCGGCGGCGTCCACGGCCAGCGACAGGACCGCGGCGCGGCCCCGCCAGGTGGCCTGGTCGAGCTGCGCCACCGCCTCGAGCGCCGTGTCGCCCACCGCCAGGCGCAGCTGCCGCAGGCGGACGACCTTGCCGCGCAGGCCCCCGGCCAGCTCGAGCGCGAGCGGCGCCCGCTCCGGCTCGGTCAGCTCGCCCCGGAGCGACAGCTCCCCGCCGGCCCGGTCCGGCGCGTACAGGGCGCGGGCGTCGGCGTCGAGCCCGCTCGCCGCGTACCCGGGCCCGCCGTCCCCGGGGACGTAGCGGACGCTGCCGCCGCGCAGGGTGAGCCGCACCAGGCGGAAGGTCCAGGTGGTGGAGGAGGTCTGGGTCTTCGGGCTCGGGTGCGTCGGCGCGAACGCGCGCGCCAGGGAGAGCCCGCCGTCCTCCTCGCGCTTCAGCACCACCTCGGGTCCGTCGAGCTCGATCCGGAGCCCGATCACCTTGGACCGGATCCGGCCCAGGTCCGGGTAGACGCGGGCGCGGCGCAGCGCGAGGACGACGTCGCCGTCCGGGTCGATCACCTTCGCGCCCAGGAGCTCCAGGCCGCCCTGGCCGAGCAGCCGGAAGCCCTGCAGCTGGATGCTGCCGGCGATGGCGTCGTCCGCGGCCCGGAGCGCGGGGGGCACGATGAGCCCGCGCCCGAGGTCGGTCGAGATGGCTAGGAAGGCGCAGGAGAGCACCACCCCGGCCGCCGCGAGGAGGCCGAGGACGACGTAACCGAAGCCGGCGAGCGCTCGCCGCGTGGCCGCTCCCACGCCCATGCCGTAACCCGCGCCTCCCTAGAACGCCTCTCCGATGGAGAGGTGGAACGAGAGGATGGTGCCGCGGTGGAGGGCGCCGGTGGGGACGAGCTGCGAGCGCGTGCTCGGCGTGGTCGAGTCGCAGCCGCTGGCGGAGCACAGCTTCATCACCTCGACCCCAGGCTGGCCGTCCGGCCCTGGCAGCCGCGCCGCCAGGTCGAGGCGGAGCGGGCCGAAGACGGTCTTGTACCGGATGCCGGCGCCCACCGCGTACTGGAGGTTCGCGACGTTGAGCGCGTCGGCCGCCTTGAACCGCACGTCGCCGAAGTCGAGGAAGGTGGCCCCGCCCAGCTCGCCCGAGATGGGAAAGCGGAGCTCGACCGACCCGTCGATGAGCCCGGCCCCGCCCACCGGCAGGTAGTCGGTCCCGTTCGGCGGGCAGGGCTGCTTGGTGCAGAACCCGTACACGGGCGACAGCTGGCGCGTGTAGTAGCCGCGCATGAGGTTCGGGCCGCCGCTGGTGAAGCGCGCCACGATGGGCACCTCGCTCCCGGAGCTGAGGAGCCCGATGCGGCCGCGCCCGGCCAGCACCAGGCCCAGCGGCAGGCTCACGAACGCGCGCGCCTCGGGCAGGAGCCGCAGGTACGACGCGCCGTTCCCCTTGACGCTGAACCCCTCCTGCACCGTGAGCGACAGGTAGAGGCCCTTGGTCGTGTTGAGCGGGTCGTCGCGGAAGTCGAAGGCGAGGCGCTGCTCGAAGTACGACAGGAGGCACAGGCTCGGGTCCTGGCCGGGGCAGGTGGCGAGCTGCAGCACCTGGCTCGTCTGGCCGCCGGGGAGCGAGGTCTCCTGGCTGACGATCCCGCCCAGCTCGTAGAGCTCGAGGTTCACCGAGGGCACGAAGGTGACGAGCCGGCCCAGCTTGAAGGGTGTCCCGAGCCGCACCCGCTCGGCCCAGAAGTCGTAGGCCTGCTCGAGGCCCCGCTCCACCTCGGCCCGGAGGTTCAGGTCGACGTAGCGGCTGGCGATGCCGGGCTGGGTGAAGTCGGCGGTGAAGAGCGCCACCGGCCCCTGCTTCGTCTCGGTGATGAGGTTCGGCAGCCAGGCGTACCCGACCCGCGCGTCGAGGCTCAGCTTTCGGAGCCCGCCGAGCCAGTTCCGGTGCTGCCAGCCGGCGATGGCGTCCGCCTCCCAGCGCGTCGCCTGGAACGCGAAGCCCGGGCCGGCGCGGATGGTGCGGAACGGCGCCTCGCGCACCGCCACCACCACCGGCACGGTCTTCTTCTGCTCGTCCGCGGCCTGGAGCGACGGGCTGACCCGCACGCCACCGAACACCCCCAGGTCGAAGATGCGCGCCTGCGCCTTGGGCAGCTCGGTCGCGTCGAACACCTGGCCGGGCTTCACCGCCAGCTCCGCCTCCTCGCGGATGCGGGCCCGGGGGATGGCGGCGGCCCCGCTGACGAAGACGCTCCCGAAGCGGTAGCGCGGCCCCGCCTTCACGGTGTACCGGACGTGCGCCTCGTCGAGCCCGGGGTCGACCTGGGCCGCCTGGGCCACCTCGGCCCGCGCCCAGCCGGTGGAGGTGAGGGCGTCCTGGATGGCGGCGCGCGCCGCGTCGTACGCGGCCTCGGTGAAGACGTCGCCCACCTTGAGCGGGAGCTTGAGGCGCGCCCGCGCCTCGGGCGCCTCGTCGAGCCCATCGACGTCGAGGCGGGTGACGTGGACCGGCGGCCCCTCCTCGATCCGGATCCGGATCCGCACCCGGCCCGGGCCGTCGGGCACGACGTCGGCCGAGGTGACCCTCGCGTGGTAGTAGCCGCGCGCCTGGTAGTAGCGGGCGATGCGCTTCTTGTCGTTGGCGAAGGCGTCGACGTCGAACGGCTGCGGCTGGGGGACGAGCAGCCAGCGGCGGCCGGACTCCTGCGTGGCGAGGTGCGTGCGCAGCTCCCGGGCCGGGACCGCGCGCGCCCCCTCGATGTCGAACGCGACGACGGTGGGGTGCTCCTCGGTCCCGCGCGGCTGGGGCCACAGGAAGCAGCCCTGGAGCGCGAGCGCGAGCAGGGCGAGCGCGAGGCCCGGGCGCCGGGCGCGGCGGTGGGACGAGGTCACGCGGGGCGGATGATGTCACAGCCAGGCGGCCCGCCGCTCGGTTTCGGCGGGGCGCGCGCCGCGCGGCGATCAGCTCTCGAGGAGGAAGCTCAGGTTCGCCTCCTCCCAGGCCTTGGCGCGGCGGTAGTCGGGGTAGGCGCGCTCGCGCCGGCGGAACTCGGCGCCGTGGACGACGCGGCGCCCGCCGCGCTCGAGCGCCGGCACCACCTGGTGCAGCATCTCGTGGAACACCACCGTCGCGACGTACATCTCGGGGACCTCGCGCCGGTCGAGGGCGGGGTGGATCCGGATGAGCCGCGCGTCCTGCACGTAGACGCCGGTCTTGATGGTGCGCCGCCGCCGGCCACCCCGGTTCGGCCCCCAGCCGATGCGCGCCTCGACCCGGCCGCCGAACTGCTCGGCGTTGACGCGGTCGAAGATGGCCTGGAGGTCGTGGACCCGGCCGCGCGGCTCGAGGCGCGCCGGGCGGGGGTCCCCGATCCGGGCGCGGTGCTCCCGGACGTAAGCGTCGATCCGCTCGCCGGCGCCGCGTCGCCGCGCCGCCATGCCCCGCCCGGGGCCGGCGAACGCCGCCAGCGCTTCGACCACCTCGCCTGGAGCGTCCAGGAACATGTGGTGGACCCGGTAGTGCAGCATCCCGCCGACGCGGCGAAACGAGACCATGGTGGAGCGGTTGTCGTGGACGAAGAGCCGGACGCGCTCCCCGCACCGATCGGAGAGCTGATCGGCGAGCGAGCTCGCGGCCGCCACCCGCCGCTCGCGGTTCCAGAGGCGCGCCCCGAAGAGATCGAGCTGGCGGTCGAGCTGGCGGGTGCCCACGGCGGGGGCATGCTACGAGGCCCCGGGCCGGCCTATCAAGGGCCACACCCCCGAACGTGAGGCCGGGCGCCTGGAGGGCGGGCTTCCGAGCGGGCGCACGGCCCCCGGGGGCTGCGGGGAGCGGGGGAAGCACCCGCGGTGCGGGCCCCCCTCCACTCGAGCCTCCCTCCGCGAAACGCGGGCAGCGGTTCCGAGCGGGCGGCGGGGTGGCCCGCCGGCGTCGCTCCGGACGACCTACCGGGTTCGTACGGCGGCCGGCTCAGAAGCGCGCGGAGGCCGGCAACGCATCGTGCCGCGCCGACGCGGCGCACGAGGTCCGCGCGCCGGCGCGGCACCGGCGTTGCTGGCGGCAGTACGGCGGGCGGGAGTCTCACGCAGGTCGGCCTGCGCTCCTTCGGAGGGCCACCCCGCCGCCCGCTGGCGGGCGTCGCCGTCCGCAGGTCGCGGTCCAGGTCGCGGTCGAGGTCGGGGTCGAGGTCGCGGTCCAGGTCGGGGTCGAGGTCGGGGTCGGGGTCACGGCGACGCCCGCCCGACTCGGCGTGCGGGCCGGGGGGCCCCTTCCCTCACCCCACCTCTTCCTCCGCCGCCAGCAGCCGCTCCACGCGCTCCCGCTCGACCCTGAGCAGAATGGTCCGCTCCTGGCTGTACGTGACCGCCCCGGGCGCCGCGCCCTTCACCTTCCGGACGTACTTGGCCCGGGTCGCCACCACCTCGACCTGCGGCTCGTTGCGCGCGTCGCTGAAGTGCACCGCGAGGTGGGCGGCGTCGAGGAGCGTCTCTCCGTCGGGGGCGCGGCCCTTCTCCAGCTTCACCACCACGTGCGAGCCTGGGAGGCCGCGGGCGTGGAGCCAGAGGTCGTTGCCCTTCGCCACCTTGACGGTCAGGGCGTCGTTGGCCTCGGCGCTCCGGCCGACCAGGATGGGGGCGCCGGCGACCGAGCGGAACAGGCGGTAGGGCGGGAGCGGCTCGTCGCGGCGGGCGCGCGGGCGAGGAGGCGGCCGCGGCGCGGCGCCGAGGCGGCGCGCCTCCCGCTCCAGCCGGGGCAGGTCGGCGCGCGGGGCGGCGTCGAGCGCGTCGAGGAGCGCGCGGAGCTCCGCCTCGCGCCCGCGCACCTCCGCGGCGCGCGAGGCGACCCGGGCGGCGCTCTCGGCGATGCGCCGGTAGCGGCGGTAGTAGCGCTCCATGTTGGCCTGCGCCGAGAGCGCGGGGTCGAGCGCGACCATCACCTCGCGCGCCCCGTCGGCCGTCCACTCGGTGAGCCGCGCCTGGGCGGCCCCGCGCTTCACCGCGTGCAGGTTCTGCTTCAGGAGGTCCGCGCGGCGCCGGTCCTCCTCGGCGGCCGGCACCCGCGCCGCCTCCTCGGAGAGCTTCTCGAGCGCCCGCCGCGCCCGCGCCAGCGCGGCGCGCACCGGCTCCCGCAGGCGCCGCCGCCCCTCGAGCGCGGCGCGCTCCTCCTCGAGCGCGGCGTAACGCTCCTCGAGCGCGGCGGAGAGCGGGAAGCGGACGGCGGCCTGGGCGGCGGCGGCCCCGGGACGCCGCTCCGCCTCCGGCTCCGCCTCGCCGCCGGGCGCCGCCGCCGTCGCGGCGCGCGGGGCAGGGGGCACGTACGGCTTGCCGGGGACGAGGTCGCGCCGCTGCGACAGGTTCCGGGCGACGCTCTGGCGGATGATCCCGTCGCCGCCGACGAGGAAGAGGTTCCCGTGCCGGCCGGTGAGCTCCGCCACCAGCCGGAGCGGGCCCGCGGGCGCGTCGAAGGCGAGCTCCACCACCCGGTCGTCCGGACGCGCCGACAGCGAGGCGAGCCGGGCGCCCTCCAGCTCGCGCCGGAGCACCGCCTGGGCGCCGAACGGCGCCGGCGGCTGGGGCGGGCGGCGGGCCACGGCGTGGAGCCGCGTGAGGTCGGCCTCGGCGGAGAGGAGCAGCGTGGCCGCGCCGGCCCGGCCGTACAGCTCGAGCGTGAGCGCCCGCTCGGCGTGCATCCGGAGCGCGTCGACCCTGGAGCCGGCGAGCGGCTGCAGCTCGGCGACGACGGCGGCGATCTCGGCGGCGGAGAGCGACATGCGATCCCAAAAATGCGACGGCCGCCCGAAGGCGGCCGCAGCAACGAGCGGAATCGGCTCGAGGTGAAGCTACTTCGCCGCCTTCCGCGTGGTCTTCTTGGCGGTCTTCTTCGCAGCCGGCTTCTTGGCGGCGGTCTTCTTCGTCGCGGTCTTCTTCTTGGGCGCCATCTTTTCCCTCCGTTGAGGTGCCTGCGTGTGGGAGCCGCCTCGTCGGCCGCGCTCCGGGTTCAGACGAGCGGCAGGTTACCGCGCCCAGATCGGCCGCGCAACTTGGCTTGCATGGATTTGCACCTCGCCGGACGCGCGCGGCGCGGGCGGGGGCACCACCGGACGCTCCGCCGATTCACCGTGCGTGCGACCTCTCGGCGCGCCCCGGCCGCTTGACACTCCACCGGGCCGCTCCTTAATTAGCCGCCTCACCCTCGCGGGGAATCCCTCACCATGCTCACGCAGAAGCTCCTCGCCGTGACCCAGCTCGGCGCCGACTGGGTGCTGTGGCTGCTCGTCGGGCTCTCCGTCGTCTCGGTCGCGGTGATGCTCGAGCGCGCCGCCTTCTTCCGCGTCCGCCGCCTCCCGGGCCTGGACGCGCTGGCGCGCCAGCTCCTGGCGGGCGACTTCGCCGGGGCGCGCGCGGCGGTGGAGGGCCGGCGCGGGATGGAGGCGGAGGTCGTGCGCGCGGCGGTCGAGCACGCCGCCAAGGGGCCCGACGCGGTGGCCGAGGTGGTGAGCGCGCACCTCGAGCGCTCGCGCCTCGACTACGAGGAGCGGCTCGCCTTCCTCGGCACCCTCGGCAACAACGCCCCCTTCATCGGGCTGTTCGGGACGGTGCTGGGCGTCATCCGCGCCTTCGCCGACCTGGCGGCCCACCCGGGCGCGGCCGGCGCCGGCTCGGTGATGGCCGGCATCTCCGACGCGCTCATCGCGACCGCGGTCGGCCTCTTCGTGGCCCTCCCGGCGGTGGTGATGTTCAACCTGTACCAGCGCTGGCTGCGGCGCACGACCCAGCGCGCCTCCGCGCTCGGGCACGCGGCGGTGGCCTGGCTGCGCGCCCGGCCGGAGGCGCGCTGAGCCATGGCGAGCCTCGCGGGCGGCGGCGCCGGCCGGGACGGCGACGACGATCTCATCAGCGGCATCAACATCACGCCGCTGGTCGACATCGTGCTGGTCCTGCTCATCATCTTCATGGTGACCGCCACGTACATCGTGCGGGAGGCGATCGAGGTGGACCTGCCCCGGGCGGCGCACGGCGGCGAGGCGACCGGGACCACCCTGGCGGTGGTGCTGACGCGCGACGGCGCGATCTACCTCGACGGCGTCCGCCGGACCGAGGAGGAGCTGGCGGCGCGCAGCCGGGAGGCGGTGGCGAAGGACCAGGGCACCCGCGCCATCATCAGCGCCGACCGGGCCTCGCTGCACGGGGCGGTGGTGCGCGTCATCGACGTGGTGAAGGGCGCCGGGGTGTCGCGCTTCGCCATCAACATCGAGAAGGAACCGTGAGCTCCCGCCCGGGCGGGCTGCGCGCGCCCGCCTTCTACGGCGCCTCGCTGGCGCTGCACGGGCTGCTCTTCGCGGCCCTGCTGGCGGTGCGCCCGCCGGCGGCGCGACGCGCGACGCCGGTCGAGGTGGAGCTGGTCGAGGCGCCGAAGGCGCTGCCGGCCCCCGAGCCTCCCCGGCCCGAGCCGGCCCGCGAGGCGCCGCGCTCGCCGCCGCGGCCCCCCCGGGTGGCGAAGCTCCCGGCCCCGCGCGAGGCTCCCCCGCCGCGCGCGCCTCCGGCGCCCCCGCCGCCCAACGCGCCCCCGCCGCCCGACGCCAGCCGCGCCGCGCCGCCGCGCATCGGGATCTCGATGGAGTCGACCACCACCGCCGGCGGGGTGGCCGCGCCGGTCGGGAACACGCTCTACGGCCGCCCGCCGGAGCGGGCGGAGGATCCCGCCGCGGTGAAGCCCTACCGCGCCGAGCGCTACGCCGCGCCGTCGCAGGTGACCACCCTCCCCGAGCCGCTCGGCTGCGAGATCCCGAAGGCCGAGTATCCGGAGGAGGCGCGCCGGCTCGGCGTCGAGGGCGAGGTCCGGCTGCGGCTGCTGGTGGACGAGGAGGGCCGGGTGCGCGAGGCGCGGGTGGTGCGCGATCCCGGCCACGGCTTCGGCGCGGTGGCGGCCCGCGCCGCCCGCGCCTACTGCCGCTTCCGCCCGGCGCGGAAGGACGGCGCGGCGGTGGCGACCGAGATCCCGTACACCATCCGGTTCGAGCTGTAAGGCGCCGCGCGGATCCGCGTCACGCCAGCGGCAGGTAGATCCGGAAGCAGGCGCCCTCGCCCTCCGCGGACTCCACCAGCACGTGGCCGCCCGCCTGCTTCACCGCGCCGAAGACGGTGGCGAGGCCCAGGCCGGTGCCGCACCCCTCGGGCTTGGTCGTGAAGAACGGCTCGAAGAGGTGCGACCTCGTCTCGGCCGACATCCCGCAGCCGGTGTCGCGCACGGACAGCAGGGCGTACCGGCCCGCGGGTACCCCGGGCACGTCGCGCGCGCCGAGCTCGGCGTTCTCCGTCTGGATCGAGATGGTGCCGGCGCCCCCCGCCATCGCGTCGCGGGCGTTCACGACCAGGTTCAGGATCACCTGCCGGAGGCTGGTGGGATCGGCGACCACCCGCCCCAGGTCCGGCGCGAGCGCCGTCGCGAGCTGGAGCTCGTCGCCCAGGAGCCGGGCCAGCACGCCGGTCATCTCCTCCACCGTGTGGTTGAGGACGACCGGCACCGGTTGCACCGGCCGCTGGCGCGCGAACTCGAGCAGCTGCCGGGTCAGCCGGGCGGCCTCGCCCCCCGCCGCCGCGATCTCCTCGGCCTCCTCGCGCAGCGGGTGCCCCGCCGGCAGCTCGTGGCACAGCGCGCCCGCGCACCCGAGGATCACCGTGAGCAGGTTGTTGAAGTCGTGCGCCACGCCGCCGGCCAGCCGCCCGATGGCCTCGAGCTTGGCGGCCTGGGTGAGCTGATCCCGGTACCGCCGCTCGTTCTCGGCCAGCGCCCGCTCCGTCTGGCGCAGCTCGGTGACGTCGATCCCGGTCGCGACGACGAAGCGCACCCGGCCGTCGGGGTCGCTCTGGACCGCGTTCGACCACGCGATCAGCCGCTCGGTGCCGTCCTTCGCCACCCAGACGTTCTCGTAGGTGCTCCGCTGGCCGGCGCTCAGGCGGCGGAAGACGCCCTTCACCGGCTCCACGTCGGCCGGCCGGAGCACGACATCCCACGCGTACCGGCCGCGCACCTCGTCGAAGCGGTAGCCGCTGACGCGCTCGCACGCGCCGTTGAACACCTGGATCCGCCCCTCGGCGTCCATCGCCAGCACGAGCGCGTCGACGGTGGCGAGCACGGTCGCGAGCATCCCGCTGCGCTCGTCGAGCTCGGCGGCCGGGAGCGGGCGGGATGTGGCGGCCTGTCGCATGCTCGATCTCCGACGGTGAACACTGTAGCCCGCGGCTCCAGCGCGGTGAAGCCGCGGCGCCTCCGACGGCCACGGGTCGGGCGAGGCGGGCGCACGCGCACCCACCGTCGAGACCCGCCTCCAAGGCAGCACGGCCCGGCAGCGCGGGCGCCCTACTCCAGCAGCGCCGCCCCGATCACGCCGGCGTCGTCGCCCAGGAAGGCGCGCTCCAGCGTGAGCCCGACCAGGGCGCTGCGGGAGACCCGCGCCTGGAACACCTCGTCCACCCGCCGGCGCAGGTCGGGACAGCCGAGGAGGACGCCGCCGCCCAGGATGACGCGGGCGGGGTTGAGCAGGGTCACCACCGAGGCGATGGCGTTGCCGAGCAGGTCCGCCACCTCCTCCCACAGCGCACAGGCGTAGGGATCGCCCTGCACGCAGGCCTCGTCGATCACGCTGGCGGAGAGCCGCGACAGGTCGCCCTGCAGCAGCGCGCCGAGGCGCGAGCTCGCCCCGGCCGCGAGCTCCTCGCGGACCCGCGCCGCGAGGTTCATGCCGCTCGTGTACGCCTCCAGGCAGCCCAGCTCGCCGCAGCCGCAGCGGCGGGGCGCGGTGCTGGCGCGCGACGGGCGCACCTTGACGTGCCCGAGCTCGCCCGCCACGCCCCGGTGCCCGTCGTGCAGCCGCCCGCCCAGGATGAGGCCCGAGCCGACGCCCGAGCCCACGAACACCAGCACCGCGTCGTCCACCCCGCGCGCGGCCCCGAACCGGCGCTCGCCCCAGGCCGCCGCCGAGAGGTCGTTCGCGATGCGCACCTTGGCGCCGAGGCGCTCCTCGAGCAGCTCCCCCAGCGGCACGTCGCGCCAGCCCAGGTTCGGCGCGTTGAGCACGACCCCGGTGCGCCCCAGGCACTGCCCCGCCACCCCCACGCCCACCCGGCCGAAGGTGCGCGCCGCGTCCCCGGCGCCTTCCAGCGCCGCCGCCACGGCGTGCGCGACCGTCTCGACCACCGCCGCCGGCGAGCGATCCCGGTGCGGCTCCTTGTGGGAGGCGACGATCTCGCCCGAGTCGCGGTCCACCACCGCCGCGCGGGCGTTGGTGCCGCCGAGATCCACCCCGAGCGCGCGCGCCGCCATGGCCGGCGCTCCTAGGCGCCCACCTCGCGGCCGAGCGCCTGCACGCGCTCGGTGACGAGCTGCTCGATCTCGCGGAGCCGCTGCGCGCTGGTCGCCTCGAAGCGCAGCACGAGCAGCGGCTGCGTGTTGGAGGCGCGCACCAGGCCCCAGCCGTCGGGGAAGGTGATCCGCACCCCGTCCACGGTGACCGTCTCGTAGCGCGCGGAGAACCAGGCCTGCGCCCGCCGGACCACCTCGAACTTCTTCTCCTCCGGGCAGTCCATCCGGATCTCGGGTGAGGCGAAGGTCTCGGGCAGGTCGGCCAGCAGCGAGGAGAGCGGCGCGTCCGTCCGGCTCAGGAGCTCGAGGAGGCGCCCCGACGCGTAGATGCCGTCGTCGAAGCCGAACCAGCGGTTGGCGAAGAAGATGTGCCCGCTCATCTCGCCGGCGAGGAGCGCGCCCGCCTCCTTCATCTTCGCCTTGATGAGGCTGTGGCCCGCCCGCCACATGATGGGACGCCCGCCCTTGCGCGCGATGTCGTCGTAGAGGTTCATCGAGCACTTCACCTCCCCGACGATGGCGGCGCCGGGGTTCTCCTCCAGCAGGGCGCGCGAGAAGAGGACCATGAGCTGGTCGCCCCAGAGCACGTTCCCGCGCTCGTCCACCGCGCCCACCCGGTCGGCGTCGCCGTCGTAGGCGATGCCCACGTCCGCCTTCACCTCCAGCACCTTCCGCCGCAGCGGCTCGAGGTTCTTCTCGACGGTGGGATCGGGGTGGTGGTGGGGGAAGCGCCCGTCCATCTCCAGGAAGAGCGGCACCACCTCGAGCCCGAGCGCCTGGAAGATCGGGACCGCCACCGCCCCGCCGGTCCCGTTGCCGGCGTCGACCACCACCTTGAGCTTGCGGGGGCCGAGCTGCAGGTTCTCGCCGACGTAGGCGCGGTAGGGGCCGACGACGTCGTGCGGCTCGACCCGGCCCTGCCCGGCGGCGAACCGCCCGGCGGCCACCAGCCGGCGGAGCTCCTGGATCTCCTCGCCGTGGAGCGTCCGCTTGCCGACGCCCACCTTGAGCCCGTTGTACTCGGCCGGGTTGTGAGAGCCGGTGATCATGCACAGCCCGTCCACCGGCAGCGTGTAAGCGGCGAAGTAGGTGAGCGGCGTCGGGACCACCCCGAGGTCCACCACGTCCACGCCGGTGGCGGTGAGCCCGGCGAGGGCGCGCCGCGCGAAGCGCTCGCCGGACAGGCGGCAGTCCCGGCCGAGCACCACCCGCTTCCCGCCGGCGCGGCGCACCATCGTCCCGAGCCCGCGGGCGATCGCCTCGACCGCGTCCTCGGTGAGATCCTGGTCGACGAGCCCCCGGACGTCGTACTCGCGGAAGATGGTGGGGGAGATGGTGCTCGCCATGTGCGGGGCCTCGGTCGGGAATGTAAGGGGGGTGGCGGCTCCGCGTCGCGCCCGAAGGTGGCCGCCCGCGCCGGGCCCGGGCGCCCGCCCGGGGCGGACGGGGCGGCGCCGGCGCCGCGCGCCTCAGGTCATCTCTTCGCGGCCACGGCGCTTCAGCTCGTCCACCGCCTTGCGCACGTCCTGGGCGCGGTCGCGGCGGCACACCAGCACCGCGTCGCCCGCGTCCACGACGATCAGGTCGTCCACGCCGATGACCGCCAGCGGGCGCCCGGGCAGCCCCAGCACGACGTTGTCCTTCCCGTCGAAGATCATCGCCTCGCCCTCGACCACGTTGCCGCGCGCGTCCTGGGCCCGGACCTCGCGGAGCGCGTCGAAGCTGCCCACGTCGCTCCAGCCGAAGTCCCCCGGCACCACCGCGATCCGGTCGCTCTTCTCCATGACGCCGTAGTCGATGGAGATGGCGGGGCAGCGCGGGAACGCCTCGGCCAGCGCGCGCGCCGCCCGCGGCGTGCCGATGGCCCGGTCGATCCGCTCGAGCTGCTCGCCGAGGTCGGGCAGGGTGCGCCGGATCTCGTCCAGGATGACGTCGGCCCGGAACACGAAGATGCCGCTGTTCCACAGGTACCCGCCGTCCGCGAGGTAGCGCTGGGCGGTGGCGCGATCCGGCTTCTCGACGAACTTCGCGACGCGGCGGGCGACCGCGCCGCCGTCGGCGGCGGGCTTGGCCGGCGCCGGCTTCGCCTTCCCGCGCGGCTTCTCGCGGCCCTCGCCCGGCGGGCCGTCGAGCCGCGCGCCGACCTTGAGGTAGCCGTAGCCGGTCTCCGGCCGCGACGGCTTCACGCCCAGGGTGACGATGGCCCCGCCCTGCGCCACCTCCGCCGCCGCCGCGAGCGCCTCGCGGAACGCCGCCGGCCGCGCCACGTGGTGGTCGGCCGGCAGCATGGCGAGGACGCCCTTCTTGTCGAGGCGGGCCACGTGCAGCGCGGCCAGCCCGACGCAGGGGGCGGTGTTGCGCGCGCACGGCTCGACCAGGAGGTTGTCCTTGGGCAGGTCCGGGAGGATGCGGCGCGCTGCGGCCGCGTGCGCTGGCCCGCACACCACGAAGGTGCGGTCGAGCTTCGCCAGCGGCGGCAGGCGCGCGACGGTGGCCGCGAGCAGCGGCGTCTCGCCGACCAGGGCCAGGAACTGCTTCGGGCGCGCCTTGCGCGAGAGCGGCCAGAAGCGCGTGCCGGACCCGCCAGCCATCACCACCGGGAAGAGCTTCATCGTCCGCTCCACAGGCCGAGCAGCTCGTCGAGGACGCGCGCGGTGGCGCCCCAGATCGTCAGCCCCGGCAGATCGTAGTAGTGCACCAGGTGCCGCTCCCCGTACGCCTCGCGGTGCTCGGTGCGGTGGACGCCGGGACGCGCCAGGGCGGAGAGCGGCACGTACACGATCGCCTCCACCTCGCCAGGGCGGGCCACGTAGGGGTAGGGATATGGCACCAGCCCGACCCAGGGCGTCAAGCGAAAGCCGGAGACGAGCACGAGCGTCTCGTCGAGCTGACCCAGCACCTCCACGCGCGCCGGCTCGAGGCCGATCTCCTCCTCGGCCTCCCGCAGCGCCGCCGACCGCGGCTCCTCGCCCTCCTCGATGCGGCCGCCGGGGAAGCTCACCTGGCCCGGGTGGCGCTTGAGGTGGCCCGGCCGGACGGTGAGCAGCACGTGCGGCTCGCCCTCGTGCTCGAACAGCGGCACGAGCACGGCGGCGCGGGCGAGGCCGCCGTCGGGCAGGTGCTCGGGGCGGAGCCGGTCGAAGGGGAACGCCCCCGGGACGTGCCCCTCCAGCACGGCGCGGAGCCCCCCCAGCGTCATGGCGCGTTCGCGGCGGCGGGGGCGTGCACGGGCGCCGGCGCCGGCGCCTCGTCGGAGCCGGGGAGGACGCCCTTCCAGAGGAGGACGCCGATGAGGACGCCGGCGACGAGCCGCCAGGCGACGAAGAGGTAGGTGGTGCGCGTGCGGAGGTAGGCGAGCAGCCAGCCGATGACGAGGTAGCCGGCGAAGAGCGCGGTGAGCGTCCCGACGACGGTGGCGATGGCCCAGGCGTGCTGCCCCGAGAGCGCCGGCAGCGCCTTCTTCAGCTTGTAGAGGCCGGCGCCGAGCGTGATGGGCACCGAGAGCAGGAAGCTGAAGCGCGCCGCGTCCTCCCGCTTGAGGCCGAGGGCCATGCCGGTGGTGATGGTGGCGCCCGAGCGCGAGGTGCCGGGCACGAGCGCCAGGGCCTGCCCGCAGCCGATGGCGAGCGCGTCGGCCAGGCCGACGTCCTCGATCGTGCGGCGGTGGCGCGCCAGCCGCTCGGCGGCGAGCAGGATGAGCCCCCAGACCACGAGCGAGAAGGCGATGGTGAGGTTCCCGAGCGCCTCGATGCGCCGCTCGAGGAGCTTCCCCGCCACCGCCGCCGGGATGGTGCCGAGCACGATGAGCCAGGCGAGGCGCGCCTCGCCGCTCTCGAGCGGCTTGCCCCGGGCGAGCCCGCGGAGCGCGGCGCGGGTGAGCGCGTACAGCTCCTCGCGGAAGAACAGGATGACCGCCAGGGTGGTGCCGGTCTGGATGATGGTGACGAAGGCGCGGAACTGCTCGTCGGACAGGCGCTGCCCGAGCAGCTCGCCGAACACGAGGAGGTGGGCGGTCGACGAGACGGGCAGGAACTCGGTGGCCGCCTGGACCAGGCCGAGGACGACCGCGACGAGGAGGGTCATGGGCGCGGCATCTTATGAGCCGCTCCGCCCCCGCGCCACCGGGCCGGGGCGCGAGGTCAGCTCCGGCTCGTCGCGAGCCGCACCCCGAAGGCGATGAACACGGCCCCGGTGACCCCCTCCAGGCCCCGCTGCACCCCGGGCCGCGCCAGGACCGGCCTGAGCCGCGCCACGAAGAGCGTCACCAGCGAGAGCCAGACGAGCCCCTCGGCGAAGTGGATGGAGGCGAGCAGGATGGACCGGCGCAGCACCGGGTCGCCCGGCCCGATGAACTGCGGCAGGAAGGCGAGGTAGAAGACCGCCACCTTGGGGTTGAGGACGTTGGTGAGGAGCCCCTCGAGGAAGGCGCGGCGCTCGCCGGCCGCGGCGGGCTCCGGGGCGCGCGCCGGGCCGGGCCGGGCGGCGGCGCGGAGCGCCTGCACGCCCAGGAACACCAGGTAGAGCGCGCCCGCCAGCTTCACGAGCTCGAAGGCGCGGGCCGAGCGCACGAGCAGGGCGGAGAGCCCCACCGCGGAGAGCGTGGCGTGGACGAAGAGCCCGCTGCCGACGCCGAGCACCGTGAGCAGGCCCGCCCGCCGGCCGCGCACCAGCGCGCTGCGGACCACCAGCATGGTGTCCGCGCCCGGCGTGAGGGTGAGGAGCGCGGCGATGCCGGCGAAGGCGAGGACGCGCGCGTCGACCATGGCGGCGCCCGCGCGCTAGGCGACGGCCGCGCGCACCTTCCCGGTGCCGGCCGCGTCGCGCAGCGCGTCCTTCTTGTCGGTCCGCTCCCAGGTGAACTCCTTCTCGGAGCGGCCGAAGTGGCCGTACGCGGCGGTCTTCTCGTAGATGGGGCGGAGCAGGTCGAGGTGCTCGATGATGGCGCGCGGGGTGAGCGAGAACACCTCGCGCACGGCGGCCGCGATCCGCTCCTCGGACACCTTGCCGGTGCCGAAGGTGTCGACCATGACCGAGACCGGCTCGGCCACGCCGATGGCGTAGGCGACCTGCACCTCGCAGCGGCGCGCCAGCCCGGAGGCGACCACGTTCTTCGCGATGTAGCGCCCCATGTAGGCGGCCGAGCGATCCACCTTGGAGGGGTCCTTGCCGCTGAAGGCGCCGCCGCCGTGCCGCCCCATGCCGCCGTAGGTGTCGACGATGATCTTGCGGCCGGTGACGCCGGTGTCGCCCATGGGGCCGCCGATGACGAAGCGGCCGGTGGGGTTGATGAAGATCTTGGTCTTGCGGTCGACCAGCTTCTTCGGCAGCGCCTTCGCGATGACCTCCTCGCGGATGGCGGCGTGCAGCTTGCGGTTGGAGACGTCCTCGGCGTGCTGGGTCGAGACCACCACCGTGTCGAGGCGGACGATCTTGCCGTCCTGGTACTCCACGGTCACCTGGCTCTTGCCGTCCGGCCGGAGGAAGTCGAGGCCGGCCTTGCGCGCCTTGGCGAGCTGGCGCGTGACCGCGTGCGCGTAGTGGATGGGCGCCGGCATGAGCTCCGGCGTCTCGTCGCAGGCGTAGCCGAACATCATGCCCTGGTCGCCGGCGCCGCCGGTGTCCACGCCCTGGCCGATGTCCGGCGACTGCTGGTCGACCGCCACCAGCACGGCGCAGGTGTTCCCGTCGAAGCCCATCTCGCCGGAGGTGTACCCGATGCGCTTCACCACCTCGCGCGCGAGGCGCGGGTAGTCGACCTTGGCGCTGGTCGTGATCTCGCCCGCGATCATGACGTAGCCGGTCTTGAGCAGCGTCTCGCAGGCGACCCGCCCCTTCTCGTCCTGGGACAGCACGGCGTCGAGGACCGCGTCCGACACCTGGTCGGCCATCTTGTCGGGGTGGCCTTCCGTGACCGACTCGGAGGTGAAGAGGTAGTCGCTGGCGGGCATGCGGGTGGTCCCTGGTGGTGGTGGTGAGCGGGGGGCGAAGCTACGCGGCGGAGGTCGAACCTGTCAATATCACGGACGCTTCGCCGCCGCAGCCCCGGGAGCGGAGGGCGCGGGAGCGAGCGGACGGCCCCTCACCCGGCGACCGGGCCCACGGCCATGTCGTCGAGGAGCCCCGGGAAGCGCAGGCCCATCTCCGAGCGCACCTCGCGCTCGATCTCGTCGGCGGCGGTGAGCTCGAGGAGCCGCCCGACCAGGCGCTGGCCGTCGGCGGCGCTCGCCTGACGGACGATGCGCTTCACGAGCGGGATGCTGCCGCCGTTCATGGAGAGCTCGGTCATGCCGAGCCCGAGCAGCACGAGCACGAAGAGCGGCTCGCCCGCCATCTCGCCGCACATCGAGACCGGGATGCCGGCCTGCCGCCCGGCGTCGCAGACGAGCTTCAGGGTGCGCAGCACGGCGAGGTGCAGCGGCCGGTACAGGTACGCGACGTCCTTGTTCTGCCGGTCGATCGCCATCGTGTACTGGATGAGGTCGTTCGTGCCGATGGAGAAGAAGTCGCACTCGCGCGCCAGGCGGTCGGCGATGATCGCCGCCGACGGCAGCTCCACCATGATGCCGACCGGCGGCAGCCGCGTCTCGACGCCCTCGCGGCGGAGCTCCTCGCGCGCCTCGCCCAGGAAGCGCTTCGCCGCCCGGAGCTCGTTCACCCCCGAGACCATGGGGAACATGATGCGCAGGTGGCCGTGCACGCTGGCGCGGAGCATGCCCCGCAGCTGGGTGCGGAACATGTCGGGGTGGCGCAGGCAGTAGCGCACCGCGCGCAGGCCCAGCGCCGGGTTGTCGTCGTGGGTGCGCACGCCGAGCGGCAGCTTGTCGCCGCCCAGGTCGAAGGTGCGGATGGTGACCGGGCGCGGCGCGAGCTGCTCCAGGATCTGCCGGTAGGTGCGGTAGTGCTCCTCCTCGGTGGGCAGGTCGCTGCGGCCCATGTAGAGAAACTCGGTGCGGTAGAGGCCCACGCCCTCCCCGCCGTGGGCGAGCAGGCTCTTCACCTCCTCGGCGAACTCGATGTTGCCGTCCAGCTCCACCCGCACCCCGTCGGTGGTGGTGGCGGGGAGCTGGCTCGTCGCCATGAGCTCCCGCTCCTGCGTGAGCCACCGCTCGCGGGCCGCCTCGTAGTCGCTCCGCTCGCCCGGCGACGGGTTCAGCACCACCACCCCGCGCTGCCCGTCGACCACGATCCAGTCGCCGCGGTCGGCGAGGGCGCTGAGGCGTCCCACCCCGACCACCGCCGGGACGTCGAGCGCCCGCGCCACGATGGCGGTGTGGGAGGTCTTCGTGCCGAGGTCGGTCACGAAGGCGGCCACCTTGCGCTCGTGGAGGAGCAGCGCGGTGTCGGCCGGGGACAGGTCGCGCGCCACGATGACGGCGCCCTCCGGCGGCGGCTCCGGCACCTCGGCCGCCTCGCCGGTGAGGTTCTTGATGATGCGCTCGCCCACGTACTCGACGTCGGCGCGCCGCTCCTTGAAGTAGTCGTCGGCGAGCTCGGAGAAGGCGGCCTTGATCTTGCGGATGGCGCGCTTGACCGCCCACTCCGCGTTGATCTGATCCTCGCGGATGAGGCGCTGCGCCTCGTCCACCAGCATCTCGTCCTTCAGCATGAGCCGGTGGGTGTCGATGATGGCCGTGTGCTCGGCGCCCTCCAGCTGCTCCACCTTCTCGCGCACCTCGGCCAGCTGGCGATCGGAGGCCTCCAGCGCCGCCTTGAAGCGCGCGATCTCGGCCGGGACCTCCTCGACCGTCACGCGCCGCCGCGGCGCCCGCACCCGCTTGCGGTCGACCGGCCAGCAGCGCCCGACGACGATGCCGGGGCTGGCGGCGAGACCCATGAGCGTGTGAGAGCCCATCCGTCGCTCACTTCTCCCCGAAGCCGTTCTCGATGACCTTCGCCAGCGCGTCCATCGCCGCCTGCGCGTCCTCGCCTTCGCAGGCGACCACGATCTGCGTCCCCTTGGCCGCCGCGAGGGTGAGGACGCCCATGATGCTCTTCCCGTTCACCTCCGCCCCGTCCTTCGTCACCTGCACCTCGGCCCGGTAGCGGTTGGCGGTCTGGACGAGCTGCGCCGCGGCCCGGGCGTGGAGCCCGAGGGTGTTGACGATGAGGAACATCCGCTCGAGGCGCGCCACTAGAGGCTCCCGTGGAGGCGGCCGGCCAGCAGCGCGGCGCCGGTGCCGCCGGCGAGGGCGGCGTAGGTGGCAGGGAAGAGGCGCGCCCCGCGGGCGAGCAGGAGGTAACCGGCCGCGGCGGCGGCGGCGGTGGCGGCCGGGGCGAGCAGCGGCGCCACGGCGCGGGTGGCGGGCAGGGCGGCGTAGGTGGCGGCGGCGGCGCCGCAGAGCGCGGCGCCGGCGAGGCGGAGGCGGTCGGCGACGACGGGCAAGCTCAGGCGGGCGATGGCGCCGACGACGGCGTCGCCCTCGCGGTAGCCCGCCCGGAACAGGCCGATGCGCAGGGTGAGGTGGATCGCGTTGTAGAGCGTAAGCGCGGCCACCACCCCCGGCCAGCCGAAGACGAGCGCCGCCACGGCCGCCAGCGCGCCGAAGGAGGGGCGGAGCGCCGTCCAGAAGAAGCCGTCGCCCACCGCGGCGAGCGGCCCCTGCAGCGTCGCCTTGTAGGTCACCGGCGCCTGCGGCGGCTCGGCACCGGCGGCGACCCGTTCCTCGTGGTGAATGGCGCCCCCGAGGATGGCCGCGGCGGCGTACGGGTGGCAGTTGAAGAACCCCAGGTGGCGTGCCAGCGCCGCCCGACGCGCCGCCGGCTCGGGGTAGAGCGCCCGCAAGGCCGGCGCGATGGCGTAGGCGAAGCCCAGGTTCTGCATGCCGCGGCGGTTCCAGGCCGCCTGCAGGAAGAGCCCGCGGCCGAAGCAGCGAGCGAGGACCAGCGCCGGCACGCGCCGGGCGAGCGCGGCGGCGGGGGCGCTCACCACGTCCTCCGCAGCGCCCACACCGCCAGGAGCGCGGCGGCGCCGGCGCCGAGCGCGCCGAGGTAGTAGGTGCGCGCCCGGGCGGCCCGCAGCGCCTTCGCGCCCGAGGCGCAGGCGAACCCGCCGAAGGCGGCCCAGCCCACCGCCAGCGCCGCCGCTCCGGCCGCCCCGGCGCGCTCGAGGAGCGGCGGGATGAGGAGCGCCGCCAGCCCCGCGCCGAGCGGCGCGAGCACGAAGGCGATGCCGAACGGCAGCGCCAGGCCGTAGAGGTTCACCCGCGCCGCCGCGTCGGCGTCGCCCGCGGCGAGGTCGGCCTCGGCGCGGGCGTACAGCCGCTCGTTCACCCGCTCGACGAGGCGGTCGGCGCGGCGGCCGAGGAGCGCCAGCGGGGCGCACAGGGCGAGCGCCAGCGCGGCCGCCGCCGGCAGAGCGGCCGGACCCCCGATCCCCGCGGCGCCGAGCCCGTGCAGCGCGAGCGCGGTGCCCGCCGCCACCGCGCAGGTCCCGAGCGCCTCGTGGACCGGCAGGGCCGCGCCCAGGTTCACGGCGCCCAGCCAGAGCAGCTCGAGGGGGGCGCCCACGAACAGGCCGGAGGCGGCGTCGCCCACCGCCAGGCCCGCCAGCGGACCGATGGCGATGGGGCGCGAGAGCATCGCCTGCAGGAAGCCCTTCCGCTCGACGGCGGCGAGACCGGCCACGAGGCCCAGGGCGAGGTAGGACACGGCCACGGGAATGTACACTAGCGCCCGCCCCTGGCGGCCGCGTACTTGTCCGCGAGGGCGGCCGCTCCGACCGGGGCGTCCGACGGCACCGCCCGCGCCTCGAGCTCGAAGCCGCGCCGCGCGAGCTCCTGCACCGTCCGCACCTCCTCCTCGGAGAGGTAGACGGACGGCGTCAGCGACAGGCGCCCCGGCGCGTAGTGGACGTTGCCCAGGTTGACGCGGGGCGCCAGCGCCGGGGTGAGCCCGGCCTCGACCGCGCGCGCCAGCGCCGACACCTCGCGCACCAGCACCAGCACGGCGTCCGGGCTCGCCCCGAGCGCGCCCCAGTCGATCTCGGCCAGGCGGCGGATGTCGACCGGCAGGTCGGGGGGCAGGCAGAGCGTCATGGCCGCCTGCGCCAGCGGGCTCGCCGCGGCCTCGTCGTCCGCGACGACCACCCGCCGGGCGCGCAGCCGCGGCGCCCACGTCTCGAGGATCTGGCCGTGGAGGAGGCGGTTGTCGACCCGGAGGAGGGTGATCACCCCACGAGTCTAAGCGAGAGCGCGCCGGAATTCGCGCAGGCTGCGGGCGGAGGGGCAGCCGGAGGAGGCTCGGCCGGAGCGAGCGGGGAGCGCGAGGGGGCGGCGCCCTTCCCGCTTCCCCTCACCGCGCCGTCCGGGCGCGGACCCGCAGGACCTCGCTCGCGAGCGTGATGTTCTTCTGGCCGTAGCCGGTCAGCATCTGCGCGGTGTCGCGGAGCGAGGCGCCCTCGGCGCGGCAGGTGGAGAGCTTCACCAGCATCGGCAGGTTCACGCCGGTGAGCACCTCGATGTGGTCGTCGAGGAAGGTGAGCGCCAGGTTGGCGGGCGAGCCGCCGAACATGTCGGTGAGGACGAGCACGCCCTGGCCCTGGTCCACCGCCTTGATCGCCTCGGCCAGGTGCGCCCGCGCGTCGTCCATGCCGGCGGCGCCGTTCACCGAGACGGCGCGGCACTGCTCGAGCTTGCCGCACACGCCCTCGGCGGTGCGGATGAGCTCCTCCGCCAGGCCCCCGTGCGCCGCCACCACCAGACCGACCATGGCGTCTACCTACTCCTTCTCCAGGTCGCGATGCCAGAGGCGCACGTCGGTGCCGGCCTCCTGCAGCGCGCTGGCCATGGCGGCGGCGATGGCGACCGAGCGGTGCCGGCCGCCGGTGCAGCCGATGGCGATGGTGAGGTAGCTCTTCCCCTCGGCCCGGTAGCGCGGCAGGAGGAAGTTGCAGAGGTCGAGGGAGCGGTCGAGGAAGGCACGCGCGTCGGGCTGGCCGAGCACGTAGTCGCGCACCCGCTCGTCGGTGCCGGGGTAGGGCTTGAGCTCGGGGACGAAGTACGGATTCGGCAGGAAGCGGACGTCGAGCACCACGTCGGCGTGGCTCGGCAGCCCGTAGCGGAAGCCGAAGGAGACCACCGTCACGCCCATCTTCTCGATGGCGCCCTCGACGAAGCGGCCGTGCACCAGCCGCTTCAGCTCGTGGACGTTGAGCGACGAGGAGTCGACCACCTCGTCGGCGACCGCCTTCAGCCCCTCGAGCGCCTTGCGCTCGGCGGCGATGCCCTCCGGCACCGAGCCGCTCCCGAGCGGGTGGCGGCGGCGCGTCTCGGAGTAGCGGCGGAGGAGCGCGTCGTCGGTCGCGTCGAGGAAGACCACGTCCACCCGGGTGCCGCGGCGGCGCACCTCCTCGATGACGCGCGGCGCCTCGGCCAGGAAGCGCCCCTCGCGCGCGTCGACCACCAGCGCGATGCGGGTCACCTCGCCGGCGGTGTGCGCCGAGAGCTCGAGCAGCTTCTCCAGGAAGACGATGGGGAGGTTGTCGACGCAGTAGAAGCCGGCGTCCTCCAGCGCGCGCAGGGCGGTGGACTTCCCCGACCCGGACACGCCGGTGAGGATGACCACCCGCGGCTCGAGCGGCGGGCGCAGGTCGACGGGGTGGCGCTCGGGGCCCTGGCGCTGCGTCATTCGACGTCCAGCTCTCCGCCCCGCGCCCCCGGCGCGAGCGCGATGGCGCGGTTGAGCCGCTCCTGGAACTCCTTGGCGGAGTGGTGGCCCTGCAGCTTGAGGAGGTGGTTGCGGGCGGCCACCTCGATGATGGTGGTCATGTTGCGCCCGGGCCGGACCGGCACGATGAGCATGGGGATCTCGACGTCGAGGATGCGGAACTTCTTCTCCTCCACGCCCAGCCGGTCGTACTCGACGTTCGGGTCCCACTCCACCAGCTCGAGCACGATCTCGATCTTCTTCCGCTCGCGGATGGCGGCCACGCCGAAGAGGTCCTTGATGTTGATGATGCCGAGGCCGCGGACCTCCATGTGGTGCTTGATGATCTCGGAGCCGGTGCCGTAGACGCTCTCGGGCGCCATCCGCTTCACGTCGACGATGTCGTCGGCCACCAGGCGGTGCCCGCGCATGACGAGGTCGAGCGCGATCTCGCTCTTGCCGATGCCGCTCTTGCCGAGCAGCAGGATGCCGACGCCGAAGACGTCGAGCAGCACCCCGTGCATCGAGGCCTGCGCGGCGAGGATCTCCTCCAGGTAGTTCTGGACGCTCTCGATGAAGGTGGACGAGAGGTGGGTGGTCTGCAGCACCGGCACGCCCGCCTCCTCGGCGGTGGCCGCCAGCGCCGGGGGGACGCCGATGCCCTTCGTCACCACCAGGCACGCGATGTCCTGGGCGAAGAACTGCCGCAGCACCTCCTGCGCGCGCTCGGGCGGCATGGTGGTGAGGTAGCTCATCTCGGTGTTGCCGAAGACCTGCAGCCGCTCCTTGTGCAGGTACTCCATGAAGCCGGCCAGGACCAGCCCGGGCTTCTGGATGCGGGAGCTGGAGATCTTGCGCGAGAGCCCCTTCTTGCCCGCCACCAGCGTCAGCCGGAGATCGAACTTGCGGTCGTCGAGGAGTGCCCCGACACGCGTGGCGTCCATGCGGGGCGCAGTCTAACCCGCGCTCGCCGCTCCGTCGACCTCGGGGCGCGGGGTGCTTTCTCGTTTGACCGGGCGCGCAGCGCGTCACTAGATTGCCGCGCGCGGCGGGGAACGAGTTCCCGCCCTACGTGAAGCGCGGCGGGGGACGAGCCCCCGCCCTACGACACACTCCGGCCATGCGCCTCAAGGTCCTCCACCACGGCAACTGCTTCGACGGCTGCGCCTCGGCGGCCGTCTTCAGCCGCTTCTTCGCCGAGCGCGAGGGCGCGCGCCTCGAGGCCACCTCCTTCTTCCCCCTGCAGCACGCGCAGAAGGACCCCTTCCCGCCGGGCGCGTTCGACGCCGACGTGAACGCCTGCGTCGACTTCCGCTTCTCGCCCTCCCCTGCCCTCCACTGGTGGTTCGACCACCACCAGAGCGCGTTCAAGCCGGCGGGCGATCGGGCGGTCTTCGAGCGCGACGCCTCCGGGCAGAAGTTCTGGGATCCCACCGCCCCGTCCTGCGCCGGCTTCATGGCCCGCACGCTCCAGGCGCGCTTCGGCTGGACCGCGCCCGACCTGGCGGACCTCCTCCGCTGGGCCGACCTCATCGACGCCGCCCGCTTCCCCAGCGCCGCCATGCCGGTGCGGCTCGAGGAGCCGGCGCTGCGGCTCATGGCCCTCCTGGAGGCGACGCAGGACCCTTCCCTCCAGACCCGGATCATCGAGGCGCTGCGCGTGCGCCCGCTGGCCGAGATCGCGGCCGAGCCCTGGGTCACCGCCCCGCTCGCCCCCATCCTCGAGCGCCACTTCCGCTCCATCGAGACGGTGCGCCGGCTGGCCCGGGTCGAGGGCGGGGTGGTCGAGGTCGACCTCTCCGAGACCGAGGTGCAGGGCGCGAACAAGTTCATCGCCTACGAGCTCTTCCCCGACGCGCGCTACACGGTGGTCGTCTCCCGCGACCCGAAGCGGGCCAAGGTCTCGGTCGGGTCCAACCCCTGGTCGAAGGTCACGCGGACGCACGACATCGCCCGGCTGTGCGAGCGCTACGGCGGCGGCGGGCACCCCGTGGTGGGGGCCGTCTCCCTCGACCCCGATCGCATCCTTGACGCGCGCCGCGTGGCGGGGGAGATCGCAGGGATGCTGAGGGACGGCGGCGCCGCATGACACCCGGCCAGTACATCCTGGTCGTCGACGACGACGACGACTTCCGCGAGGCCCTCTCCGAGGTCCTGAGCGAGGCCGGGTACCCGGTGCAGCAGGCCGAGAACGGCGAGGTCGCGCTCGCCCGCGTGAAGGACGAGCAGCCGGGCATCGTGCTGCTCGACCTCAAGATGCCGGTCCTCGACGGCTGGGGCGTGATGGAGCGGATGCGCGGCGAGGCGAAGAGCGCCGCGGTGCCGATCCTCATCCTCTCGGCCTACGGCTTCGAGTGGGAGGCCGAGCTGCTGGGCGCCCAGGGGTACATCCCGAAGTCGGTGGGGATGGAGGAGATCCTGGACCGCGTCCGCAAGGCGGCGGGCCCGCCCCCGATGCGGCACTAGCGGGCTAGTGCAGGCCGGCCGGCTGGCCGTCGGCCGCGGCGAGCGGCTGCTCCTCCGGCGGCTCGACGTCGATGATCCGGAAGCGCCGGTCGAACGCCTTCTTGAGGAGCGGCATCGCCACGTTGTAGACGGGGACGCCCTTGGGCGTCCGGCCCTCCAGCGTGCCGTGGTGCGCGTGGCCGTGGAACACCGCTTGGGCGCCGAAGGCGTCCACCGGGGCGGCGAGCCGGCTCGTGCCGAGGAACGCCTTGATCTCCGCCCCCTCGCCCAGCGTCGTCGCCGCGATGGGCGCGTAGTGCATGATGACGATCCGGTGCGGGGTGTCGATCTGCCCCAGCGCCGCCTCGAGCTTGAGCGCCTCGTTCACCGCCTCCTGCACGAACGCCTTCACGGCCGGCTCGCCGAACGCCTGCAGGGTCGCGCGGTCGAAGCCGCACCCGAAGCCCTTCACGCCGGCCACCCCGAGCCGCCTGTCGAGGATGGCGTACTCGCCGTCGAGGAGGTGGACCTTGGCCTCGCGCATGATGCGGCAGATCTCGCGCTGCTGGCCCGCCTCGTAGTCGTGGTTCCCGAGCACGGCGGCGCAGGGGACCCGCAGCTCCGAGAGCGCCTCCGCCAGCGTCTTCGCCTCCTCCACCAGCCCGCGGTCGGTGAGGTCCCCGCACAGGACGAGGCCCTCCGCCTCGCCGTTCACGGCCAGGACGAGCTCGCGGAACCGCCCGTGCTGGTCCTCGCGGCAGTGCAGGTCACCGAGCGCGGCCAGGCGAAACGACCGCTCCATCCTCGCTCCCTTCGGGCGCGGCGCCCTCCGCCCGCTGCCGCGCGTGCAGCGCCCGCCCGTCCTCGTAGCCGAGGCGGTCGAGCGCGTGGCGGTACTGGACCCTGGAGACGAGCGGCCCGCGGCAGACGCGCCGCGCCCAGTCGCCCTCCGCCACCCCCTCCCCGGCGCGCCGCAGGAGCTCGCGCATGACGCGCTCCGGCACCCGCGAGCGGTCGGAGGGGAAGACGAAGCGGAACATGAGGAGCTGCGCGAGGAGCACCTCCCAGTGCGGGCCGAAGCGCGCCAGGAGCCGCTCCCAGTCCATGCCGTCGCCGCAGGCGTGGACGAGGTGCGCCACGTCGTGGCCGTCGTAGCGCTCCCGCTCGCAGACGAACCCCTTCGACCAGATCATCTCCTCCGGCGGAGCGAGCAGCACCGGATGGCCCATGACCTCGCCCGGCCGCGCGTGCTCGAACCAGAGGTCGTCCACCACCGCCACGCCGTTGCCGGAGGAGAAGATGACGTCCACGAACCACTCGCCGCGGTAGCCCTTGCCGAGCCAGCCCGGGTCGAGCAGCTCGGTGCGGAACCCGGCCCGCTCCAGGGCGACGAAGGAGTCCTCCAGGTCGCGGCGGCGCAGGAAGACGTCGAGGTCCTTCGTGTCCCGGAAGATGCCGGTGTACTCGAAGAAGGCGTAGGCCCCCGCCACCAGGAACGGCACCTCGGCCTCGTTCAACGCCGCGATCGCGTCGGCGCGGGCGTCGAGCTCCCCCGCGCTCCGCCGCTCCGTGGCGATCTCCTCACCCGCGCGCGGACGCTTCATCCCGGAAACCTGACCACGCCCGCTGCGGCGGGGAACCGCCGGGCCGCGCGGGCCGGGGCCGCGTCGGCGCGCGGGCGGGCAGGCGCCCGCTCAGTCGTCGTCGTCGGCGAGCGTGGCGGGCCGCACCGCGTGCGGCCCGAACCGCCGGTTCACCGCGTCCACCGCCGCGTTCACGGCGGCGCGGCGGGCGGCGTCGGCCGCCGGCCGCGGCTCGAACAGCCCGAGCTGCTCGGCGCGCTCCTCGAAGCCGCTCACCGACACGCCGACGAGGCGCACCGGGCGATCGAGCTCGACGCGCTCGAGCTGCTCGCGGGCGGCGGCGAACACCGCGGCCCCGTCGTCGGTCGAGGCGGCGAGCGTGCAGCGGCGGGTGACGAGGGTGAAGTCGGCGTACTTCACCTTGAGCGTGACGGTCCGCCCGCGCAGCCCCGCCTCGCGCAGGCGGCGGGCGGTCCGCTCGGCCTGCGCGAGCAGCCGCGGCAGGAGCGCCGCGCGGCCGGCGAGGTCCTGCTCGAAGGTCTCCTCCGAGCCGACGCTGCGCGAGGGCTCGTCCGGCACCACCTCGCGCGGGTCGTCGCCGCGCGCCAGCGCCAGGAGGTGGCGCGCCGGCCCGCTCCCCAGCGCGCCCGCCACCAGCGCCTCCGGCGCGGCGGCGAGCTGGCCGACGTGGTGCAGGCCCAGCTTCGCCAGCGCCTCGCCGGTGACCTGGCCCACGCCCCACAGCCGCGAGACCGGCAGCGGGGCGAGGAACGCGCGCGTGCCGCCGGCCGGGACCTCCACCAGCCCGTCCGGCTTGCCCAGGTCGCTCGCGATCTTGGCCGCCAGCTTCACCTCCGCCACGCCCGCCGAGACGGTGAGGCCCACCTCCGCCCGGACCCGCCGCCGCAGGGTCTCGGCGATGGCCCGGCCGCCGCCATGCAGCGCGGCGCTGGCGGTGACGTCGAGGAAGGCCTCGTCGAGCGAGAGGGGCTCCACGAGCGGCGTGTACTCACGGTAGATCGCGAAGACGCGGCCCGACAGCTCCTCGTAGCGGGGGAAGCGCGGCGGGACGAACACGCCCTCCGGGCAGAGCCGCCGCGCGCGCGGCGTCGGCATGGCCGAGCGCACCCCGAAGCGGCGCGCCTCGTAGCTGGCCGCGCACACCACCCCGCGCGCGGAGGGGCCGGCCACCACCACCGGGCGCCCGCGCAGGGACGGGTCGTCGAGCTGCTCCACCGACGCGTAGAAGGCGTCGAGGTCGAGGTGGAGGATGGCGCGCCGCCCGGCCATGGCCCCGTTGTAGCACCGGGGTCCGGCGCGCTCCGGCTGCGCGCCCCGCGCTCGCCAGCTTCGTTGGGGGGGACCCGCGCGTTCCAGCTTGACGGCCGTCAAGACTCGTTACTATGTGCCCTGCGTGGACGCTTTCGTCGCGGGAAAGATGACGCCAGGGGCCAAACCGTCCATCGCGGACCGGCTCTGGGAGGCCTCCCGCGCCGAGTTCTCGCTGCGCGGTTACCACGGGGCGCGCGTGCAGGGCATCGCCCGCCGCGCCGGCTGCAACGTGGCGCTCCTCTACCGTCACTGGGCGTCAAAGCGGGCGCTCTACCTCGAGGTGCTGCGCACGATCTGGAGCGCCATGCTCGGGAACGTGGTGCAGCTCATCGAGACCGGCCGCGGCGCGCCCGCCGTCGTCGGCGCCTACCTGGACGCGAACCTGCGCGACCCGCTCGGCGCGCAGATCATCATCCGCGAGTTCCTCGACGGCGGCCCCTTCCTCAACGAGCTGTTCGAGGCCGAGCCCGAGCTGGTCGCGCCTGTCCGCCGCGCGGTGCAGGCGATCTCCGGCGAGGCGGCCCCCGGCGCCCCGGCCCTCCGCCCCGGCCTGGATCCCACCCTGGTCGTGCTGAGCGTCGGCGGCCTCGCCGCGCTCGTCGCCTCCGCGCACGAGGCGGCCCGGCCGTTCTTCGCCCAGCCGGTGCCGGCCGAGGTGTGGCGCCAGCACCTCTACGACCTGCTCTTGCACGGCGTGCTCGGCTGCCAGGACCAGCCCGCCGGCGGGCCGCCGCCCGCGGCCTGATCGTTTCGGTTTTCCCCCCGCCCCTCCGGGGCTACTCTCCCCGCCATGCGTCACGACGTGGTGGTGATCGGTGCCGGGGTGCAGGGCTGCGCGGTCGCGCTGCGGCTCGCGCAGGCGGGGAAGGACGTCCTCGTGCTGGAGCGGAGCATCCCGGGGGCGGAGGCCTCCAGCGCGGCGGGCGGGATCCTCTCGCCCGGCGTGGAGGCGGTGGAGCCGGGGCCCTTCTACGCGCTGTGCCGCGCCTCGCTGGCGCGCTACCCGGCGCTGGTGCGGGAGGTCGAGGCCGCGACCGGCGTGGCGGTCGGCTACCGCGAGGGCGGCACGCTCGAGGTGGCGCTGGAGGACGACCACGCCCAGCTCCTCGCCGCCCGCGCCGAGCGGCTGGAGCGGCAGGGGCTCCCGGCGGAGGTGCTCGACGACGCCGCGGCGCGGCGGCTCGAGCCCGGCCTCTCCCCGGAGACGCGCGGGGCGCTCTTCTTCCCCGACGAGGCGTCGCTCGACCCGCGCCTCCTCTCGCGCGCGCTCTACCTCGCGGCGCGCGCCGCCGGCGCCCGCTTCCAGACCGGGCAGGTGCTGCGCATCGTCCACGAGGGCGGGCGCGCCGTGGCGGTGGAGCACGACGCGGGCCGCCTCGACGCCGGCGCGGTGGTGCTCGCCGCCGGCGCCTGGAGCGCGCTCGTGCCCGGCAGCGGGCTGCCGCGCGGCGCGGTGCGCCCGGTGCGCGGCCAGATCGCGCTCCTCGACACGCGCCAGCGCCTGCTCTCGCGCGTCGTCTTCAGCGACAAGGGGTACGTCGTGCCGCGCGCCGACGGCCGGCTCCTGTGCGGCTCGACCATGGAGGAGGTGGGCTTCGAGAAGGCGGTCACCGCCGGCGGCCTGCACCGCGTGCTGGGCATGGCGCTCGAGCTCGCCCCCGCGCTCGAGCACGTGCCGGTGGTGGAGACCTGGTCGAACTTCCGCCCCGCCTCGCCGGACGGCGCACCGGTGCTCGGGCCGTCGAGCGTGGCCGGGCTCTTCTACGCCACCGGCCACACCCGCAACGGCATCCTCCTCACCGCCATCACCGCCGACGCGGTGGCCGCCGCCGTGCTGGGCCAGCCGCCCCCGGTGGACCTGGCGCCCTTCTCGGTGGAGCGGCTGGCGCCGCGGGGAGCGTAGCGGCGCCGTGTTGCGGGCACGCCCCGGCCCCCCAAGCTTTGGGGCGTGCCCCTCGCCCCCGACGTCGAGCGCGTGCTCGACCACCTGGCCGGCCGCATCCGCCGCGGGCAGCTGGTGGTGCTGGTCGGCGCCGGCGCCTCGCGCTGGGCGGCGCTGCCCACCTGGAAGCAGGCCGTCTGCGAGCTGGCGCGCGACCTCGCGCCCGCCCTCGAGGCGGCGGTGCCGGAGGCCGCGCGCCGGTTCACGCCCCCCTCGCCGGACGACCCGCTCTCGGTCGACGCCTTCCTGAAGATCGGCGAGGCGTTCCGCTGGGTCTGCGGCGAGGAGCGGCTGCACGAGCGCCTGCGCCGGCTGTTCGACGCCTCGCACATCGACGCCGCCGACCTGCCGCTCCACCGCCTGCTGGTGCGGTTCGCCGACCACGTGCCCGCCATCTACACCACCAACTTCGACGACCTGCTCGAGCGCGCGTTCGGAGCCGCCGGGCGCGCCTACCAAGTGGTGGCGGAGCCGCGCGACCTGCACGCCTGGCGCTTCGACGAGATCGACGGCGAGTTCGTGCCGCGCTTCCCCATCTACAAGCTGCACGGCTCGCTCGGCCGGCCCGGCTCGCTGGTGCTGGGCGAGTCGGACTTCCAGCGGCGGCAGGGCCTCGCCTCGCACCCGATCGACCTGCGCTTCTGCTCCGACGTGGTCGGCCGCGAGGTGCTCCTCGTCGGCTACTCCTTCTCCGACCCCAACGTCCGCTGGCTGTGGGCGAAGCTGCGCGACCTCGACGTGCTCCCGGTCGCCCACTTCCTCGAGCTGGGCGAGTCCACCGACCTCGACGTGGCCTACTTCCTCAAGGACCGCATCCACCGGATCGACCTGCGCGCCGGCGACCGCGAGCGCCCGCGCGAGCTGCTCGAGTTCCTGGAGCGGCTGCTCGGCCGGATCACTCCACCCAGTCGGCGATGAAGACGTTCGTCTCGCCCGGGCGCGAGCCGTTCCGGTTGGAGGCGAAGACCAGCTTCTTCCCGTCGGGCGAGAACATCGGGAAGCCGTCGAAGGTGTCGTTGTAGGTGATGCGCTCGAGCCCGGTGCCGTCGTCGTTCACGAGGTAGAGGTCGAAGTCGCGCCCCCGCGGATCGGCCACGTTCGAGGCGAAAATGATGCGGCGGCCGTCGGGGTGGAAGAAGGGCGCGAAGCTGGCGGCGCCGAGGTGCGTCACCTGCCGCTGGTTCCGGCCGTCGGCGTCCATCACCCAGATCTCGAGCTGCGTCGGGCGCACCAGCTTCTGCGCCAGGAGCGCCCGGTACTCCGCCAGCGCCGCCGCGTCCTTGGGGCGGCTCGCGCGGTAGACGATGCGCTTCCCGTCCGCCGAGAAGAAGGCCCCGCCGTCGTAGCCGGGCGTGTCGGTGAGGCGGGTGAGGCCGGAGCCGTCGAGGCGCATCTTGTACAGGTCGAGGTCGCCGTCGCGGGTGGAGGTGAAGACGATCCAGCCGTCCTTCGAGATGGTGGCCTCGGCGTTGTAGCCCGGGGCGTGCGCCAGCGGGGCGAGGTCGCTCCCGTCCGGGCGCGCCGTGTAGAGCTGGTAGTCGTAGAGCGCCCAGCTGTAGCCGTGCGACATGTCCGGCGGCGGCGGGCAGTCCGGGCTCGCCTCGTGCGTCGACGCGTAGAGCAGCCGGTCGCCGCCGGGGAAGAAGTAGCCGCAGGTGACGCGCCCGCGGCCGGTCGAGACGAGGCGCGGCGAGGAGCCGTCGGCGCCCATCACGTACTCCTGGTCGCAGGCGCGCCCGTCGCGCGTGGACTGGAAGACGAGCTCCCGCCCGTCGAAGCTGAAGTAGGCCTCCGCGTTCTCGCCGCCGAACGTGAGCTGGCGGAGGTGGGCGAGGTGGCGCTCCTGCGGCAGCCGGAGCTCGCGGGAGGCCGGAGCGGCGGGTGGGCGCGAGGCGCAGGCGGACAGCGACACGGCGAACAGGAGGGCGGCGCGGTTCACGCCCGCTTCATAGCGGCGAGCGGGCGGCTGCCCGTGCCCCATCGAGGCCCAGCCGCCCCGCCGCGAGGGTGCTCTCTCACGGAGAGCGCGGGTTCGCTGGTGGGGCTGGGTCGCGAAGGCAACACCCCTCCTACGCCCGCGCCGGCTGGCTTGTCCGCCCTCCGGCTCCCGCCCAGATTGAGGCGCCGGGATGCTCTCCACCTTCACGATCCTCTTCCTCTTCCGGTTCGGGTCCATCCCGCCGCCCCGCCAGCCGGCCATCTCCTTCCGCGCCGAGGCGCACGCGGCGGCCGTCGAGAGCGCGGCGGCGTGGGCCCCCCTCCACGGCCCCGCCTCCGGGGCGGAGGCGCGGGGCGACGGCCCCGGCGATCCCGGCGGTCTCGACGGTCCCGACCTCCCGCTCCTGTACGGCACCGGGCCGGTTCAGGGCCCGCTCCGCCCGGCATACCGTCCGAGCGAGTGGGTGTCGTCGGTGGCTCACCAGCTCCATCTGGCCGACCACCCGCTGGCGCGCGCGGCCCTCTGGCTCTCCGGCATCCCGGTCCAGGTCGACGCCCGCCCACCCGGCAAGGTGGTGGTCCGGCTCACCCTCCGCGGGTTCTAGCGGCTGGCGCCTGCCCGGCCGTTGGTAGGCCCGGCCGGGTGTGGCAGACTCCCGGGCGGTGACCGGACGATCGCCTCGCTCCCCGCTCCTCGCGCTCCTCCTCGCTGCCGCCTGCAGCCGGCCCGTGCCGCCGCGGCCGCCAGCGGCCGCGCAGGCGAGCGCCCCGCCGCCCGCGACGCGCGGCCAGCTCGCCCAGGTCCGCCCGCCCCCCGCCCCCTGCGCCCGGCGCGGCCCCGCCCGGCTCCTGCTGGAGGAGGCGGACCTCGAGCTCGATCGCGGTCAGCCGGCGCGCGCGCTGGCGTGCGCCGAGGAGGCGCTGCGCCTCGCGCCGCGGCTGGTGGCCGGCCTGCGGCTCCGCGCCGAGGCCCTCGTCGACCTCGACCGGCTCGACGACGCGCGCCTCGCGCTCTCGCGCGCGCTCGCCATCGACCCCGACGACGCGGAGACGCTCCACGCCGCGGCCGACCTGTACGTGGCGCGCCTCCCCGGGGACCGCGCCACGCTCGAGCTCGGGCTCGAGTACGCCCTGCGCGGCGCCCGGGCCGCCGAGCGGCGCGGCCGCGCCGACGCGGAGCTCACCGGGGCGCTCGTCCTGCTCGCCGCCATGGCCGAGAACGACCTGGGCGAGAGCCGCGCGGCGCTCGCCCACGCCGAGCGGGCGCTGGCGCTCCACCGGGGCGACGTCGACGCGCAGTACGAGCGGGGGGTGGCCCTCTACGAGCTGTGCCGCTTCGACGAGGCGCGCGGGGCGCTGGAGCGCGTCCGCGCGCAGAAGCCCGAGGACGCCTGGACGCTGCACTACCTGGCGCTCGTGGCCGAGCGCTCCGGCCAGGGGCGCCACGCCGAGGAGCTGGAGCGGCGGGCGCGCACCCTCGCCCCGGACGAGCTGGGCGGCGGGGTCACCATCGCGCGGGCCGACTTCGAGGCGGAGGTGCGGCGCGCGGTGGCGGCGCTGCCGGAGGTCGAGCGGCGGGCGCTCCAGGCGGTGCCGCTCGAGGTGGCCGACGTGCCCGCCCTGGACGACCTCACGGCGGTCGATCCGCCCCTGTCGCCCTCCATCCTGGGCCTCTTCCGGGGCCCCTCCGAGGGCGAGCCCTGCCTCCCGGAGGACGGCCCCCGCTGCCGCAGCGTGGTGCTCTACCGGCTCAACCTGGCGCGCTTCGCGCGGAGCCAGGCCGACCTCTCGGAGCAGGTGCGCGTCACGCTCCTGCACGAGCTCGGGCACCTGCACGGGGAGTCGGACGACGAGCTGCGCGCCCGCGGCCTGGAGTAGCCGGGGCAGGCGCCGCTTGACCGGGCGCGCGCCGGCGCGGTTAGCTCTCACCCATGGCGAACGGCGACCGCTGGGAGCGCTGGGGCGTGAGCTACACCACGCGCGAGGGCAGGCCCGTCCTCTCGGAGGAGTCGATCTGGCAGCTCGAGCTGCTCCACCCGGAGGCGGTGGAGCGGACGCCCGAGGGCGCGCTCTACCTGCACCTCGACCAGACCTACCTCGTCACCGCGATCCCCGGGCGCGCCTTCCGCGCGCTGGTCCCGGCCGAGCGGCCGAGGCGCGTGGCGCCCCGCTAGGGCTTGCGCCGCGGCCCGTGCGGCCCGCCGCCCCGCCGCACGTGCATCGCGTTCATCTCGGGCGACTGGGGCGGCTCGGGCTCGATGAGGTTCGTGAGGTCGTCCTCGGGGCCGGGCAGGTCGCCGCCCGAGTCGCCGCCGAGCCGGGTCGGCGCGGCGCCCCCGACGTTCGAGAGCGGCACCACCCGCTCGCCGCGCTCGTCGTCGAAGTCCGGCCGCTCCCGCGCCCGCACCGTCGGCTCGGGGAGGTCGGGACCGTCGTCTTCGAGGGAGGGGCGGGGGCTCTTGCGGCGCTCTTTCACGCTCCAACGGTGAGGCGCCGCTCGGCCGCCGGCAACGCCGGGCCCTAGCTGGAGCGGAGCCGGGCGAAGAGGCGCTCGTACGCCCCGGCGCTGGCGCGCCAGGAGAAGTCCTGCGCCATGCCGCGCTCCTGCAGCCCGCGCCAGGCGCGCGCGTCGCGGTAGACGTCGAGCGCGCGCCGCAGCGCGGTGGTCATGGCGGCCGGGTGGTACTCGTGGAAGGTGAAGCCGGTGCCGCGCCGGGCGCCGTCGAAGTCCTCCACCGTGTCGGCGAGCCCGCCCACCGCCCGCACCACCGGCACCGTGCCGTAGCGGAGCGAGTACATCTGGTTGAGCCCGCACGGCTCGAAGCGGCTCGGCATGAGGAAGGCGTCCGCGCCCGCCTCCATCCGGTGGGCGAGCTCCTCGTCGAAGCCGATCCGCGCCGCCAGCCGCGCGGGCACCTCGCGCGCCGCCCGCGCGAACAGCTCCTCGTAATCGCGCCGCCCGCTGCCGAGCAGCGCGAGCTGGACGTCGAGCTGGAGCAGCGCCGGGAGCGCCGCCGCCACGAGGTCGATCCCCTTCTGCTCGGCGAGCCGGCCGACCATGGCGACCACGGGAACGTCCGCCCGCACCGGCAGCCCCAGCTCGCGCTGCAGCGCCTGCTTGCAGCGCGCCTTCCCGGCGAGGGCGGCGCGGTCGTAGTGCGCGGCGAGCTGCGGATCGCGGGCCGGGTCCCACACCGCGTCGTCGATGCCGTTCAGGATCCCGGAGAGCCGCCCGGCGCGGTGGCGCAGGAGCCCGTCGAGCGAGCAGCCGTGCTCGGGGGTGAGGATCTCCCGCGCGTAGTTGGGGGAGACCGTGGTGACCGCGTCGGAGAAGACGATCCCCGCCTTCATGAAGTTGAGCTGGTCGTAGAACTCGACCGCCTCGTAGCGGAACACCTCCCATGGCAGGCCCACCGCCGGCACGAGCTCCTTCGGGAACACGCCCTGGTAGGCCAGGTTGTGGATGGTGTAGACGCTGCGCGCGCGGCCGGCCCAGCCCGCCTGCGGGTGCTCGTGGCGCAGCATCCAGGCGCCGAGCGCGGCCTGCCAGTCGTGCAGGTGGACCACGTCGGGCGCGAAGCCGAGCGCGCGCGGCACCTCCAGCGCGGCCCGGCACAGGAACGCGAAGCGCTGGGCGTTGTCGGGGTAGTCGCGCCCGTGCTCCTGGTAGAGGCCGCGGCGGTGGCCGAACCAGCGCTCGTGCTCGACGAGGAGCGCCTCGGCGCCGCCGAGCCGGCCCCGCCACAGCCCGCCCACCTCGCCGCGCGCGTGCACCACCTCGGGGAGCCGGGTGAGCGCGTGGGCCGACGGGTCGATGGAGCCGTAGCGCGGCGTCACCACCTTCACCGCGTGCCCGCGCGCCGCGAGCGCCGCGGGCAGCGCGCCGGCCACGTCGCCCAGCCCGCCCGTCTTCGAGAAGGGCGCCACCTCGGAGGCGACGAAGAGGACGTTCATTCCGTGTTCACGTTAGCAGCAGAAGCGGGTGGGGGCCCCGCGAAGCGGGGGAGGGCGGAGCCCTCTCGGCGGGGCGCGGGCGCGGGGGCGGCGCAGCCGCGCGCGCCAGCGCACGGGACCCGCCGCGCGGGGTGGGGCCCCAGCCAGCTCTGCTGGATGGGGCGGGGCGCAGCCCCGTTCTAAGTCACCACCAGGCGCAGGAACTCGGCCGCCTCCTCGGGCGGGACCGGGTTGATGTGGAAGCCCGAGCCCCACTCGAACCCGGCGACGTGGGTGAGCGCCGGCATGACCTCGATGTGCCAGTGGTACGACGGGCTCGCGGGGTCGCGGAGCGGGTTCGAGTGCAGGATGAAGTTGTAGGCCGGGTCGCCGAGCGCCGCCCCGAGGCGCCGCAGCGTCGAGCGCAGCGCCTGGGCGCAGTAGGCGAGCCGCTCCTTCGGCTCCGCCTCGAAGTTCGACTCGTGCCGCTTCGGCACCACCCAGGTCTCGAAGGGGCTGCGCGGCGCCCAGGGCGCGAACACCACGAACTCCTCGTTCTCCAGCACGAGGCGGCTGCGGTCCTTCCGCTCCTGCATGACGATGTCGCAGAAGATGCACCGCTCGCGGTGGTCGAAGTGCCGCCGCGCGCCCTCGATCTCCTCCTGCACCTGCCGCGGGGTGACCGGCAGCGCGATGAGCTGCGAGTGCGCGTGCTCGAGCGTGGCGCCCGCCGCCTGGCCGTGGTTCTTGAAGAGCAGGATGTACCGGAAGCGCTGGTCGTTGCGCAGGTCGAGGATGCGCGCCTTGAAGGCGAACAGCACCTCGGTCACCTCCGCGTCGGAGAGCGCGGCCAGGTCCTTCGTGTGGTCGGCGGTCTCGACGATGACCTCGTGCGCGCCCACCCCGTTCATCCGGTCGTAGATGCCGTTCGCCTCCCGCTCCAGGTCGCCCTCGATCATGAGCGCCGGGTAGCGGTTCGGGATGACCCGCACCTTCCAGCCCGGGCCGTCGACGGGCCCGGCCGCGGGCCGCCCGGCGGCGTACACCTCGTGCGGCGTCTTGTCCTCCTGCCCGGGGCAGAAGGGGCACAGGCCGGAGGGGACGTGGTCGAGCGGGCGCTGCACGTCGCTCGGGCGCTTGGCCCGCTCGGTGGCGATGATGACCCAGCGGCCGACGATGGGATCCCTGCGCAGCTCGGGCATGCGCCCTCCTCGCGAACCGGCCTAGCCGTCGCGCCCGCGGGCCGGCTCGAGCGGCGCGCCGCCGGCCGGGGCGGGGCGCCGCAGCGTGGAGCCCACGGCGGCGGTGGCGAGCATGATGACGGCGCCGCCCAGGTAGGGGGCGGCGAACCAGAGGTGATCGTAGGCGTTCGTGGCGGAGATGGGCCCCACCACCCGCCCCAGCGCCGCCGCCGCCTGCCCCACCCCGAGCGTGCCGCCCTGGTCGTCGGCCGCCGCGGACCGCGAGATGAGCGAGGTGAGCGCCGGCGTGGTCAGGCCCGACCCGAAGGCGAGCGGCAGGCAGGCGCCGAGGAGGCCGCCCAGCCCGCCCGCGTACGGGAGCGCCGCGAGCCCCGCCCCCTGCGCCAGGAGGCCCGCGACGAGCAGCGCCCGCTCCCCGAACCGCCGGGTGAGCGGTCCGATGAGGCCGCCCTGCACCACGGTGACCACCACGCCGATGAAGGCGAAGACGTAGGAGACCTCGCTGCGATCGAGGTGGTAGCGGTGCGCGGCCAGCAGCGCGAAGGTGGCCTCCATCCCGCTGAAGGCGAGGATGGCGAAGAGGTAGATCAGGATCAGGCGGCGGATGCCCGGTTTCTTGAACTCCTCGACGAGCCGCAGGAAGCGCGGGCGGTGCTGCGCCTCGACGCGGGCCGCCGGCTCCGGCAGGACGAAGAAGGCGGCCACCCCGTTCACGGCCGCGAGGGCCGCCGCGGCGTAGCCCGGCGCCGCCAGCGACACCTTCGAGAGCAGCCCGCCCATGGCCGGCCCGAGGATGAAGCCGAGCCCGAAGGCGGCGCCGATGAGGCCCATGCCGCGGGCGCGCCCCTCGGGCGGCGTCACGTCGGCGATGTAGGCCTGCGCGATGGCGATGTTGGCGGTGGCCGCGCCCGCGAAGAGCCGCGAGACGAGCAGCCACGCGAAGGTGGGCGCGACCGCGTACCCGAAGAACGCCACCGCCGTCATGACGATGGAGAGGAGCAGGAGCGGCCGGCGGCCGAGCCGGTCGGACAGGCGGCCCCAGATCGGCGTGAACACGAACTGCATCGCCGAGTAGCCGGTCATGAGCCAGCCGATCTGGCTGTCCGGCGCGCCCAGCCGCTCGGCGTAGAGCGCCATGACCGGGATGACCATGCCGAAGCCGAGCAGGTCGACGAAGACGATGACGAACAGGATGGCGAGCGAGCGGCGGGTCTTCACGCGGCAGCCATGTTAACGGAGCGCGCCCGAGATCGCCGGGAATCCCGTGCCCGGCGCGCGGCGGGGGCGAGGCGCGGGGGCGCGCGTCAGGCGAGCACCCGGTTCCGGCCGGCTTCCTTGGCCTGGTAGAGCCGCTCGTCGGCGCGCCGGACGAGCGCCTCCGGGCTCTCGTCCTCGGGCGAGAGCTCCGCCACGCCGATCGACACCGTGAGCGGGATGCGCGCCCCGTCGAAGAGGAACGCGTGCTGCTCGACGAGCCCCCGCACCTTCTCGGAGAAGAAGCGCGCCTTCTCGAGCGGGACGCCGGGCAGGAGCAGCGCCAGCTCCTCGCCGCCGATGCGGGCGAAGAGCTGCTCGGCGCGCACCAGCGGGCGGACCAGGGCGGCGAGCTCCCGCAGCACCTGGTCGCCGGCCAGGTGGCCGAACCCGTCGTTCACCCGCTTGAAGTGATCGAGATCGAGCAGCGCCAGCGCCAGCGGGTGGAGGTGGCGGCGGGCGCTCGACACCTCGCGCCGGAGGGCCTCGGCGAAGCCGCCCTTGTGGACGAGCCCGGTGAGCGGGTCCTCGTCGGCGAGTCGCTTCACCTCGGCGTGGTAGAGCGCCTCGAGGTCGCCGCCGGCCAGGTACTTGAGGATCACCGAGCCGACGCGGACGTGGTCGCCCGGCGAGAGCTCCCGCGCCGACACCCGCTCCTCCCCGACGAAGGTGCCGTTGGTCGAGCCGAGGTCCTCCAGGAGGTGCCGCTCCCCCTCGCCGCGCACGCGGGCGTGGCGCCGCGAGACGTCCTCCGCCTCCAGCACCAGGTCGCACCCGGCGTCGCGCCCCAGCACCACCTCGCGGCGCGCGAGCGGCAGGCGCGCCCCCAGCAGCCGGCGCATCGGCGCGTGGATCACCACCAGGCAGCCCTCGCCGGCCGCCGGGCCGGGCGGGGCGAAGCCCGAGAGCCGCGTCTCCTCCGTCGACATCGCGCGGAGGGTCTCACAGGCCGCCCGGGATCGCCAAGCGGGCGCGCGGGGCGCGATATCGGGCCCTCACACCCGCCAGTGGATCCGCTCGAAGTCCTGGTCGGGCACGGTCAAGGTCACGTAGCCGGCGCGCGGCAGCCGCTCCAGCTCCACCCCGCCGCGGAGGACGTGCAGCGCCAGGGCCACGCGCTCGCCGGGCGCGAGGCCCAGCTCCGCGAACGGCAGCGCCAGCTCCATCACGCGCGCGAAGGCCGCCCGCCCGAGCGGGGCGCCGTCGCGCCGGCCCGGCCGCTCGACCCCGTCGCAGGCCGGGGTGAAGTCCACCTGCGCCTGCACCCCCGTCGCGAGCAGCTCCACCCGCACCGCGCTGCACGCCTCGGTGGCCCGCTGCGGCGACTCCACCGGATCGAGCCGCAGGTACAGGTGGCCGAGGTCGAACCCGTAGCGCAGCGCCTCGAACGCCTGCGCGCCGCCGAACATCGAGCCGCGCGCCTGGCCGGGCCGGTAGACGCCCCCGCCCTGCCACTCGAAGTAGGTGGTCTCGCGCCCGTCGATGGTGGGCGTGATGAGCAGGGTCGGCTCCCGCAGCGGCTGGGCCTCGGCGCCGGCCGGCAGCTCCGCCCGCTTGATGGGCTCGAGCGCCTCGATGGGCAGGGGCGCGCCGATGAGCTGGCAGGCGGCGATGACGTAGGACCGGAACAGCCCGTCGAACTCGACCGCCAGCTCGGTGTGGAAGTCGTCCCCGTACCACCAGTACCAGTCGGATCCCTCGGCGGCGTAGAGGTGCCGGTGCGCCAGCGCGATCGCCTCCCGCGTGACGCTCGGCGCCGGCGCCGCCTCCACCCGGGCCAGCGCCTCGCGGGCGCGCCCGAGCGCCGTCCAGGCGCGCCGGTCCTCCTCGTGGCCCATCCAGATCCGGTAGGACGCCTCGATCCAGGACCCGGAGTGGATGCGCGGGATGACCGGCCCCGGCGCGCCGGCGGTGGCCTCGGTGAGGGTGGCGGTGGCGAGGTCGGGGGAGCTCTCCAGCCGCCGGTAGAGCGCCTCCAGGAAGTCGCGCCCCGAGCCCTGGAAGTGCTCCCACGGGTTCTCGCCGTCGAGGAACACGCCCACCGTGGCCGGGCCGGGCTGCCCGTCGTCCTCCCACGCCTCGCCGATGGCGGCCAGGTGCGAGGTGAAGTCGGCCGCCGCCTCGGCCGCGCCGGTGCGCTGGTAGCTGAAGCCGATGAGGTCGGAGAGCCCGCGGTCGCGGAACAGCATGGGCAGCTCGCGGGCCCCGGCCTGGACGCGCCAGGGCCGGTAGAGCGCCCGCGGCCGCGGGGTGCCCTCGGGCAGCGAGTGGAGCAGCACGCCCTCGTCGGTGGCGGCCCAGCGCACGCCCTCCGAGGCGAGCAGCTCGAGCGCCTCGGGGGACACCGAGCCCTCGGCCGGCCACATCCCGGCGGGCCGCGCGCCGAAGTGGCGCTCGTGGCTCGCGATCGCCTCGCGCACGTGCCAGCGCGCGTCCTCGGGCCAGGCGAAGCGCGGCGGCAAGGGCAGGTGCGGGAGCGCCCGCCGCGCCGAGTCGGTGTCGCACACGAGCGGGAGGATCGGGTGGTAGTAGGGCGTCGAGGACAGCTCGACCTGCCCGCGCTCGGAGAGGGCCCGCCAGCGCGGCGCGATCTCGCCGACCACCCGCCGCTGCGCCGCCAGCACGTAGTCGAGGTCCGCCTCCGTGTAGCCACGCCCCTTGGCCCGCAGCGCCGCCAGCCCGGGGTCGTCCTCGACGGCCCCGAACCCGAACCAGCCGAGGTTGAAGAGCACCTGCAGGTCGGCCAGCTCCGCCTCGCTGAAGCCGCTCGCCACCCGCGCCAGGTCCAGGTAGCGCACGTCCCGGCCGCGCTTCTGGAGCAGCTCCCAGTAGCGGGGCATGGGCTTCACCACCGTCTCCCAGTCGATCATGAAGAACGACCGGAGCACCGCCTGGCGCTCCTCGGGCAGGAGCTCGCGGGCGCGCTTCCTCGACAGGTCGAGGAAGCGATCGCGCGCCTCGCCCCGGGCGTACGCCTCGAGCTGCTCCATCAGCACCGGGGTGAAGTTGACGGTGCAGCGGATGGCGGGGTGCCGCTCCAGCATCCACGCCATGTCGTAGTAGGCGCGCGTCGCGTGCAGGCGCACCCACGGCAGGAGGAACTCGCCCGTCTCCGGCGCGCGGTAGAGCGGCTGGTGCATGTGCCAGAGGAAGGCGAGCCGGACCTTGGCCATCGGGTGCGAGCTGTAACGGAGCCGAGGGTGCGCCGCCGCCCGCGCTACCGGAAGAGCTTCCCCAGGCCGCCCTTCGACTTGAGCTTGAGCTCGCCCATCTCCTTGGCGAGGCGCCCCAGCCGGTCCGTCTTGTCCGCGATCTCGCGCTGGAGGCGGGAGATGCGGGTGTCGCGCTCGCTCACCTGGGACTGCAGGAGGTCGCGCTCGTGCGCCATCCGCTGCAGCCGCTCGGCCACGCCCGCCCCGGGGGCGTCGGGCGAGGTCCGCGCCGCCTCGGCCACCGCCTCGGCGTCGGAGAGCCGCCGCAGCGCGTCCGCCAGCTTGCTCTCCGCCTCGCGGGCGCGCACCTCGGGGGCGCCCGCGGCCGCCGCCTGCGCGGCGCGCTCCGCCAGCTCGCCCTGGGCCGCGGTCAGCTCGGCGGCGCGCCGCTCCGCCTCGGCGCGCAGCTCGGCCGCCTCGGCGGCGCGCTCCGCCAGCTCCTCGCGGAGCCGCGCCACCTCGCCCGCCGAGGCGGCGCCGCCGGAGGCCTGCGCCGCCTGCAGCCGGCCCTCGATCTCCTCCTTCTCCCAGCGCACCGCCTGCAGCTCGGCCTCCAGGGTGGCCGCCTCCGCCTCGGCGGTCTCGGCCGCGGCGCGCGCGGTCTCGACCTCGGTGCGGAGCCCGGCCGCCTCGGCCTGGGCCGGCGTGAGCGCCTCGGCGTACGAGGTCTCCGCCGCGCGCCGGGCCGCCTCGGCTTCGGCCCGCGCCGCCTCGGCCTGCCCCGCGGCCGCGCGGGCCGCGGCCGCGTCGGCCTTCTGGGTGGCCAGCTCCTCCTCCAGCCGCCCCACCCGATCGCGCAGCGCCTGCCGCTCCTCCTCCACCTCGGCGAAGCGCGCCGCCAGCGCCTCGCGCGCGCTGGAGAGCTCCCCGCGCAGCCGCGCCGCGGCCGCGCTCTCTTCGCTGCGCTGGGAGCCGACCGCCGCCGCCCGGCGCTCCGCCTCCTCGGCGCGGGCGGTCGCCTCCGCCACCCGGCCCTCGACCTCCTTCAGCCGGTCGGCGAGCAGGTCCGCCTCGGCGTGACCGCGGGTCACGGCCGCCTCGGCGTCCTCGGCGCGGCGCAGCGCCTCGGCGAGCCGCGGCCCGGCCGCGCCGGACTCGGCCTGGGCGGCCGCGAGCTCCGCGCGCGTGCCCTCCAGCTCGGCGCGCGCGGCCGTGAGCGCCGCCGCGAGCTCCTCCGCCCGGGCCCGCTCGGCCTCGAGCCGCGCGCCCCCGTCGGCGCGCTCCGCCTCCAGCGAGGCGAGCTTCGCCTCCGCCGCGAGCGCCCGCGTCTCCAGCTCGGCGGCCTCCCCGGCGTGCTCCTCGCCGCGGCCCCGCAGCACCTCGACCTCGGCGGCGAGCCCGCTCGCCTGGGCGGACAGCGCCGCCTCGCGGCGCCCCGCCTCCTCGGCCTGGGCGCCCCGCGCGGCCAGCTCGCGCTCGAGCTCCTCCGCCCCGGCCCGCGCGGCGGCGAGCGCCGCCTCGGCCGCGGCGACCGCGCCGGTGAGCTCGGCCTCCCGCGCCTCGGCCGCGGCCGCCTCCGCGGCCCGCGCCTCCTCCGCGGAGCGCTGCGCCTCGCGCAGCGCAGCCGCCTCGGCGCGCGCCGCCTCGGCCTCGCGCCGGGCCGCCTCGGCGAGGGCAGCCTGCTCCGCCGCGCCCGCCTCCGCCGCCGCGCGGCCGTCCCGCGCGACGGCCAGCTCGCCCTCGGCCGCGGCCAGCCGCGCCAGGGCCTCCTCGCGCTCGCCGGCCGCCGCCTCCGCGGCGGCGCGCGCGCTCGCGAGGTCCGCGTCCGCGGCAGCCCGCGCGGTGGCGAGCTCCGCGTCCGCACCGGCGCGGACGCTGGCGAGCTCCTCGTCCGCCGCGGCCCGCGCGGCGTCCGTCTCGCGCCAGGCCGCCTCCGCCGCCTCGCGCGCCTCGGCCGCCGACCGCGCCGCCTCCGCGCGCGCCTGCTCGGCCGCGCCCGCCTCGCTCCGCGCCTGGTCGCGCTCCTCGGCCCGCGCCCGCGCCTCCTCCTCCAGCGCGGCCACGCGCTCCTCGCGCAGGCGCGCCTCGACGCGGGCGCCGCGCAGGTCGGCCTCGCGCGCGGCGACCTCCTCCTGCGCGGCCGCCAGCTCGCCGCTCCGGGCCGCCAGCTCCGCCTCGGCGCGCGCCACCGCGTCCGCGAGCTCGTTCCGCCCCGCGCGCTCCGTCTCCAGCCGGGCCGCGACGTCGGCCTGGCGCGCCGCCGCCGCCTCGAGCTCGGCGCGCAGCGAGGCGATGACCTCCTCGAGCGCGCCCGCGCGCGCCTCCGCCTCCGCGCCCGCGGCGCTGGCCCGGGACAGCGCCTCGTCGCGGCCCGCCAGCGCCTCGGCGCAGCCGGCGTGCGCGTGCGCGGCCTCGGCGCCCGCCAGGGCCGCGTCGGCGAGCGGCCCCGGGGGCAGGGTCACGAGCACCATGCTGGCGAGCCCGGTGGGGCGCGCGCCGCACAGCGCGACGTAGTAGGCGGCCTCGGGGGCGCCGGAGAGCGAGCCGTCGACGCCCAGGTCGGGCGCGTCGTCGCCGCGCGCGGCCGGGGCGATGACCCAGCCCACCGCCGGCGACTGCGTGGCCACCTCGACCACGTCGAACTGGGCCGCCAGCGCGCCGGCGAAGCTCTCGTACGAGGGCACGTCGAGGATGGGCGGCTCGCCGGCCAGGGCGGCGAGGCCGCGCGCGCCGGCGGCCGCGAGCGCGGTGACGAGGTGCCCGCGCGGCGAGAGCAGCTCGGCCAGCGCCGCCAGGCGCTCGGGGCTCGCCGCCAGCGCGGCGCCGTCGGCGACGAGCACGAGGTCGAAGGCGTGCTGCGGGAGCTCCTCCAGCGCCGCCGCGCGGAACTGCACGAAGGGGTGCGCCGAGACCTCGGCGGCGCGGCCGAGCCCCAGCCCGTCGTCCTCGACCGAGAGCACCGCCGCCGCGCCGCGCTCGGCCAGCGCCAGCGCCGACGCGCCGTCCGTCGCGCGCGCCGCGCCGATCTCCAGCACGCGCCGGCCGCCCAGGATCGGCTCGATGAAGCTGTAGCGCGAGAGGAGGTCGGCCGCCCCATGCGGCGCGTAGAAGGTGCTCATGCTGCTGATGTTACACCGGGTGGGGTGCCTTCCGCGCCCGGGCGCCTGGCCGCTGGCGCTATCGCCCGGGCGCCCCGGCGCGACGGAGCCGCGGCGCCCGCCGCCGGCGCGCGGCGCAGGCTGGGGCGGCGACGCCCTTACATGTGGGCTCGGGCCCGCACCGGCGGAGATCCGGTCGGCTCAACCCTGAGTCGTGCCCGGCGCCGGCGCAGCCCCTGGCGCCGCCGGACCCGGGCCCGCCTCGCCGAAGGGCGCTCCCTGGCGCAACTCCCGGGCCCTGTCGCAGTCCGCCCCACAGGCGGCGATGGCGAGCGCGAGCAGCACAGCGGTGAGCACCCACAGCCGGGTCACGGCGGCGGAAGCTAGCCGTGGGGCCGGCGTGCGTCAAGGTGGGTGAAGGGCCGGCGCAGCGGGGCGCGCCGGGGCCTGTGCGCGGCCGCTGGCGGTCGCCTGTCGCGGTTCGCGGTCGCGGTTCGCGGTTCGCGATCGCCGCCCGCCGTCACCGCGCCGGCGCAGGACCTGGCTGCTGCACCTGCGCGGCGGGCGCCGGCGGCGCGGCCTCCGCCGGCGGGACTGGCTGGTTGCCGCCCGGCGACGCGAGCGCGCGCTCGGCCCGGTACAGCTCGTCGACGGTGGGTCCGACGAGGCGCAGCGCCTCCCCGGCCTCTCCGGCGTGGTGGGAGGACGAGGCGGCGGTGAGCTTGAGCTTCTCGCGCGCCTGGCGGAGCGCGTCGGTGGCCTTCCCGAGGAGCTGGCGCGCCTCGAAGTAGCCGGACTCGGCGCGCACGGTGCGCAGGTCCTCGCGCTGGGTGGCGGAGAGGCCGGCCAGCTTCTCGGCGCGGTCGATCCACGACAGCGCGCGCTCCACCAGCTCGGGCTTCTCGGTGGCGAGGTCGTCGCGCGCCCACTTGGCGAGGTACTCGTAGAGCGCCTGGTCGAGGCCGCCCCGGTCGTCGAAGGTGCGCTCCTCGTCGAGCTTGAAGCCGGCGGGCGGCTTCAGCGGCGCGTAGGCCTGCGCCTGCGCCGGATCGGCGGTCTTGAAGGTCTGGCGGCCCATCGGCGCCATGACCCCCTTCTTCACGGTGAGGTAACCGTCCTCCAGCGCCAGCGTGTAGGTGCGCGCGTTCCGCTCGGAGAGCAGGTAGACCACCACCGCGAACAGCGCCAGCACCGCCACCACCAGCAGGAAGGTGCGGCCGGCCGAGCCGCGCGCCGGGGCGCTCATGGCTTCACGACCCCGAGGAAGGGGAGGTTGCGGAAGCGCCCGTCCCAGTCGAGCCCGTAGCCGATCACGAACTCGTCGGGGATGGAGAAGCCCTTGTACGCGATGGGCACCTGCACCTTGGCGCGGGCCGGCTTCTCGAGCAGCGCGCACACCTTCACGCTGGCCGGGTGCCGGGTGGCGAGGTTCTCGAGCAGGTACTGCATGGTGAGCCCGGTGTCGACGATGTCCTCGACGAGCAGGATGTGCTCGCCGTCGATGGGCCGCGACAGGTCGTTCGTGATGCGCACCACGCCGCTCGACTTCGTGCCCTGGTACGAGGTGGTGCCGATGAAGTCCACCTTGAGCGGCAGGTCGATGGCGCGCGCCAGGTCGGCCAGGAACATGAAGCTGCCCTTCAGCACGCCCACCAGCGTGAGCGGCTGGCCGGCGTAGTCGGCGCTGATGCGGGCGCCCAGCTCCGCGATGCGCGCGGCGAGCTGCGCCTCCGAGAGCAGGACCTCGACCTTCTCGCCCCCGAGCCTAGACATAGGCGTTGTTCATGATCTCGCCGAACCCGCCGCCGCCCGGCACGATGTACTGGTGGTCGGTGAGGCCGCGCTCCTCGGCCCAGCGCGTGCCGGGGACGGTGGCCATGACGTCGGGCGCCGAGAGGCCGCGGTCGAGCCGCACCGCGTAGACCTCGACGTCCGGGTGGTCGGCCGTCATCCGCCGCAGGTACTCGGGGGTGACGATGAGGTGGATGTTGATGATCCGGCGCGGCGTCCCGGGCACCTTCTTCTTGTAGGTGGAGATGGCCTCGGAGAGCGAGCTGCCGGTCGCGCCCATGGGGTCCGGGAAGAGCAGGAAGGCGTCCGCGACGTCGCCGCCGATCTTCATGCCGCCGATGCCGGCCCCCACCACCTCCTCGTTCTCGCCCAGCATGCGGCTCATGATGATGTGGTCCTGCCGCACGCCGCGCGGGTCGAGCGCCACGTTGAGGAGGTCGTAGACCGTCTGCGACGGGATGGCCCCGGCGCGGGCGATGTTGACCGTCACCGCCCGGACCGAGCGATCGAGCACCTCGCCGTGGAACACGCCGGCGGGGGTCACGTCGATCATGCGGGTGGCGACGTCGCGGACGACGCGCGGGAACTCCGCGTTCATCACGTCCTCGAGCAGCCGCCCGTAGATGTCCACCACCAGCCGGTTGATGGCGGGCTGGATGGTGTCCTTGGCGCAGAGCTGGGCGAGCTGCGAGAGGAGGTAAGGGTTCGAAAGGATGTGGACGTTGGGCCCGTACCGGTGCTCGATCTCCGAGTGGCGGAACGGGATGTTTTCGTAGAGGCGGTCGGGCACGGCGCGCATCCTGCCAGCCCGATCCGGCGGCGGCAAGGCGCATGGACCGGGGGCAGGAGGCGGTCGAGCGGGCCCCTCTCATGGTCGGGCCGCTTCGAGCGACGTCGCTGGGGGCGCGGGCCGCGAGCCCGTGACGATGGCGGGCTCGAGCGGCTCGCGGTCGAGGGCGAGCCGGTCCCGATCGGAATGGATCGTTTGGACTAAAATCCTCGCCGATGGCGACCTCGATGCGACACACCTTTCTATGCACGGGGCACACGCCCAGGCTCACGGACGTCGTCAGGGCCGAGAACTGCCGGCTCTGGACCTCGGAGGGGCGGCGCTACCTCGACCTCGAGTCCGGGGTGTGGTCGACCTCGCTCGGGCACGGGCACGGCGCGGTGACGGCCGCGATCGAGGCGCAGCTCCACGAGCTCGTGCACACGGGCTACTGCTACTACCACCCCGTCGTGGATCGCGCCGCGGCGAAGCTGCTGGACGTCACGGGCATCGAGGGCGGAAAGGCCCTCTTCCTGGCCTCGGGCAGCGAGGCGGTGGAGCTCGCCCTCGCGATCGCCGCCGAGGCGACGGGCCGGCGCAGGTTCATCACGCTCGCTGGGAGCTATCTGGGGGCCTACGGCATGGCCTCGAGGACCGCGGCCGACCAATGGATCGAGGTGGACTGGGAAGGGGACGAGGGCCTCGGGGACCTGCCTCTGGAAGAGGCGGCGGCCTTCGTGCTCGAGCCGGGGAGCTCGAGCGGCCGCGTCAGGTTCCCCCCGCGCGCGCTGGTCGAGGCGCTCGCGCGGCGCGTCCGCGAGGCAGGCGGACTCGTCATGGCCAACGAGGTCACCACGGGCCTGGGTCGCACGGGCGAGTGGTTCGGGTTCAACCACTACGGGCTGAAGCCAGACCTCGTCGCGATTGGAAAGGGGCTTGGATCCGGCTACCCGGTGAGCGCGGTGGCCCTCGGGGAGGTCTGGCGCCGCGTGGACCTGGGCCACTTCCACTACGCCCAGTCGCACCAGAACGACGCCCTCGGCGCGGCGGTGGCCCTGGCGGTCATCGAGGAGCTGGAGCGGAGCCGGCTCGTCGAGAAGGCGCGGGAGGACGGCGCCCGTCTGCTCGCGGGCCTCGAGGCGATCGGGGCGAGGCACCCCGTCATCCGCGAGGTCCGTGGTAGGGGCCTCATGCTGGCGGTCGAGTTCGTGCCTGCGGACGGTCCGTCCAGGGCTCTCCGGGTGGCGGAGGCCCTCTTCGAGCGCGGCATCATCCTGGTCCGCAGGCCGGGCCTGGAGATCCTCAGGCTCGACCCGGCCCTCACCGTCGCGCGGGAGGATCTCGACGAGTTCCTTTCCGCGTTCGAGACGGTCGTGGGTGGGCTCGGGTAGCCGGGACGGTGGGTGTCGCACGCGCACGAAGATCGCCGACGGCCGCGGCGCCGCGTGCCTCCACCCGCCGGCTCGCCCGTGGGCGACTGTGCGTCCGTGTCGGCGAGCGCCCCGGTGCCCAGCGGCGGCGCGGCCTGACAGAATGCGCGCCCACGCCCGCACGTCTGCTGGCGGGAGGCCCCACCATGAAATGGATCGCCGCCGTCGCCCTCGCCGCCACCGCCCTCACCGCCTGGGCCCAGCCCGCGCCCGAGCTGCCCGGCTTCACGCGCCCGCGCGAACTCGGCCCGGAGCCTCGCCCCGCGCCCGCCTACCCGGCACCAGCGCCCGCGCCGGCGCGGGCCGCCCTCTCGATCGACTACGCGCAGCATCCACAGGGCGCGACCCTGGTCGCGGTGCGCGCCCCTGACGGCACGCCGTGCCGCATCGCGGACGAGCGCGGGCTCGTCGCCGAGGGCGGCGCGCCCCTCACCGTGCGCGCTCACCCGGGAGCGCTCTACCGCGTCGAGATCCTCCCCCCCGGCCGCCCACCGCTCACCGGCGAGGTCGCCGCCAGCGCCGGCCAGGTGGCGACGACCTGGGCGGCCGTCCCGCTCCTGCCCGCCCCCCCGCCGCCGGTCGCGGGGCCGGCCCCCATGGACCCGGACGCGTTCGACGGCCTGCTGCAGTCGCTCGGGCGCGGCCCGGAGGTCCGCCAGCTCGAGCGCGTGAGGGCGGCCGCGCGCCGCAACTATTTCCTGGTGAATCAGGTGCTCGATCTCCTGGACGCGTTCACCTTCGGGAGCTCGAAGCTGAGGGTGCTCGAGCTCACCCGCGACCGGATCCTCGACCGCGAGCACGAGCGCCGCATCCTGGAGCGCTTCAGCTTCCCGCCGGAGCGCGAGCGCGCGCGGCAGCTCCTCGCCCGGGGCTGACCTCTCCGCCGGCCATCGCTCCACCGCTTGTCTCCTGCTCGGCGGCCGCATAGATGTTGCGGCCATGCCCGAGAACGCCTGGGAGCTCGTCGCGGCGGGGATGGCGGACCTGCGCGCGCTGCAGGGCGCCGCCACGCTCCTCACCTGGGATCAGGAGACCTACCTCCCGAAGGCCGGGGCCGAGGCGCGCGGCGAGCAGCTCTCCGCGCTGCAGGGGCTCTACCACGAGAAGCTCACCGCGCCGGCGCTGGGGGACGCGATCCTCGCGGCGGAAAAGGCGCTGCGAGCGGAGGGGCAGCCGGATGAGGCTGGCCCGGAGCGAGCGGGGGGCATGGGGGGGACGCCTCCGGCGGACCCCCCATCCTCGAGACACGCTGCGCTCCGCGCGCTCCGCTTCGACCGCGACCGCGCGGTGAAGGTCCCGGCCCGGCTCGTGCGCGAGCTGGCGCGGGAGCAGTCGGCCGCGCTCGTCGCGTGGCGCGAGGCGCGCGAGCAGGACCGGTTCGACCGCTTCGCGCCTCACCTCGAGCGGCTGCTGGCGCTCCGCCGGGAGCAGGTGCAGGCGATCGGCGTGCCGGCGGGCGGCGAGCTCTACGACGTGCTCCTCGACGGGTACGAGGAGGGGATGCGGGTGGCGCGGCTCGAGCCGCTCTTCCAGCAGCTCCAGGGCTGGCTCGTGCCGCTGGTCGAGCGCCTCGCCGCCCGGCCCCCGCCGCCGGACCCGTTCGCCGGGCGCCGCTTCGACCCCGAGCAGCAGTGGCAGCTCACGCTCGAGGTCCTCGCGGCCATGGGCTTCGACCTCGACGCCGGGCGCCAGGACCGCTCCATCCACCCCTTCACGCTCGGCCTCGACCCGCGCGACGTCCGGCTCACCACCCACCTCCACGAGGAGGCGCCGCTCTCGGCGCTCTTCTCCACGCTGCACGAGGGCGGGCACGGCCTCTACGAGCAGGGCCTGCCGGTGGCGCACCGGCGCACCTTCCTCTGCGCCGCCGCCTCGCTCGGCCTGCACGAGTCGCAGTCGCGGCTGTGGGAGAACCTGGTCGGCCGCTCGCGCCCGTTCTGGCGCTGGCTGCTGCCCCGCCTCCAGCAGCGCTTCCCGGCGCTGGCCGGGGTGGACCCGGACGCGTTCCACCGCGCCGTGAACCGGGTCGAGCGGACGCTCATCCGCACCGAGTCGGACGAGGTCACCTACAACCTCCACGTCGCGCTGCGCTTCGAGCTGGAGCTCGGGATGCTGCGCGGGACGCTCCAGGTGAAGGACCTCCCCGCCGCCTGGGACGACGGCATGCAGCGGCTGCTCGGGGTGCGCCCGCACCGCGCCGCCGAGGGCGTCCTGCAGGACATCCACTGGGCCTGGGGCGAGCTCGGCTACTTCCCGACCTACACCGTCGGCAACCTGTACGCGGCGAGCCTCTTCGCCGCCGCCCGCACCGCGCTGCCGGGGCTCGACGGCGACCTCGCGGCGGGGCGGCTCCTCCCGCTCCGCGACTGGCTGCGCGAGCACGTCCACCGGCACGGCCGGGCGCTGCCGGCGGAGGAGCTCGTCCGCCGCGCCACCGGGCGCGGCCTCCAGGACGGCGACTTCCGCGCCTACCTCGAGGCGAAGTACGGGGCCCTCGCGCCGTGACCGCCCGCCCCCCCCTCGCGGCGCTGGCGCTCGCCGCCGCGCTCCACGCTCCGTCCGCGCGCGCCGCCGGCGAGGCGCCGCTCACCCGCCTCCCCTACACACCCGGCCTCGACCCGGCGGCGATGGACCGCGCCGCCGACCCGTGCGTGGACTTCTACGCCTTCGCCTGCGGCGGCTGGCTGGCGAAGAACCCCATCCCGCCCGACGAGTCGCGCTGGGGCGTCTACGGCAAGCTCGCGCACGAGAACCGGCAGCTCCTGTGGGGGCTGCTCGAGGAGGCGGCGCGGCCCGGCCCCTCGCGCGGCGACGCCGCGCGGCAGGCGGGCGATTACTTCGCCGCCTGCATGGACGAGGGGGCGGTGGAGCGCGCCGGCGCGGCGCCGCTCGAGGCGGAGCTGCGCCAGGTGCGCGCGCTCCGCTCGAAGCGGTCGCTGGCGGCGCTCCTCGGCCGGCTGCAACCGTCGCTCGGGGACGAGCTCGCCTTCGACCTCTCCAGCGAGCAGGACATGAAGGACGCGACGCGGGTGCTGGCGGTGCTCTCCGCCGGCGGGCTGGGCCTTCCGGACCGCGACTACTACCTCAAGGACGACGCGCGCTCGGAGGAGATCCGAGCCCGCTACGCCAGCTACCTGGAGGGCCTCCTGCGCCTCGCCGGGGAGCCGCCCGAGGCGGCGCGGGCGGGCGCGCGGACCGCCCTGCGGCTCGAGACGGCGCTCGCCCGCGCCGCCCTGAGCCGCGTCGACAAGCGCGATCCGTACCGCGTCTACCACCGGCTCGGCCTCGGCCAGCTGCAGGCGCTCACCCCGTCCTTCGACTGGCGGGCCTACCTCGCCGCCGCCGGCGCGCCGCGCCTGCGGGTCTTCAACGTGACCGAGCCCGCCTTCTTCCTCGAGCTCGAGGCGCGCCTCGCCGAGGAGCCGCTCGAGGCCTGGCGCACCTACCTGGTGGCGCGCCTCGCCGACGCGCGCGCGCCCTACCTCTCGCGCCCGTTCCAGGAGGCGCACTTCGCGTTCCACGGGGCGTTCCTGGAGGGGGTGAAGGAGGACCGCGCGCGCTGGAAGAAGTGCGTGGCGTGGGTGGACCGCGACCTCGGCGAGGCGCTCGGGCAGCTCTTCGTGGCGCGCGCCTTCGCGCCGGCGGTGAAGGCGCAGGTGGAGGACCTGACCCGGCGGGTGGAGCGCGCCATGGCGCGGCGCATCGCCGAGAGCCCCTGGATGACGCCCGCCACGCAGCGGGCGGCGCTCGCGAAGCTCGCGCTCCTGCGGAACAAGATCGGCTACCCGGCGCGCTGGCGCGACTACCGGCGGCTGCGCCTCGACCGCGGCGACTTCTTCGGCAACGTGGCGCGCACCGGGCGCTTCGAGACGGCGCGCCAGCTCGCCAAGGTGGGGCGGCCGGTGGACCGCGAGGCCTGGGACATGACCGCACCGACCGTGAACGCCTACTACAACCCGCAGCTCAACGACATGAACTTCCCGGCCGGCGTGCTCTTGCCGCCCCTGTGGGATCCGTCGCTCGATCTGGCCCCCGGCTACGGCAACACCGGCGGCACCATCGGGCACGAGCTCACCCACGCCTTCGACGACGAGGGGCGGCAGTTCGACGGGCGCGGCAACCTGCGCGGCTGGTGGACGCCCGAGGACGCGGCCGAGTTCGAGCGCCGGACCGCCTGCTTGGTGGAGCAGTTCGGCCGCTATCCGGCGGTGGACGAGGTGAAGGTGAACTCGCGGCTCACGGTGGGCGAGGACGTGGCCGACCTGGGCGGCACCACGCTCGCGTACCTGGCCTGGCAGGAGGCCACCCGCGGCCAGCCGCTCGCGCCGCGCGACGGGCTCACACCCGCCCAGCGCTTCTTCGTGGGCAACGCGCAGTGGGCCTGCGAGAACGAGACCGACGAGGCGAAGCGGGTCCACGCGGTGACCGACGCGCACTCGCCGCCGCGCTGGCGCGTGAACGGCCTCTTCGCCAACATGCCCGAGTTCCGCGAGGCGTTCGCCTGCCGCGCCGGGCAGCCCATGGCGCCCGAGCACGTCTGCCGGGTCTGGTGACGCCCATGGCCACCGAGCTCTACCGCGTCCGCGCCCCCGCCAAGGTGAACCTCGTCCTGCGGGTCGGGCCGCCCCGGGAGGACGGCTACCACGACCTCGCGACGCTCATGGTGCCGCTCGACCTGGCCGACCGGATCGAGGTCCGGCTCTCGCGCGGCCGGCGCGGGCCCGTCACCTGCCGCGTGCCGGGCCGCCCCGAGCTCGACGGACCGTCGAACCTGGCCGCGCGCGCCGCCGAGGCGTTCCGGGGCCGCTTCGGCGTCGCCGACGCGGTCGCCCTCACCGTCGAGAAGCGCGTCCCGGTGACCGCCGGCCTGGGCGGCGGCAGCTCGGACGCCGCGGCGGTGCTGCGCGCGCTCGCCCGCGCCTACGGGGTGCGCGACCGGCAGGCGCTCGCGGAGGCCGGGCTCGCGGTGGGCTCGGACGTGCCGTTCTTCCTCGGGAGCGGGCCGGCCTGGGCGGCCGGGCGCGGCGAGCGGCTCGCGCCGGCCATCGTGCCGCCGCTCGACCTCGTGCTGCTCTACCCGGAGGACCCCCGCCTGGCCATCCGTGCGGGGGAGGCCTACCGCTGGCTCGACGCGGCGCGCCAGGGGGCGGCCGTCCGGAAACCGCTGGCGCGGCGCGGCTCCTTTCGGCCGGCGCACGCCGAGAACGACCTGCAGGAGCCCTGCTTCGAGCGCCACCCGGCGCTCCGGGCGCTGGCGGGGCGCCTTGTAGGACAGGGGGCGAAGGCGGCTATAATGTCGGGAAGCGGCCCGACGGTGTTCGGGATCTTCGAGGACCGCGCGGCCGCTCGCCGCGCGGCGCTGGCCGCGGGGGAAGGGGCAGGGCAGCACGTCGAGGTTCACGTGGTCCGCACCTTGGTACGGCATCCGGGGGTCCTTCGATGGAAATCACCGAGGTCCGGGTCTTCCCCGTCAGCGAGGAGAAGCTCAAGGCGTACGTGACCATCACGCTCGACCACTGCTTCGTGGTGCGCGATCTCAAGGTGATCCACGGCTCCACCGGCCTCTTCGTCGCCATGCCGGCCAAGCGGCGGAAGGACGGCACGTTCAAGGACATCGCCCACCCCCTCAACTCCGAGACGCGCGAGAGGATGGAGAAGGTGATCCTGGCCGAGTACGAGCGCGAGCTCGCGAAGGGCGAGCCCCGGCCCACCGGCACCGACGCGGGCTGAGGCGCCCGCGGGCCGGCCCGACCCGTCGACTCCGTCAGACCGCTTCGGTATAACGCGCCGGTCTGGACGCCCACCCCGGACGCCCGGCTGGCTCGTCACATACGTTCAAACGCTCGCAGCGGGGCCGCGATGGTCCCGCCACTGGGAGGCGCCTCCGATGTCCGCCAACGGGAACGGCTACAAGATCTTCGCCGGCAACTCGAACCTGCCGCTCGCGCGGGCGGTGTGCGAGCAGCTCGAGCGCCCGCTCTGCAAGGCGACGGTGGGCCGCTTCTCCGACGGGGAGATCCAGGTCGAGATCGGAGAGAACGTCCGCGGCGCCGACACCTTCGTCATCCAGTCGACCTGCCGCGACGCCAACCAGAACCTGATGGAGCTGCTCGTCATGATCGACGCGCTGAAGCGCGCGTCGGCCGGCTCCATCGTGGCCGTCCTGCCCTACTACGGCTACGCCCGGCAGGACCGGAAGGTGGCGCCGCGCACGCCCATCACCGCCAAGCTGGTCGCCGACCTCATCGAGACCGCCGGCGCCACCCGCGTCGTGTCGATGGACATGCACGCCGGGCAGATCCAGGGCTTCTTCAACATCCCCTTCGACCACCTCTACGCCATGCCGGTCCTGCTCGACCACCTGCGGCGGCGGTTCGACGGCCACACCGAGGACGTGGTGGTGGTCTCGCCGGACGCGGGCGGCGTGGAGCGGGCGCGCGCCTACTCGAAGCGGCTCGGCGCCGGCCTCGGCATCGTGGACAAGCGGCGCACCCGGCCCAACGTGGCCGAGGTCCTGAACGTCATCGGCGACGTGTCCGGCAAGACGGCGGTACTCCTCGACGACATGATCGACACCGCCGGGACGCTCACGCTGGCGGCCAACGCGCTCATGGACAAGGGCGCCTCGCGCGTCGTCGCCTACGCCACCCACGCCGTGCTCTCCGGCCCGGCGGTGGAGCGCATCCAGAAGAGCCCCATCGAGGAGATCGTGGTGACGGACACCATCCCGCTCGCCGAGCCGGCGCGGGCGCTCACCAAGATCAAGCAGCTCCCGACGGCGCGCCTCTTCGCGGAGGCGGTGAAGCGCATCCACAACGCCGACTCGCTGAGCTCCCTCTTCGTGTAAAGCGTGGCGCGCCGCCACCACGTCGTCCTCGTCCCGGGGTTCTTCGGGTTCGCGAACCTCGGCGACTTCGCCTACTTCGCGCACGTCCGCGACCTGCTCGGCGAGGCGGGGCCGCCGCTCGGGCTCGAGGGCGAGGTGCGGGTGGTGCACACCGAGCCCACCGCCTCGCTGCCGCGCCGGGCCGCGCTCCTCGCCGAGGCGGTGTCGGCGCTGCTCGACGAGCGCGACGGCGAGGTGACGCTGGTGGGCCACTCGAGCGGCGGGCTCGACGCGCGGCTCCTGGTCGAGCCGGGCGTGGCGCTCCCCACCTCCGCGGACGTGGAGCGCTGCGCGCGCCGCGTGCGGGCGGTGGTCACCATCTCCACCCCGCACCACGGCACGCCGCTCGCGCACCTCTTCGGCAGCCTGCTCGGGCAGCAGCTCCTGTCCTTGCTCTCGCTCGCCACCATCCACGCCCTGCGCACCGGGCGGCTCCCGCTGGCGGTGGCGCTGCGGCTGGCGCGCGTCCTGCGGCGGCCGGGCGCGAAGCCGCAGGGCGTCCTCGACCAGCTCTTCCTGCAGCTCCTGGCCGACTTCTCCGGCGCGCGCCGCCGCGCCGTCGAGCAGTTCTTCGACGCGGTCCGCTGCGACCAGGCGCTCGTCGAGCAGATCACGCCCGCCGGGATGGACCTCTTCAACACCTCCACCCACGCCCGCGACGGCGTGCGCTACGGCTGCGTGGTGAGCCGCGGCCGCCCGCCCGGGCTGCGCTCGCTGGCGCGCGCCGGGCTCGACCCCTACGCGCAGGCCACCCACGCGCTCTACCTTGCGCTCTACCGCTTCGCCTCCCGCACCCCGCGCGACCGGCAGCTCCGGCTCACCGCCGAGCAGGCGGCCGCCCTGCGCGTCGCCTACGGTCGCATCCCCGACGCCGCGGCGAACGACGGCATCGTCCCCACGCTCTCCCAGGTCTGGGGCGACGTGATCGCGGCGGTGTGGGCCGACCACCACGACGTGATCGGGCACTTCCACCAGCCCACCCACGTCCCGCCGCACTTCGACTGGGTCGCCTCGGGGACCGGCTTCGCCCGGCCCCACTTCGAGGCGACCTGGCGGGCGGTGGCGGCCTACGCCGCGGCCTCCGTCCCCTGATCCGGCCGGCCCGCCTTGACGGGCGGGCGGAAGTCCGCTAAAAGCCCGCCCTCATTCTGTGTTCCCCAGGGCCTGAGCCGTTCCTGCACGGGCCCCTCGTCGCCGCGCTCCGCGGACGAGTCCACTGGGAGGAAAACATGGCGCAGTCCACGAACGTTCTCAGCGCAGCTCCGCGCAGCGACAAGGGCAAGGGCCCCGCGCGCCGGCTGCGGGCCAAGGGCCTCATCCCCGCCGTCGTCTACGGGCAGAAGAAGGAGCCGACGCACATCGCCGTCGACCCCGGCCTGCTCGAGAAGGCGATCGCCACCCCGCACAAGTTCAACACGCTGCTCACGCTCCAGCTGGACGGGGCGGAGAAGCGCGTCCTCTTCCGCGAGTACGAGGTCGACCCGGTCTCGCGCCGCCTGCTCCACGCCGACTTCCTCGAGGTCGACCTGTCGAAGCCGGTGAAGGTCGAGGTCCCGCTGGTCACCACGGGCAAGGCCGAGGGCGTCACCGCCGGCGGCATCCTCACCGTCTCCGCGCACGACATCGCCGTCGAGGCGCTCCCGGAGAAGATCCCGGTCCGCATCGAGGTGGACGTCACGCCGCTCAAGATCGGCGGCTCGCTCCACATCGCCGACGTGAAGGCGCCCGAGGGCGTCCGGATCAAGTACGCCACCAACTTCACCGTCGCCGTCGTCTCGGCCCCGGAGAAGGAGGAGGTCGTCGCCCCGGTGGCGGTCGCCGGCGCGGCGCCGGCCGAGGGCGCGGCTCCCGCCGCGGGCGCGGCTCCGGCCGCGGGTGCGGCCCCGGCTGCGGGCGCCGCCAAGGGCGCGGCCCCGGCCGCGGCTCCCAAGGCGGACGCGAAGGCGGGCGGGAAGAAGTAGCTCCCGTGAAGCTCGTCGTCGGCCTGGGCAACCCCGGCGAGACGTACGCGCGTACCCGCCACAACGTCGGGTTCCTGGTGGCCGACGGGGTGGCGGACACGTGCCGGGCGTCCTTCTCGACCCGCAAGTTCGGGGCCGAGATCGCCGAGGCCAGCGTGGGCCAGGAGCGGGTCTGGATCGTGAAGCCGCAGACTTACATGAACCAGTCGGGCGAGGCGGTCGGCGCGGCCCTCCGGTTCCTGAAGCTCGGCCTCGAGGACCTGCTGGTCGTCCACGACGACCTCGAGCTCGACCCCTTCCGCCTGCAGGTGAAGGTCGGCGGGGGGCACGGCGGCCACAACGGCCTGAAGAGCGTCAACGCCCACGTCGGCGGCCCGGACTACGTCCGGCTCCGCTTCGGCATCGGGCGGCCTCCCCCCCGCATGGACCCGGCCGACTACGTGCTGGGCCGCTTCGCGAAGGGCGAGGAGGGGGCGCTCTCCGACGGCGTGGCGCGGGCGGTGGTGGCGGCCCGGACGATCTGCGAGCAGGGCGCCGTCAAGGCGATGAACGAAGTGAACCGAAGGTGATGCACCCCGCGGCGGCAATGGTGCCGCGCCGGGACACATTGGCTCCTCGCGGCGGGCGAACCGCCGCTCCACGGACCCGAGGGGAGTGACATGGCGGAAGCGCAGAAGCGTCTCGTGCGCGAGTACGAGACCATCTACCTGCTGAAGGCGGACACGCCGGACGAGCAGGTCGAAGAGATCAAGGAGCGGCTCCGCGCGGTGGTCACGCGCGAGGGCGGCAAGGTCATCCGGTTCACGAACCAGGGCAAGCGCAAGACCGCCTTCGCGATCGGCAAGAACCCGCGCGCGCTCTACATGCACTGCCTGTACATCGGCGGCTCGGGGCTCGTGGCCGAGCTCGAGCGCAACCTGAAGATGATCGACACGGTGGTGAAGTTCCAGTCGATCCGGCTCGCCGACGACGTCGACTTCGAGGCCCGCCAGGTCGAGCAGGACATCAAGGTGGCGCCTCCCGAGGAGGACGCGGCCCGCCCGCGCGAGGAGCGCTCGGGTGAGTTCGGCGAGCGCAGCGACGGCGAGGCCTTCGAGGCCCCGGCCGAGATCGGGGAGGACTAATCCATGGCACGTCCTGGTGAAGCGGGCGCGAAGTTCGGCGGTGGGTTCGGCGGCGGCGGCGGCTTCGGCGGCGGCGGGTTCGGCCGCGGCGGCGGCCGCGACGACCGCGGCGGCGAGCGCGGCGGCCGCGAGGATCGCGGCGGCGACGAGATGGGCGGCCGCGGGCGCGGCTTCGGCCGGCGCAAGGTCTGCCGGTTCTGCGCCGACAAGGCCCTCAAGGTCGACTACAAGGATCAGGGCCAGCTCAAGTACTTCCTCACCGAGCGCGGCAAGATCATCCCGCGGCGGATCAGCGGCAACTGCGCGCTCCACCAGCGCCAGGTCGCGACCGCCATCAAGCGCGCGCGGATGCTGGCCATCCTGCCCTACACGGTGGCGAGCGCCTAAGGAGATCCCATGAAGCTCATCCTCCGTGAAGACGTCGAGAACCTGGGCAAGGGCGGCGAGCTCGTCGACGTGAAGCCCGGCTTCGGCCGCAACTACCTGCTCCCCCGCGGGCTGGCGGTGACGGCGAACCCGAAGAACGTCCGCGAGCTGGAGCACCAGAAGAAGATCGCCGAGGCCAAGGCGGCCAAGATGAAGGCGAGCGCCGAGGCGGTCGCGAAGCGGCTGGCCGAGACGCCCATCACCCTGAAGCGCAAGGTCGGCGAGCAGGACAAGCTGTACGGGTCGGTCACCGCCCTCGACGTGGTCGAGGCGCTCGCCGCCCGCGGCCTCCAGCTCGATCGCCGCACCATCGACCTCTCGGAGCCCATCAAGACGCTGGGCGACTTCGAGGTCCCGGTGAAGCTCCACCGCGAGGTGGTCGGCAAGGCCAAGGTGAAGGTCGAGGCCGAGCCCGCGTAGCGGCTCACCCGCAGGAGTTCTTTCGAGGAGGGGCGCGGGCGCGAGCCAGGCGCCCCTTCTCTTTTCACCGGAGATCACGGTGCCGACGCTCTCCCCGCTGCTCGCCTCGCTCGCGCTCCTCGCCGCCACCCCGCCCGCCGAGCGGCACCCCTTCGGCGTCGACGACCTGCTGGCGCTGCCCCGCGTGGGCGCCCCCGCCGTCTCGCCCGATGGGAAGCTGGTCGCGTTCACGCTCGGCCGCGCCGCCGCCGACGAGTCCGGGATCGAGTCCTCGCTGTGGGTGGTGGCGACCGACGGCGGCGCGCCGCGCCGGCTCACCTCGGCGCCCGGCGAGAAGGTGAGCACCCCGCGCTTCTCCCCCGACGGGAAGCGGCTCGCGTTCACGGCCGCGCGGGGCGGCGCCCCCCAGGCCTGGGTGCTCGCGCTCGCCGGTGGGGAGGCAGCGCAGGTGACGCGGCTCCCCGCCGGCGCCGGCGACCTGCTGTGGACCGCCGACGGGCAGGCGCTCCTCGTCGCCACCGACGTCGACCCCGCCTGTGGCTCCGGGGACGCCTGCGCGGCGCGCGCGGCGCCCGAGCCGGGCGCGCCCCGCCTCGCCACGCGGCTCCTCTTCCGCCACTGGAACGCCTGGCGCGAGCGGGTGCGCACGCACGTGCTGCGGGTGCCGCTCGCCGGGGGCGCGCCGGAGGACCTCACGCCGGGCGACCGGGACGTGCCGCCGTACCAGCGCGGCGACGCGGGCGACCTCGCCCTCTCCGCCGACGGCGGGACGCTGCTCTACGCGCGCATCACCGACCCGGTGGAGGCCATCTCGACCAACGCCGACCTCTACGCCGTCCCGCTCCAGGGCGGACCGGCGCGGCGCCTCACCGAGGGGCCCGGCTGGGACGGGTCGCCCCGCCCTTCACCCTCCGGCAAGCAGCTCGCCTGGCGCTCGCAGGCGCGGAGCGGCTACGAGGCCGACCGCTTCCGCCTGCTGGTGGGCGGCCCGGCGGGCGAGGAGCCGCGCGACCTGACCGCCGGGGTCGACCTGTCGGTGGACGAGGTCGTGTGGACGTCGGAGCGGCGCCTGGTCTTCACCGCCGACGAGGGCGGCCTCGCCAACCTGTACGAGGTGGACGCCGCCGCGGGCGGGGTGCGGCGGCTCCTCGGCGGCGCGAACCTCCACGCGCTGTCCGCCTCGCGCGACGGGCGCACCCTGGCGGCGCTGGTGGACGGGTTCCTCCGGCCGCCGGAGGTGGCGGTGGTGCAGGGCGGGAAGGTGAAGGTGCTCACCCGCTTCGGCGACGAGGTGATGGCCCGGGTCGCCCTGCCCTCCTTCCGCCCGCTCGGGGCGAAGAGCAGGGACGGGGCCGAGGTCCACGGCTGGCTGATGACGCCGCCCGGGCACCGGGCGGGCGAGCGCCATCCGGGCGTGGTCCTCGTCCACGGCGGGCCGCAGGGGGCGTGGAAGGACGCCTGGAGCTTCCGCTGGAACCCGCTCCTCTACGCCGCCCGGGGCTGGACGGTGGTGCTGCCCAACCCGCGCGGCTCGACCGGGTTCGGTCAGGCCTACCAGGACGCGGTCCGGATGAGCTGGGGCGGCGCGCCCTTCGACGACGTCATGGCGCTCACCGACGCGGCCCTGGCAGGGGGTGAGGCGGACGGGGCGCGACTCTGCGCGGCGGGCGCCAGCTACGGCGGGTACATGGTGAACTGGATGAACGGCCACACCGACCGCTTCCGCTGCCTCGTCGCGCACGCCGGCGACTTCGACCTCGAGGCGGCGTACTACGACACCGAGGAGCTGTGGTTCCCGGAGTGGGAGCTCGGCCGGCCGTGGGAGGACCGCACGGCCTACGAGCGCTGGTCGCCCCACCGCTTCGTGCAGCGCTGGCGCACCCCCACCCTGGTGACGCACGGTGAACTGGACTATCGGGTCACCGTGACGCAGGCCCTCTCCACCTACACCGCCTTGCAGCGGCTCGGGGTGGAGTCGCGCCTGCTCGTCTTCCCCGACGAAGGGCACTGGATCCTCCGTCCGAAGAATGCGCGCGTGTTCCACGATGTTGTGTTGTCGTGGATCGCGGACCACCTGGGCCGATCGCCGGCCCCCGCGGCCCGCCCCGATAACCCTTGAAATCTTCGGCGGGAAGCGTTCATATCCCGCCGTCTCCCGCCCTCCCGCCCCCGGACGACAAGACCGTGCTCGACTGGCTCCACAACGTGCTGTCCCGCGATCTCGCGATCGACCTCGGGACGGCCAACACCCTCATCTACATCCGTGGCATGGGCATCGTCTCGAACGAGCCCAGCGTGGTGGCCGTCCAGCAGGACGCGCGCGGCGGTCGGCGCGTGCTCGCCGTGGGCAAGGAGGCGAAGGAGATGCTGGGCCGCACGCCCGGCAACATCGTCGCCATCCGGCCGATGAAGGACGGCGTCATCGCCGACTTCGAGATCACGGCGGCGATGCTCAAGTACTTCATCAACTCGGCCCACAACCGGAAGAAGTTCGTCCGGCCGCGCATCATCATCGGCATCCCTTCCGGGATCACCGAGGTGGAGAAGCGGGCGGTGCGCGAGGCGGCGGAGAGCGCGGGCGCGCGCGAGGTCTACCTGATCGAGCAGCCCATGGCGGCCGCCATCGGCGCCGGCCTCCCCATCACCGAGCCGTCGGGGAACATGATCGTCGACATCGGGGGCGGCACCTCCGACGTGGCGGTCATCTCGCTGGGCGGGATCGTCTACAGCCGCTCGGTGCGCATCGCCGGCGACAAGATGGACGAGGCGATCATCCAGCACATCAAGCGCAAGTACAACCTCCTCATCGGCGAGCGCACCGCCGAGCTCATCAAGATGGGCATCGGCACCGCCTATCCGACCGAGGAGGAGCTGACGATGGACATCAAGGGCCGCGACCTCGTGGCCGGCGTCCCGCGCACGCTCACCGTGACCTCGAGCGAGATCCGCGAGGCGCTCTCCGAGCCCATCAACGGCATCGTCGAGGCGGTCAAGGTGACGCTGGAGCGCACGCCGCCCGAGCTCGCCGGCGACATCGCCGACCGCGGCATCGTCCTCGCCGGCGGCGGCGCGCTGCTGAAGAACCTCGACACCCTGCTCCGCGAGGAGACCGGGCTGCCGGTGTTCCTGGCCGAGGATCCCCTCTCCGCCGTCGTGATCGGCGCGGGGAAGGCGCTGGAGGAGCTGGACATCCTCCGGCAGGTCGCGGCGCACAGTTAGAGCCGGGCTGCGCCCCGCCCCGCCGAGCGAAGCCCGTCGGGGCCCCACCCTGCTCGGCGGGTCCCGTGCGCCTTCGCGCGCGGCTTCGCCGCGTCCGCTCCGGCGCCCCGCCGAAGAGGGGGCTCCGCCCCCTCCCCACCTGCGGTGGGCCCCCACCCCAGCGAGCAGCCCTGTGGCTCTCGCGCCCCGGAGCGACCTACTGGGCGGCGCAGGGGCGCAGGGTGGCGGACGCCAGCACCGCGCCCTTCGCCTGGGCGGCGCGGGCGAGCTGCTGCTCCTTGGCCGCGCCGGCGCAGTCGCCGCGCGCCGTGAGCACCTCGGCCAGCACGACGTGCGGCTCGGGCGCGCCGGGCGCGCGCTCGACCGCGGTCCGCGCCATCGCCAGCGCCTGGTCGAGCTGCCCCGCCTCGAGCAGCTTCCGCGCGAAGCGCGCCTGCAGGCCGGCCTTCACGGCGTCGGACTCGTCCACCGGCGCGGCCGGCGGGTCGAGCACCGCGGCCAGCTCGCTCCGGCCGATCTCGCCGAGCAGGAGCCGCACCTGGGCCACCACCCGCGCCTCCAGGTTCACCTTCCGGAAGTGCTCGTAGGCGGCCAGGTGGTGCTGCTCGTCGGCGATCCCGATCACCGGGTGCAGCCGCACGCCCAGCTTGCCGTAGAGCGCGTCGCCGCGGTCGAGCAGCACCGGCATGGCGATGCCGGACTGCTTCACCACGCGGCGGACCTCCGCCTCCGCCTCGTCCCCCGAGGCCACGGCCACGAAGCGCACCGCCTTCCCGGCCAGCTCCTTCTCCACCCGCGCCAGCCGGGCCAGCACGTCGGCCGAGTTCTCCTGGCCGGTGCGGAAGAACACGAACACGCTCACGCGGGTGGGGGCGAGCAGGTGCGCCTTCCCTCCGCCCAGCACCGGCAGCTCGTCGTCGGGCAGCTCGCTCCCCACCTCGAACGCGAACGCGCTGGCGGCCGCGGGCGCGGCCAGCATCAGCGCGAACACGGCGGCGAGGGCGGCGGCGAGACTCGAGCGTGCCATGGTGTCGCAGTTGACTCCCCGGTGCGTCATTCGGCCATCCCCTGAGCCCGTGACGATTCGCCGCACCCTGACGTGTGACCCGTGGTCAAGGGTGCGCCGCGACGCCGCAGCTCCTCCGGCCCGTCGCGCCTTCATTATAGACGGCGCAAGAAATGCCGTCACTTCAGGTGTGCTGCACCCCTGTTCGCGGGCTGAGTTGTCGGGTCAATCTGCCGCACGATCCGAAACCCCCGACACGCCTTGGCGGAAACCGGCGACGCCTCCGCGCGGACCATAAGGGCCCAATCCATGCACACGCGTCCGCACCGGAACGGCAGATCCGCTGAATTTTCCGGTCGATTGATCCGGCGCAATTGCCGGTCAGGTCGGCGACGTCCGACATCGACTCTTCCGCTCCACACCACCACGGGGCTTAGACGCGCATGCGATCCACCCTCCTCATCGTTGCCCTCACCCTCTCGTCCGCGGCCCGCGCCGCGGTGCCCTCGCCGGGCGCCGCCGCAGCCGCCGCCCAGCCGGCCGCGCCGGCGAACCAGGACTGCCTCGCCTGTCACGAGTCGCCGAAGCACGGCGAGCCGGACGCGGTCGGGCGCCAGGGCGTCGTGGCCGGCCTCTTCGGCCAGTCCGTGCACGCCTCCCTCGACTGCGTCGCCTGCCACGCCGGCTACACGGCGCCGGGCCCGCACGAGGTCGCCGCGCCCACCGATCCGGCCGACCAGGCCCTCCTCGCCCGGCTGACCGCCGGCAAGACGCCCGACGGCGAGCCCCGCGTGAAGTCGCCCCGCGCCTACCTGGCCTGCGGCGGCTGCCACGGCGACTCGGTCGACGGCTTCAAGGCCTCCAGCCACGCCAAGTGGCTGGTCGCCGAGACGGCGGTGGCCGGGCCCTCCTGCGCCAGCTGCCACGGCTCCCCGCACGAGGTGACGCCGGCGCCGAAGCGCGGCACCGCCGAGTTCCGGCCGTACTGGGCGAAGCTCTCGAAGAGCTGCGAGGGCTGCCACAACGACCCGAAGTTCGTCGCCGCCGCGAAGCTCGACGAGGAGGTGGCGGTCAACTACCACGACTCCATCCACGGCCGGCTCGTCGCCATCGGCAGCCAGCGCGCGCCGCTCTGCACCGACTGTCACGCCTGGTCCGTGCGCCCCGACGGCGTGAAGGGCGCCCTGGCGGGCGGGCACGCCACGCTCTCCGGCAAGGGGATCGCCGCCTCGACGGTCGCCTTCGGCGAGCCGCCCAAGGACTCCGACCACCGGGTCCAGACCTGCGCCCAGTGCCACCGGGGCGCCTCGGCCAGCTTCGCCGCGCTCATCGCGCACAAGCAGCCGCAGGAGACGGGCCCCATCCCGCACTTCATCCACGTGATGTTCTCGTACCTCACGACCCTCACGCTGCTCTTCTTCGCCTTCCACGTGCTCGTCGACTTCATCTACGAGCTGCGCCGGCGGTTCGGGAAGAAGCACGCGGCCGACGCGAGCCTGCTCACGCGCACGGTGGTGCGGTTCGACATCCACCAGCGCATCCAGCACTGGCTCATGCTGGCGGGCGTCATCCTGCTCGCCATCACCGGCTGGCCGCTGCGCGGCGCGGGCGCGGTCGAGTCGATGGGCATGAGCGACTTCGCCCAGCGGGTCGAGTCCTCGCGGAAGTTCCTCGCCCTCTTCGGCGGGCCGCACGGCGCCGGGATCGTCCACCGCGTGGCCGCGGTGATGATCATCCTCTCCGGCGTCTACCACCTCGTCTACCTGACGTTCCTCGCCAAGAAGCGGACGCTGCCCCTGTCGATGGTCCCGACGCTCAAGGACGCCTTCGACATCCGCGACAACCTCACCTTCATGCTGGGGCTCAGCAAGGAGCGCCCGAAGTTCGAGCGCTACAACTACCTGGAGAAGTTCGACTACTGGGCGGTGTTCTGGGGCATCATCATGATGGTGGGCTCCGGGTTCATCTTCTGGTTCCCGGTCCAGTTCGCGAAGGTGCTGCCCACCTTCGTCCTCACCAGCGCCCAGATCATCCACGGCGAGGAGGCGACGCTCGCGGCCATCTTCCTGTTCGTGGTGCACTTCTACAACGTGCACCTCAAGCCCAGCATCTTCCCCATGAACTGGGCCTGGCTGAACGGGCAGACGACCCTCGAGTACATGAAGGACGAGCACGCCGCGGAGTACGACCGCGTGTTCGGCGAGGACAAGGAGCAGCGGTAGATGTCCGGGCGGGGTCCAGCTGGAGGGGCGGCCGCGCGGCCCCTCCCTGCGCCCCGCCCGGTCGCTTCACCCTCCGGCGGGCCGCGGGGCCGACGCGCGCCCCGCCCCGCGGAAGGCGTGGCACGCGGCGCAGGCCCGGCCGCGAGCGTGCTCCGCCGCCTTCCCGTGGCAGCGCAGGCAGCCCTTCGGCTCGCTGCGCCACAGGTGGGCGGCGTGGCAGGACGCGCAGGTCGCGTGCCCCCGGTGCGCGTGCAGGCCGGCGCGCGCCACGTCCTCGTGGCAGCTCTGGCATCGGACCAGCTCCTCGGCGTCCGTCCGCGCGTGCGGCTTGTGGCACGCCCCGCACTCGAACTGCATGGGGGCGTCGTCGGCGAAGCGGGCCGGCAGCACGCCCTCGGCGCGGTGGCAGTTGAGGCAGTCCCGCCGGGTGGGCCGCAGGCCCGGGTCGGTGGACAGGAAGTTGTGGCAGGTGAAGCAGTGCAGCTTCTGCATCCCGCTCTGCCGGACGAGGTGCTCGCCGTGGCACCCCTTGCAGCTCGCGACGACGGGCTCGAAACCGTGCACGCTGGCGGCGTGGCACCTCACGCACTCGATCTTGGCCTTGGCCACGTGGATGCGGTGCCCGCGCGATCCCTCTATCTGCGGCCAGCGCGTGTCGTGCGAGAGGTGGCAGGAGGCGCAGGCGCCGACCTCGACCCGACCGTGCGGCGCCGCGCCGTCGGGGCTCTTCCCGGCCAGGAAGGCGCGCAGCATGGCGAGCCCCTCCTGCGGGGTCGAGTGGTGGCAGCGCTGGCACGCGACGGTGCGGTGGCTCCCCTTCAGCCAAAGCGCGAACTCGGGCGTGCTCTTGTGGCACTGCGCGCAGAGCCGCGGGTCGGTGTCGACGTAGCGCTTGAGGCGCGCGGCGCCGTAGGCGGCGGCGAGGGCGGCCGCGGCGACGGCTGCGAAGGCGAGCTGGGCCAGGCGTCCGCGCGACATGTGCCGGGCATACTACCCTGCGCGGCCCTGCCGCAGGTGTCCCCCGGCCGGGAGGACGCCCCATGAGCCTCCGGCTCAAGCTCTTCCTGCTCATGGCGGGCATCACCGTCTTCTCCACCACCGGCGTCACCGCGGTGGCGCTCTGGCGCGAGGTGCAGCGCGGCCAGGAGCTCCTCTACCGCGAGGGCGCGGCCATGGCGCAGGCGACCGCCTCCTCGGCGGCGCGCTGGCTCCGCCCGGACGGCGCGCAGCCCGGCGCCGGCGAGGCGCTCACGGCGGTGCTGGGCCGGCTGGTGGAGGCGGCGCCCCTCGACCGCGCCTGGGTGGTGGACCGCGCCGGCAAGGTGGTGGCCTGTGTGTCGCCCACCCACGAGGACTGCACGCCGGGGCCGCCGACCGAGTTCGCGCCGGCCGAGAGCCCGGTGCAGGCCCTCAAGCGGCTCATCGAGCCGGAGGGGATCGTGACCGGCGCGCCCGTGCTGCGCGAGGGCGAGCTGGTCGGGGCGGTGCGGGTCGACTTCTCCCACGAGGAGGTGGTCGGCTCGGCGCGGCGCCTCGCCTGGAGCTCCGCGCTGGTGGCCGGCTTCTGGATCGTGCTCGGGCAGGCCTTCGCCGCGCTCCTCTTCGCCGGCATCGCCCGACCGGTGCAGCGGGTCATCGACGCGGCGCACGCGCTCGGGCGGGAGGAGGACGGCCGCCAGCTCGCGCTGCCCGCCGACCAGGAGCTCCGGGACCTGGTGGGCGCGTTCAACGCGATGAGCACCCGGCTGAAGGAGCGGCGCGACGAGAACCAGCGCCTCATCGCCACGCTGGAGAAGCGGGTCGAGGACAAGACGCGCGACGTGCTGCGCGCCGACCGGCTGGCGACCCTGGGCGGCATCGCCGCCGGGTTCGCGCACGAGCTCGGCAACTCGCTCAACGTCATCCGCGGCTACACGGCGGTGGTGCTGCGCGAGCTCCCGGCGGAGCACCCCAACAAGCCCGACCTGGAGGCGGTGAAGCGCGAGACGCACCGCGCCGCCTCGCTCATGGAGCGGTTCCTCGTCTTCGCGCGCAGCCGCACCACCCTCGTCACCCCGCAGCCGCTCGAGCCGGTCCTGCGCGAGGCGGTGGAGGTGGTGGGGCCCGCCGCCGCCCAGGGGCACGTCCGGACCAGCCTCGAGATCGAGCCGGGGCTCCCCGAGGTGAGCGCCGACGCGGAGCTGCTCCGCCAGGCGTTCCTCAACCTGTGCGTGAACGCGGTGCAGGCCATGCAGCCCGGCGGCGGGACGCTGGCGGTGCGGCTCTTCGCCGACCGCGGCGCGGTGGTGGCCGAGTTCCGGGACTCCGGGCCCGGGATCGCCGCCGAGGCGCTGAAGCACGTGTTCGAGCCCTTCTTCACCACCAAGGCCAACGGCACCGGCCTCGGCCTCGCCATCGTCCGCCAGGCGGCGGAGACGCACGGCGGGACGGTCGAGGTGGAGAGCCGGCCCGGCCAGGGCGCGCTGTTCCGCGTCCGGCTGCCCGCCCGGGCGCCCGCCACGGAGGCGATCGCATGAAGCCGCGCGTGATGGTCATCGACGACCTCGACTCCGCCCGCCAGATGGTGAAGCGGGCGCTGTCGCGCTCCTACGACGTGTACGACTTCGCGTCGGTCGCGGAGGCGCTGCCGGCCGTGGATCGCGCGGAGTTCGACTGCGTCATCACCGACCTGCGCATGCCGGAGATCGACGGCCTGGAGGGGCTGCGCCGCTTCCGCCAGAAGCTCCCCGACCTCCCGGTGGTGATCGTGACCGCCTTCGCGACCGTCGAGACCGCGGTCGAGGCGATGAAGGCAGGGGCCTTCGACTACCTCACGAAGCCGTTCGAGCCGGAGGAGCTCGAGCTCATCGTGGCGCGCGCGGTCGAGCACACGCGGCTGAAGCGCGAGAACGCCCAGCTGAAGAGCGCGCTCGACGGCTCCTTCTCGGTGCACGGGATCGTCGGGCGCTCCGGCGCGATGCGGGAGATGGTGTCGGTGCTGGAGCGGATCGCCCCCACCGACGTGGCGGTGCTCATCGAGGGCGAGAGCGGCACCGGCAAGGACATGGTGGCCCGGGCCATCCACGGCATGTCGAAGCGCGCGGGCGGGCCCTACGTGGCGCTCAACATGAGCGCCATCCCCGAGCACCTGGCCGAGTCGGAGCTGTTCGGGCACGAGAAGGGGGCCTTCACCGGGGCCGAGGCGGCGCGCGCCGGGTTCTTCGCCGAGGCGGAGAACGGCACGCTCTTCCTGGACGAGATCGGGCTGCTCCCCTCGACCCTGCAGGCCAAGCTGCTCCGCGTGCTGCAGGACGGCGACTACATCCCGGTCGGCTCGCGCAAGCCGCGCAAGGCGAACGTCCGGATCGTCTGCGCCACCAACGAGGACCTGAAGAAGAACGTGGAGCAGGGCAAGTTCCGCGAGGACCTCTACTACCGGATCCGGGTGGTGCCGGTGCGCCTGCCGCCGCTGCGCGAGCGGCGCGAGGACATCCCGCTGCTGGTCGAGCACCTGACCCGCAAGCACGCGCTGCGCCTCGCGCGCCCGCCGCTCGTCCCCGACCAGGACGCGATGCGCGCCCTCCTCGACCACCCCTGGCCCGGGAACGTGCGCGAGCTGGAGCACGCGCTCGAGCGCGCCCTGCTGCTCGCGCGCGGCGAGGTCATCACCGTCGCCGACCTGCCGCCGGAGCTCAAGGCGGCTGTGCCGGAGGCGGACCACGGCGAGGGCGACTACCGCCACGCCCGCGACGCCTGGGAGAAGCGCTACTTCCAGGAGCTGCTCGAGGCGGCCTCCGGCTCGGTGGCGAAGGCGGCCGAGCTGGCGGGCCTGCACCGCTCCACGCTCTACGAGAAGCTGGCCCGGATCGGCCTCGTCCAGGAGGGCGAGCCGAACGGGAAGAAGAACGGCGCCAAGGCGGGGTGAGCGGGGGCCGCGCTCCACAAGGTCCCTTGCTTCCGGTGCCTCGCTGGCGTGCAGTGCCGGCGGAGGACCCCATGAAGCTCGCCGCCGTGGTCGCCGTGGTGGGCGCGGCCCTGACCGCCCTGCTGGTGCAGTACTTCGTCCTCATCCGGCCCTGGTACCAGGGCTGGGGCGCGACCGCGGTCGAGCTGCGCGCCCGGCTGCCCGGCGACGAGCTCGCGCCCGACGCGCGCGAGGTGGAGACCCGCGCCCTCACCATCGACGCGCCGCCGGAGCGGGTCTGGCCCTGGCTGGCGCAGCTCGGGCAGGACCGGGCCGGGTTCTACTCCTACGGCTTCCTGCAGAACCTGTTCGGCATGGACATGCCGCGGGGCGACCGGCTGCTCGGGCTGCCGGACCCGCGCCCCGGCGAGAAGCTCCTCATGTCGCCCCGCCCCGCCATGGGCGGGCGCGCCTACGCCGTCCACGAGCGGGTCGAGCCCGGCCGCGCGCTCGTGCTCCGCACCTACGCGCTGCGGATGATGGGCGCCGGCGGCGCGCCTCCCCCCTCCGGCAGCTGGGCCTTCGTGCTCGCCCCCGAGCCGGACGGCCGCACGCGGCTCGTGGTCCGCAGCCGCCGCGGGTCCGAGCACGTCGCGCCGTCGCTGGCCGCGAGCGCCCTCGGCGCGCTCGTCCTCGACCCCCTGCACTTCGCCTTCGAGCGCCGGCTCATGCTCGGGGTGAAGGAGCGCGCCGAGGGGCGGCCGGTCGAGCCGGCGTGGAGGGAGGCGGTGGAGGTGGCGCTCTGGTTCACCACCGCGGCGCTCGGCCTGGCCGCGCTGGCGGCCGCGCTCCGGCGCCGCCCGGCCGCCGGCCGCTGGCTCCTGGCGGCCACCGCGGCGCTGTTCCTCTTCACGCTGCTCTTCTTCGCCCGGCCCCCGGTCGCGCTGGCGCTCCTCCTGGTGGTCGCGCTGCGCTTCGCCGTGGCCTGGGCCTGGCGGCGGCCGCCGGGGGAGGCGCGGCCGGCCGAGGCGGCCCGCGCCTGACTACATCCGGCCGCAGGGGCGGCGGAAGGCGCAGCGGGCGCAGCCGTCGGGCGCGGCGAGCTGCGGGAAGCGCTCCAGCCGCGCCACGTTGCGGGGGCGGTCCTCGAGCAGCTCCTGCATGGCGGCGATGGAGCCCCGCATCTCGTCGCGGCACCCGTCCAGCCCCGCCGCATCCGCGGCCACGCTGACCCGCTCGCCGGCCGGGTTCGACAGGTAGACGAGCCCGCCCAGCACCTGCTCCGGCGGCACGCCCCACTTCTGCTGCGCGTAGAGGGCGTAGATCCCGACCTGCGTGTGGTCGACCCCGCGCTCGCGCCCGGTCTTCCAGTCGAGGACGTGGATGAGCCCGCCCTCGTCCTGGTAGGCGAAGTCGATGGCGACCCAGATCTTCACGCCCTCGAACACCCAGGAGTCGAGCTCGTCGACCGTGAGCCACTTCGCGCGCGGCGTGCGCTGGATGCGCTCGAAGGTCTCGCTGGCGTAGAAGGCGCGCAGGGAGCCCTCGATCACCTCGTCCCACAGCCGCTTCCACTCCGCGCCGGGGACCGGCTCGCCGTACTCGTGCTCGACCAGGCCCGCGATCTTGGAGGGCTCGCGCCAGTAGCTCTTCTCGCGGGAGGTGGACCAGGTCCGCCGGGCGCGCTGGCGCGTCTGCTCGAGCAGCTCGTCGAGGGGCCGGAACTGCCCGGTGCCGCGGGCGCGCGCCAGGAGGCCCTTCAGCGCCTCGTGCACCACCGAGCCCGCCCACTGCCAGCGCGACGAGAGCTTCTTCAGGACGTACAGCTCGCGCACCGGCGAGCCGGCCGGCGCCTCCCAGCCGCCCCAGCTGCCGTAGTACTGGAAGTAGTAGGCCCGAAGGCACTGCCGGAACTTCTCGTGCCGGGACTTCGACCAGGTGAAGTCGTTCGTGAGGTCGGCCATGGGGGCTGCCGGGGGAGCAGCCCCCCAGCGGCCGACCATCCTAGCTCACGGGGCTGACGGCGCGGTCCTCACCTCGACCGGCCCGAGCGGCAGCCCCTCGAGCTGCGGCTTCACGGCGGTCGGGTCGCACACCATCACGGTGGTGAGGCGGGCGGGGTCGAAGTAGCGCTGCGCCGCCCGCTGCACCTCGGCCGGGCCCACCTTCGCCACCTGGGCCGCGTAGCCGTCCCAGTAGTCGTCGGGGAGGCCGTAGACCACCTCCTCCGCCACCTTGCCCGCGATCCCGGCCGCCACCGCGAAGTCGGAGGGCAGCGAGAGGAGGAGCGCGTTCCGCGCCACCTCGAGCTCGGGCTCGGGCACCGGCGCGCCGCGGAGCCCGTCGAGCTGGCGCAGCAGGGCGCGGGTGGCGGCGCCGGTCACGTCCGCCTTGACGCTGCCGACGATGAAGCTCGTCCCTCCGAGCTTGCGCGCCTCGGCGCGGGCGTAGATCCCGTAGGTGTAGCCCTCCTTCTCGCGCAGGTCGCGGAAGAGCCGCGAGGCGGTGCCGCCGCCCAGCACCTGCGCCGCCACCTCCGAGGGCACGTAGTCGGGCGAGGCGCGCGGGAAGCCGGGCATGCCCATCATGACGAACGACTGCGGGGCGGCGCCGCGCTTCTTCACGAGCACCGTGCGGAGCGCCGGCGCCGGCGCGGGCTTCACCGGCGGCGCGGCGGCGGCGGCGCCGGTCCAGCCTGCGAGCGCTTTCTCGAGCTTGGCCCGCAGCTCGGGCTCGGTCACGTCGCCCACCACCACCAGCTCGGAGACGTTCGGCCGCCAGCGCGCCGCGTGGTAGCGGACCAGGTCCGCGCGCTTCATGGCCTTGACCGACTTCTCGGTGCCCATGATCCAGTGGCCGTACGGGTGCTCGCCCCAGAACAGGTGCGCGAAGGCCTTCGACGCCACCGCGCCGGGCTGGTCGCGCTGCTGCAGGAGCCCCACCAGCCGCTGGTCCTGCACCCGGGCGAAGTCGGCCGCCGGGAAGCTCGGGTGCTCGAGCACGTCGTCGAAGAGCTCCAGCAGCTCGTCGAGGTGGGCCACCAGCGCCGACCCGGAGAGCGACGCGGAGTCGAAGCCGGCGCCGGCCGAGAGGCTGGCCCCGATGAAGCCGAGGTCGTCGGAGATCTTCGTGGCGCTCCGTTGCTTCGTGCCCTCGGTCATCATCGAGGCGGTGAAGCTGGCGAGCCCGGGGCGGCCCTTCGGGTCGTGCACCGCGCCCGCGTCCACCACCAGGTGGAGGGCGACGATGGGGAGCCGGTGGTACTCGACGAGCCGCACCTTGAGGCCGCTCGCGAGCTGGAAGTGGCGCTGCGGCGGGACCTTGAGCGCGGGGGCGGGCCCGGGCTGCGGGACCTGGGACCGGTCGGCAGGGGCGACCGCGTCCTTCACCACCGGGACCGCGGCCGGCGCGGCCGGTGCGGCGGCCGGCGCGGCGGCCTCCGGCGCGGGGCGCGGCGGCGCGCCGGCGCAGGCGAGGGCGGCGGTGAGGCACGAGAGGGCGGCGAGCCTGCGCATCACTTGGTCTCCTTCGCGGCGGTCGCCCTGGGCTTCACGGTGAGCACCACCCGCGCGTCCTTCTTCAGCCAGCGCGCGGCGGCGGCGCGCACGTCCTCCGGCGTCACCTGCCGGTAACGCGCGATGTCCTTGGGGAAGTAGCCGGGGTCGCCGGTCTGGAACCAGTAGCGGTTCAAGGTGGCGGCGCGGCCGCCGAAGCCGCCCACCGGCTCCAGGCTGAACACGGCGCCCGACTCGGTCTTGTTGACGGCGCGCTCGAGCTCCTCGGGCTGCGGCGGCTCGCGCTTCAGCCGCTCGATCTCCTGGTCGATCTCCCCGAGCAGCTTCTCCACCGTCTGCCCAGGCTTCGGCGTCGCGACCACGAGGAAGGTGCCGGCGAGCAGCTCCGACTGCTGTCCGGCCGAGACGTTCTGGGCGATCCGCTCGTCCATGACGAGCCGCTTCACCAGCCGCGCGCTCTTGCCGTCGGCGAGCACGTCGGCGAGGAGGTCGAGCGCGGCGTCGTCCGCCGCGAAAGCGCGCGGGGACTGCCAGGCCACGTAGACGCGCGGCAGCTCCACCTCGTCCTCGATGGTCACCCGCTTCTCCCCCGCGATGGGCTTCGGCGAGGGGGCGCGGTGGTCGGGCGGCGGCGAGGCGGGGATGGCGCCGAACCACTTCTCGACCAGCCGCCGCGCCTCGGCCGGGTCGAAGTCGCCGGCGATGGCCAGCGAGGCGTTGTTCGGGCCATACCACCGCTTGAAGAAGTCGCGCACGTCCTGGAGCGTCGCGGCGGTGAGGTCCTCGTGCGAGCCGATGGGGAGCCAGTGGTACGGGAACTCGGGGTCCCACACGTTGGCCATGAGCTCGATGAAGGCGGTGCCGTACGGCTGCATCTCGTAGGACTGGCGCCGCTCGTTCTTCACCACCTCGCGCTGGTTGTCGAGCTTCGCCTGGTCGAGGGTGGGCAGCAGCCACCCCATGCGGTCGGACTCGATGAAGAGCGCCTGCTCCAGCGCGTTCGACGGCACCTGCTCCCAGTAGACGGTCTGGTCCTGGCTCGTCGCGCCGTTGGCGCCGCCCCCCACGTTCTCGATGAGCCGGTCCGCTTCCCCCTTGGCGAGGTGCTCCGAGCCCTGGAACATGAGGTGCTCGAAGAGGTGCGCGAACCCGGTGCGGCCCGGCTTCTCGTCCTTGGAGCCGACGTCGTAGTGCACGTCCACGCCGACGATGGGCGCGGTGTGGTCCTCGGAGAGGATGACGTTGAGCCCGTTCGGCAGCTTGAACTGCTGGTACGGGGTGGCCGGGATGGGCGTCGGCTTCGACGCCGGGGCGGCCGCGAGCGCGAGCGCGCCGCACAGGGCGAGGGCGAGGTGCATGCAGCGCGTCATAGCGCGGCGGCGGTCGGGCGTCGACCGGAGCTTCGGGGCCGTGGCGGGAGGGGGGGCCGTGAAACATCCCCTCCCGCCGCCGCGGCGAGCGCGACTCCTGCCCCCCACCGCCGTCAGGGATCAGCGATCGGTTCGGGAGCCGCGCATGGGCCGCGCCAGCGCGCCGGCCCTCACAGGGGACAGCTCGCGACCTGCCGCACGTTGCTCAGGCTCCCTTGCGACGCGCGCCACTGCAGCACCGCCGAGCAGCTCCTGCCGAACGATCCAAACGAAGCTCCGGGATAGGCGAAGTACGCGTTGCTGTAACAGTCGCACGCGCTCCCCAAGCCGCTCACGTCATACATGACGCAGCAGTCCGTTTCGGAGCAGCGCCCCGAGCCCGTGCCGGCCGGCACCGCCACGCACCCGCAAAACTGCGTGCTCGCGGCCCCCGTCGACCAATCGTTGCACGCAAGGCTCGCCGCGCTTTCGGAATCCGATCCACCGCCACAGCCGGCCAGGATGACGGCCAGCACCACTGCGACACCCCACGCGTTCTTGACCATCGCTCTCCCCGGCTGGATAGATTGAAGACGTCGAAGACGTGCACGACGATGGAGCCACCCTGCGCCGGCCAACGTATACGCCCCGACATCACTCAGCGTTGATCGTGGTCACAGTGCGTGTACCGCGAGCCGAGGGGGTCGCCTCCACGCACGCCATCGTCGGATGTGGGCGGTCGAGCGGAGCGCTCGTTCACGAAGCCCGGCCTACCCCGCGTCCACCCGCATCCCCTTGGGGATGACCACGATCCCGGTCTCGGTGACGTGAAAGCGCCGCCGGTCCGCCTCGAGGTCGTAGCCGATGGAGGTACCGGGCGGGATCTCGACGTGCTTGTCGATGATCGCCTTCCGGATGCGGCAGTGCCGCCCGATGGTGACGTTCTCGAACAGGATCGACCCCTCGACGCTGGCGTAGCTGTTCACGCGCACCTTGGGCGACAGGATCGACCCGTGCACGGTGCCGCCGGAGATGATGCACCCCTCGCTGACGAGCGAGTCGGTGGCGCGCCCGACCCGCCCCTCGCGCTCGTTCGCGAAGACGAACTTGGCCGGCGGGTAGTTGTACTGGATGGTGAAGATCGGCCACTGGTCGTTGTAGAGCGAGAAGATGGGGTCCACGTCCACGAGGTCCATGTTCGCCTGGTAGTACGCGTCGAGGCTCCCCACGTCGCGCCAGTAGCCGCGCTCCCGCTCCGACTGGCCGGGCACCACGTTCTTCGCGAAGTCGTAGACGAAGACGCGCTTGCGCGCGTACATCCCGGCCACGATCGACTTGCCGAAGTCGTGCGCGCTCTGCGGGTCGCCCGCGTCGCGGACGATCTCCTGCACCAGCACGTCGGTGGTGAAGAGGTAGTTCCCCATCGACGCGAGGCACCGGGTCGGATCGCCGGGCATCGTCTTCGGATCCTGCTTCGGCTTCTCCACGAAGCCGACCATCCGCCCCTCGCCGTCCACCTCGATGATGCCGAACTCGTGGGCCTCCTCGACCGGGATGGGGATGGCGGCCACCGTCAAGTCGGCCCGGTTGTCGCGGTGGTAGTCCAGCATCTCCCGCACGTCCATGCGGTAGACGTGGTCCGCGCCGAACACGTAGGTGAACTCCGGCTCCTCGTCGGTGATGATGTTGAGGTTCTGGTAGATGGCGTCGGCGGAGCCCTCGAACCACTTCGGCCCCACCCGCATCTGCGCCGGCACGAGCTCGACGTACTGGTCGAGGAGCGCGGCCAGCCGCCAGGCGCGCTGGATGTGCGTGTTGAGCGACTCCGACTTGTACTGGACCAGCACCTTCATCCGGAGCAGGCCCGAGTTGGCGAAGTTCGAGAGGACGAAGTCGATGATCCGGTAGCGGCCGCCGAACGGGACCGCCGGCTTGGCGCGCTCGCGGGTGAGCGGGTCGAGCCGCCGCCCTTCACCGCCCGCGAGGATCATGGCCAGGGTTTTCGCCATCGGTGCGGGCTCCTCGCGGTGGGCCGGATGCTAGGCGGGGGCGACGCCGCCGGCAAGGAACAGGGTCGCTCCTTCCGCGCGGTGGCCGACGAAGTTATAAGGGGCCGCACGTGGACCCCGCGACCGTCGATCCCCTTCCGGCGACCCCTTCCGAGCGCCCCGGCGAGCCGGAGCGGTGCTACCTGTGCGGCGGGGGCGCGCTCACGCTGCGCTTTCCGGCCCGCGGAGGCGCAGGCGTCAGCCACGCCGCCTACGCGTGTACCAGCTTCGGGCACCGCGCCCACGGTCCCATCTGGGTTTGCGAGGCCTGCGGCTTCCTCGTCCAGTGGCCCGCGCCCGATCCGGTGCGGCTGCTCGAGGCGTACGGCGCGGTCGAGGACCCGCTCTACCTCGCCGAGAAGGAGAACCGGTACCTCACCTTCCGGCGGGCGCTCGGCCTGCTCGGGCCGCCGGCGGGGCGCCGCCTGCTCGACGTCGGCGCCTACTGCGGCATCTTCGTCGACGTCGCCCGCGAGGCGGGGTTCGCGGCCGAGGGCATCGAGCTCTCGCGCTGGGCGGTGCGGGAGGCGCGCGCGCAGGGCCTGCCGGTGCGCAACGAGACCCTCTCCGAGGCGGCCCGCGCCGGGGCGCGCTACGACGTGCTCACGCTGTGGGACGTGATCGAGCACCTGCCCGACCCGCGCCAGGAGCTCTCCGCCGCGGCCCGGCTCCTGCGCCCGGGCGGCGAGCTCCACGTCTCGACCATCGACGCGCGGAGCCTCTTCGCGCGGGCGCTCGGCGCGCGCTGGCCGTGGCTCATGGACATGCACGTCGTCTACTTCGACCGCCGCACGCTGCCGCGGCTGCTCGAGGAGACGGGCTTCCGCGTCGTGCGGCGGCGCGCCTACACGCACACGGTCTCGGCAGACTACCTCCTGCGCAAGGCAGCGGCGAGCTTCCCGGCCGCCGCGCCGCTCTTCCGCCTCGCGCGGCGGCTCGTGCCGGGGCGGTGGCCGGTGCCGGTGAACCTGGGCGACAACATGGTGGTGAGCGCGGTCAGGCGCTGAGGGTCCTGGGAGAGGGGCGGCCCCTTCTCACGTCGCGGAGCGCTGCGTGCCCGCGTCCACCGCCCGCGGCCCGGCCGCGAAGCGCGTCAGGGTGGCGGCGATCTCGCGGTTCACCTGCTTCAGGAGATCGCTCTTCTCGCGGAAGGGCATGAACGCGCTCTTGAAGCCCTGCACCACCAGCGTGACGAGGTCCTCGAGCGTGAAGCCCATCTCGCGGTGGGCGATCCACAGCTCCTTCGTCGAGGTGGTGTCGGTGATGAGCCGGTTGTCGGTGTTGACCGTCACCCGCAGGCCGAAGTCGAAGTAGAACTTGAGCGGGTGGCTCTTCATGTCGGCCACCGAGCGCGTCTGGACGTTCGAGGACGGGCACATCTCGAGCGGGAGGCGGTGGTCGTTCACGTAGTTGAGGAGGTCGCCGTCCTCGCGCAGCCGCACCCCGTGCCCGATGCGGTGCGCGCCGCAGTAGTGGACCGCCTGCGCGATGGACTCCGGGCCGTACGCCTCGCCCGCGTGGATGGTGACGTTCACGTTGTTGGCGAGGATGAGCTGGAACGCCGCCGCGTGGTCCTTCGACGGGTAGCCCTCCTCGGCGCCGGCCAGGTCGTAGCCGACCACGCCGCGGTTCTTGAAGGCCACCGCCAGCTCGGCGAGCCGCAGCGAGGTGACCGGGTCGATGTGGCGGATGCCGCAGATGATGACCGAGGACTTGATGCCGGTCTCCCGCTTGGCGGCGCGCAGGCCGTCGAGCACGGCGTCCACGATGGTGGTGGGCTTGAGCCCGCGCCGCGTGTGCAGCACCGGCGCGTAGCGCACCTCGAGGTAGCGCACGTTCTCGGCCGCGCAGTCGAGCGCGAGCTCGTAGGCGGCGCGGTAGAGCGCCTCCTCCGTCTGCAGCACGGAGAGGGTGACGTCGAAGGCCTTGAGGTAGTCCTCGAGGTCGGCGCACAGCTCGCCCTGGTGGATGGCGCGGGCGAGCCCCTCCGGCGTGTCGGCCGGGAGGTGGACGCCGTGCTCCTCGGCCAGCTCCAGGATGGTGCCGAGGCGGAGCGACCCGTCGAGGTGGCAGTGGAGGTCGGTCTTGGGGAGCGCGCGGAGCAGCTCCTCGGAGACCGCGGGGAGAGGACCATCCGGGATGGGGCCGGCGGCGGGCGCGTTGTGGGGCACGGCACCGATCATAGGCCGCGCGGCCGGGGGAGACCCGAGTATCCTCCCGCCATGCTCCGCCACCTCGGCGCGTTCCTGGTCCGGCTGGTCGTCTCGGCGCTCGTGCTGTGGGCCGCGGTGGGGTGGGTCGATCCGGGGAACCCGTACAACACCGTCGGGCGCGCCGCGCTGGTGGCGCTCTTCCTCTCCCTCGCGTCGTACCTCACGCTGGCGCGCTTCCTGTGGTTCCTGCTCCTGCCCTGGCTCCTCTACGCGGCCATCTGGCTCGCCACGGTGATGGGCGCCTACGGGATCGGGTTCTTCTCGGCGCTCCTGCTCGCCATCGCGCTCACGCTCCTGTCGCTCCTGGTGTCGCTCGTCTTCGGCCTGCGGGGCCTGTAGCCGGGCGAGCGCCTGCCGCCGTTGCCCCGGCAGGCGAGCGGGCCGACCTTGAGGGCATGGCGAAGAGTCCTGGTAGAACCCTGCTGAAGGTCGTGGTGGGCGTCGTCGGCGCGCTCGTCGTGCTCGTGGTGGCGCTCACGCTGCTGCTCCAGACGAGCGCCGTCACCTCGCGGGTGAAGGACCTCGTCGTGCCGCGGATCTCGGCCGCGCTGGGCCGGGACGTCACCGTGGAGCAGGCGAAGCTCCGGATCATCCCGCACGCCAGGGTCGCGCTCGACGGCACCACCGTGGCCGGCCGGCCCGGCGAGCCGCCCCTCGTGAAGGTGGAGGCGTTCGAGGTGGGCCTGCGGCTGTGGCCGCTCCTCACCTCGCTGGGGAAGGACGTCCAGGTGAGCGAGATCCGGCTCGTGCGGCCGATCGTGAACCTCGTCCGCGCGAAGGACGGCACCTGGAACTACGAAGGGCTCGGCGGCGAGGCCCAGGCGAAGGCGCCGCCGCCCGAGGCGAAGTCGAGCTCGGGCTCCTCGGCGAGCGTGGTGGTGGGGCACGCCTCCATCTCCGGGGGCGAGGTCCACTACGTGGACGCGCTCGCCGGCGCGAACGCGGCGGTGGCGGTCTCGAAGATCGACCTCACCGCCGACGACGTCGGGCTCGGCCATCCGCTCGCGGCCAAGATCTCGGCGGCGCTGGTGAACCCCGAGCAGAACTTCCAGCTCGACCTCCACGCCTCGACGCTGCCGGCGAGCCTGGCAGCGCTCGGCCCCGGCCAGTACCCCGAGCTCACGGGCCAGCTCGCCCTGCGCGGCCTCGACCTCGCGCGGCTGCGCGCCTTCCTGCCCCCCTCGGTGACGAACCTCATGAGCGGCGGCCGGGTGGACGCCTCGGCCAAGCTCGCCACCGCCGAGGGCAAGTACCACGTGGACGGCCAGGGGAAGCTCTCGCAGGTGCGGCTCCGCGGCGAGCCGGCGCAGGGCGGGTTCGACCTGCACGCGGCGGTCGACCCGGCCACCGGCGCCGGGACGGCCGCGCTGGAGAAGATCGCGCTCGAGGGACCTGGCGTGAACCTGGGCGGCCGCGTCGCCGCCGACCTGAAGCCGCCGCGCGTCCGCTTCGCCATCGCGGGGCCGCTCCTCGACCTGGGCCAGGTCATGGGCCTCCTGCCGCAGCAGCAGCAGGCGAAGCAGGAGGGGCCGCTCCTCACCGCCGCGCAGCGCAAGCAGGTGGGCGCGCTCGACGTGGCCGGCACGATCGACATCCAGAAGGTGGTGAAGGGCGGCCTGGTCGCGAACGACTTCAAGGCCAGCGCCGTCCTCGACCGCGGGGAGCTCGTGCTGCGCGACGCGCAAGCGCGCTTCTTCGGCGGGCGCGTCGACGCCGGCGGCACCCGCGTGGACCTCTCGCAGGCGGACCCGAAGTGGAACCTCAAGGCGAAGCTCGAGGCGGTGGAGCTGGGCCCGGCGCTCCAGTCCTTCGCGGGCGCGGCGCCGCTGGCCGGCAAGCTCGACGGCGCGCTCGACCTCGACGGCACCGGGGTGGACTGGGCGAAGCTGCGCCAGGCGCTCACCGGGCGCGGCGCGCTGGCGGTGAAGCAGGGCGAGCTCACCACCGCCGACCTGGGCGGTCAGGTGCTGGGCGCCGTGTCGAAGGGGCTCCAGGCGGTCGGGAAGGGCGGCCTCGCCGGCCAGGTGAGCGGCGCCGCGGGCAAGACGCAGCTCCGCGACCTCGCCGCCAGCTTCACGGTGAAGGACGGGGCCATGGCGCTCGCGAAGCCCCTCTCCTTCGGCGCGCCGTTCGGCGCGGCGCAGCTCGGCGGCAAGATCGGCCTCGACGGCGCGCTGGCGCTCCAGGGGACGGCCAACCTGTCGAAGCAGGCGCTGCAGGGGCTCACCGGCGGGACCAAGCTGCCGCTGGGGAACGGCCTCGCGGTCCCGCTCGCGCTCGGCGGCACGCTGTCCCAGCCGTCGGTCCACGTCGAGGCGCAGCAGGCGGTGGCCGGCCTCGTCACCGGCGCCGCCAAGCAGCAGGTGCAGCAGCTCCAGCAGAACCTGCAGGAGAAGGCGAAGGTGCAGGCGCGCAAGGGCCTGGGGGACGTGCTGCGGGGGTTCGGGAAGTGAGGGGCGTTCGCCCCGGGATCTCCAGTCCCGTACGGCGGTCCCCTACGCGCGCTCGGCAGTCATCGCCGCGTCCGAGAGCGCCCACACGGCGACCAGCCCGCGCCGCCCGAGCTCCACCACCTCGCCCTGCTCCAGGACGTGATCGAGCGGGTCGCCCTCCTGCGTGACCATCAGCGTGCCCCGGTGGCAGCGCAGGCGCAGGCCGCGGGGGCCCGGGCGCAGGGCGACCGTGGCGTCGCGCGGGAGCTCCTGCAACCCGCGCGACCCCTCCGCGCGCGTCGCGCGCTGGCCCGTCCCGATCAGCTCGCGCGCCTCGGCGTGCGTGCTCATGGCGTGCTCCGCTCCGGGCTGGACCCGGGTCCGGCCACGGCCAGCGCTCGCGTGCCGGGCTCGGTCGTGACCGGAGCCTCCCGCTGGCCAGCGCCATGCAGCCGCGCCGCTGGCCCGGCCACGGCGACGAGGAAGAAGCCCCACACCATCACCCACAGCGCGAGGAAGGCGCCGGCGCCCAGCAGGTCGGGCGCCAGCCCACCGCGCACGAGCCACCGGGCGGGCGCGGGCTCGCGCGGCGCACCCCACCAGGGCGATGAAACGGTCCTCGCTGATCGCGACGTCATCTGGATACTCCTTTCGGCCGACCGAGCTCGGCGGCACCGCTCGGCTGCGGCGCGAGGGAACCTACCGATGGCAAAGGGGCCGTTGAAGGCGCAGGTGAGCGCCGCCCCCGCGCAAGAACGCGCGGCGGGGCTGGACTGGGGAAACCTGCGCTTCCTCCTCGAGCTGGTGCGCACGGGCAGCCACGCCCGCGCCGCGCAGCGGCTCGGCGTGGACCGCAACACGGTGGCGCGCCGGGTGGCGTCGATGGAGGAGCAGCTGGGATTGGCGCTCTTCGAGCGCGGGCCGCAGGGGTGGTGCTGCACGGCCGCCGGGCAGGAGCTGGCCGAGATGGCGTCGCAGGTCGAGGCCGACGTGCTCGCGCTGGCGCGACATGCGGACGCGCACGACCGCACGCTCTCCGGCACGGTGCGGCTCACCACCGCCACCCACCTCTCCGCGTTCCTGCTCGTGCCCGCGCTGCCCGCGCTGCGCGAGCGCCATCCCGGGCTGGTGCTGGAGGTGGTCGCCGACCAGCGCACCTTCGACCTCGCGCGCCGCGAGGCGGACCTGGCGCTGCGCATGGGCCGCCCGCGCGAGGCCGGCCTCGTCACGCGCAAGCTCTCCGACGTCGCCTACGGCCTCTACGCTGGCCGGGATTCCGCCCCCGGGCGGCGCGGAGCCGTCGACTTCGCGGCTGACCCGTTCGTCGGCTTCGAGGAGAGCCTGGCCAGCACGCCGCAGGAGCGGTGGCTGGCGCGCGCAGGGCCGGAGCGGCGGGTGGTCTTCCGCTGCAACAGCACGGCCTCGCTGGTGGCCGCCGCCCGGATCGGCGTCGGCGTGGCGGTGCTCCCGCGCTTCGTGGCGGATGCGGACGCCGCGCTGGTACGGTTGGAGGGACCCGAGCCCGTGCCCCACGAGCTCTGGCTCCTCGTGCACGGCGATCTGCGCCGCTCGCCGCGCGTGCGGGAGGTCATCGACTGGGTGGACGAGCTCGTGGCGCGCGCGCGGCCGACGCTGTCGGGCACCGCCCCGGTGCCTGGACCTCGCGCGGGGGCGCGCGGCGGCGCCGCGCCAGGATCGCGCCCCGAACACCCGTGACCCTCCCAGCCAGACTGAACGGCTAGGGACTCGGCGCGCCTCGCCCCAAGGCGCATGCCGCCGCGCGCGCGAGCAGGAGCTCCCGCTCTCGCGCGTTCCGTGTCTGGGACGCTGCGCGCTCGAGCTCCTCGCGCGCCTCGGCGTCGCGGCCCAGCTTCAGGAGCAGGTCCCCGCGCACGGCCGGCAGCAGGTGGTACGACGCGAGCGCCGGCTCGCCCCGCAGGGCGTCGACCAGCTCGAGCCCGGCCGCCGGCCCGAACGCCATCGAGACCGCGACCGCGCGGTTCAGCTCGACCACGGGCGATCCCGTCACCTCGACCAGCGCGTCGTAGAGCGCGACGATCCGCGGCCAGTCCGTCTCTCCCGCGGTGTGCGCCCGCGCGTGGCAGGCCGCGATGGCCGCCTGGAGCGTGTAGGGCCCGAGCGGCGCTTGCAGCGCCTCCGCCCGCGCGAGCGCGACGAGCCCGCGGTGCACGAGGAGCTGATCCCAGCGGGAGCGGTCCTGGTCGAGCAGGAGCACCGGGGCTCCGGACGGCCCGAGCCGCGCGCGCAGGCGCGACGCGTGGAGCTCCATCAGCGCGACGAGCCCGTGGACCTCCGGCTCGTCCGGGGTGAGCTCGGCGAGGATGCGGCCGAGCCGGAGCGCCTCCTCGCACGCCGCCGGGTGCGTCCAGTCGCCCCCGGCCGTCGGGGTGTAGCCCTCGTTGAAGACGAGGTAGATGACCTCCAGCACGGAGGACAGGCGCGCCGACAGCTCCGCGCCGCGCGGCACGTCGAACGGGACGCGCGCCTCGGCCAGGGTGCGCTTCGCCCGCACGATGCGCTGCGCGATGGTGGGCTCCGGGACGAGGAAGGCGCGGGCGATCTCCTGGGTGGTGAGGCCTCCGAGGAGGCGCAGCGTGAGCGCCGCGCGCGCCTCGGCCGAGAGGACCGGGTGGCAGGCGACGAGGATGAGGCGCAGGAGGTCGTCGCCCACGTCCTCGTCGAGGGCCGCCTCGAGGTCGGGCGCCGCGGGGGGTCGCCCCGCGGCGTCCTCCTCGAGCTGGCCGTGCTCGCGGCGCAGCCGCTCGCGCCGGCGCGCCTCGTCGATCGCCCGGTTCCGCGCCGTCGCGGTGAGCCAGGCGCCGGGGTTGGCGGGAATGCCGGCCTCGGGCCACCGCTCCAGCGCGGCGAGGAGCGCCTCCTGGGCGAGGTCCTCGGCCAGCGCCACGTCGCGGACGAGGCGGACGAGCCCGCCGATGACCCGCGCGGACTCGATCCGCCAGACCGCCTCGATGGCCGCCCGCGTCGCGCCGCCGCCCATCGCCCACCCCGGAGGCGCGGCTACGGCGCGCGCCGCCGCCCGATCTCCGCCTGCAGCTGCTCCTGCTTCGCGCGCAGCTCGGGTGTGAGCTCCTGGCCGAAGTCCTCGGGCTCGAACACCGGCCGGATCGTCACCTCGACGCCGCCGTCGAACGGCGCGCGCTTCAGCCACTCGACCGCCTCGTCGACGGACTTCACCTGCCAGATCCAGTAGCCGGCGACGAGCTCCTTCGACTCTGCGAACGGCCCGTCGAGGACGGTCCGCTGCCCGCCCGAGAACCTCACCCGCTTCGCCCGGGAGGTGGGGGTGAGCCCCTCGCCGGCCAGCATCACGCCGGCCTTCACCAGCTCCTCGTTGAACTTCATCATCTTCGCGATCAGCTCCTGGCTCGGCATCTTGCCGGCCTCGGAGTCCCGGTCGCCCGGCACCAGCACCATCACGCGCATCGGTCTGCTCCTCTCGCAGGGGTGGGGCTGCTCACTGGAACCGCGACGCCGCGCCCGCTCACGGGCCCTCGCCGGGCTCGAACATGGGGCGCACCTCCGCCTCGCCCTCGAACTCGGGCCAGTGCTTCCGGTGCAGCTCCATGAACTCGGTCGCGACCCGGAGCGCGTCGGCCTTCGAGGCCGCCTTCAGGATGGCGTACCCACCGATGACCTCCTTGCTCTCGCCGAAGGGGCCGTCGGTCACCGTGAGCTTGCCCTTGGCGAGGCGCAGCCGGGTCCCGTCCTTGCTAGGCAGCAGGCCCCCCGTGTCGACCAGCGTGCCGTCCTTGAAGGACTGCTCCACGAACTTCCCCATCGCCTCCATCAAGGCCGCGGGCGGCCCGGACTGACGGTAGGTCTCGGCGTGGCGGATGAACGTCAGGTATCTCATCGTGTGGTTCCTCCGGTGTGGTGTTCCGATCAGGCGACGAACGGCCACCGCCCGGATCGACAGGCGACCCCTCTGGGCGTCCACGCCGGCCTGCGTATAGCCGCGCCGCCACCCCCTCGCACCGCGGGCCCCATCCCCGCCGGACCCGGAGCACCACAATCTCTGGTGTTGACCGCCACCGCGAACCACCGTAGGTTGTGGTCGCGCTGGTGCCCGGAGCCATGCTCCGGGCGAAAAGGGAACCCGGTGAGACTCCGGGGCTGCCCCGCAGCGGTAAGCGAGAACGACCTCCGCCACACGCACTGACCGTAAGGTCGGGAAGCGGCGGACAGTAGGTTCCGGAAGTCCGGAGCGCTCGCGAGCCCGAAGACCTGCCAGCGCCCGCGGCCGGAGAGAGCCGGCCGCGGCACGACCGACACGCCTCGTGGGAGGGCGGATGGTCCTCGGCGCTCCAGGCCGCCCCCGGGCGGCGACGCGCGCCGTGGTCCCTCCTCCGCGCCCGCGAGGCCGCCACGAGGAGGGGCTCCGTGTTCGAACACATCGAGAAGCGCGACGGACGGGTGGTGCCGTTCGACGCCGAGCGCATCATCGCCGCCATCGCCAAGGCGGGCGCGGCCACCGGCGAGCTGGACGCGGGCGAGGCGCGGCGGCTCGGCCAGCGCGTCCTCGCCATCGCCGCGGCGACGTTCGAGGGCCGGCCGACCGTCGAGCGCGTCCAGGACGTCGTCGAGGACGTGCTCCTGGCGAGCCCCCACCGCCGGACGGCGCGCGCCTACGCCGTCTACCGCGAGCAGCACCGCGCGCTGCGCGAGATCTCCGACGCGGCCAGCGTGGCCCTCGTCGACGCCTACCTGGAGCGGGCCGACTGGCAGGTGTCGGAGAACGCGAACATGGCGTTCAGCCTGCAGGGGCTCAACAACTACGTGGCCAGCCACGTCAGCTCGACCTACTGGCTCGAGCGGCTCTACCCGCCGGAGGTGCGCGACGCCCACCGCGCCGGCGACCTGCACCTGCACGACCTCAACCTGCTCGCGGTCTACTGCGTCGGCTGGGACCTGGCCGACCTCCTCGAGGACGGCTTCCGCGGCGCGCCGGGCAAGGCCGAGAGCGCGCCCGCCCGCCACTTCCGCACCGCGCTCGGCCAGATCGCCAACTTCTTCTACACGCTGCAGGGCGAGGCGGCCGGCGCCCAGGCCTTCTCCAGCCTCGACACCTACCTCGCGCCCTTCATCCGGCAGGACGGCCTCGGCTACGAGGAGGTCCGCCAGGCGCTGCAGGAGTTCGTCTTCAACCTCAACGTGCCGACGCGGGTCGGGTTCCAGACGCCGTTCACCAACGTCACGCTCGACCTGGAGTGCCCGGCCGCGCTCCGCGGCGAGGCGGTGATCGTGGGCGGCGCGCGCGGCCAGACCACCTACGGCGAGCACCAGCCGGAGATGGACCTCTTCAACCGCGCCTTCCTCGACGTGATGGCGGGCGGCGACGCGAAGGGGCGGGTCTTCACCTTCCCCATCCCCACCTACAACGTCACGCCCGGCTTCGACTACGACGACCCGCGCCTCGACGGCCTGTGGGAGGTCACCGCCCGCTACGGGCTGCCCTACTTCGCCAACTTCGTGAACTCCGACCTCTCTCCCGAGGACGCTCGCAGCATGTGCTGCCGGCTGCGGCTCGACACGCGCGGGCTGGAGCGGCGCGGCGGCGGCCTCTTCGGCGCGAGCCCGCTCACCGGCTCCATCGGCGTCGTCACCGTGAACCTGCCGCGCCTCGGCCACCTGGCGCGCGACGAGGCGGACTTCCTCCGGCGGCTCGACCGCGTGATGGACCTGGCCCGCGACAGCCTGGTGCTGAAGCGGAAGGTGCTGGAGCGCTACACGGAGCAGGGGCTCTACCCGTACGTGCGCCACTACCTGCGGCACATCCGGGCGCGCAGCGGCTCGTACTGGCGGAACCACTTCTCGACCATCGGCCTGGTGGGCCTGGCCGAGGCGGTGGAGAACCTGCTCGGCGTCCCGTTCGCGCAGGACCCCGGCCGCGCCTTCGGGCTGCGCGTCCTCGACCACATGCGCGCGCGGCTGGAGCGCTACCAGGCCGAGACCGGCACCCCCTTCAACCTGGAGGCGACGCCGGCCGAGGCCACCAGCTACCGCCTGGCGCGGCTCGACAAGGCACGGCACCCGGCGATCCGCTGCGCCAACGAGGCGGCGGTGGCCCAGGGCGCCGCCCCCTACTACACGAACTCGTCGCAGCTCCCGGTCGACGCCACCGACGACGTGTTCGAGGTCCTCGACCACCAGGACGCGTTCCAGGCGCGCTACACCGGCGGCACGGTCCAGCACGTCTTCGTGGGCGAGGCCATCCACGATCCGGCGGCGGTGAAGCGGTTCGTGAAGGTGGTGTGCGAGCGCTACCGGCTCCCCTACTTCACGGTGACGCCGACGTTCTCCGTGTGCGGCGAGCACGGCTACCTGGCCGGCGAGCACCCCACCTGCCCGCGCTGCGGCGCGGCGGCGGAGGTCTACTCGCGGATCGTGGGGTACCTGCGCCCGCTGCAGCAGTGGAACCCGGGCAAGCAGGCGGAGTACGCGCGGCGGCGCTCGCTCCGCCCCGCCGAGGCGCCCCGGGCGCGGCCGTGATCGCGGCGCTCCGCCCCTGCTCCTTCGTCGACTGGCCCGGGCGCCTGGCGGCGGTGGCGTTCACGCAGGGTTGCAACCTCGCCTGCCGCTACTGCCACAACCCCGCGCTCGTCCCCCGGGGCGCCGCCGGCGCGGCGGGCGCGGTGCCGGAGGGCGAGGTCCTGCGGCTGCTGGCGGCGCGGCGAGGGCGCCTCGACGGCCTGGTGGTGACCGGGGGCGAGCCCACGCTGCACGCCGGGCTCGCTCCGCTCTTGCGGCGCGTGAAGGCGCTCGGCCTGGGCGTGAAGCTCGACACCAACGGTACGCGCCCCGCGGCCGTGGCGGCGCTCCTCGCCGAGGGGCTCGTCGACTACCTGGCCATCGACCTCAAGGCGACGCCGGCGCGCGCGGGGTGGCTCACCGGCGCGGCGCGGCAGGCCGCCGGGGCGCGCCGCTGCCTCGCGCTCGCGCTGCGGGCCGGGGTGGACCACGAGGTCCGCACCACGCTCGCGGCGCCGGTGCACGACGAGCGCCAGGTGGAGGCGCTGGCGCGGTGGGCGGCGGGCGCGCGCCGCTGGGCGCTCCAGCGCTTCCGCCCCGGCGGCCACCTCGACCCGGCGAGCGGCCTCGCGCCGCCCGCGCCGGCGCTGCTCGACGCCGCCCGCGCCGCGGCGGGGGCGGCCGGGCTCGCGGTGGTTGTGCGGTAGCGGCAGGCATCGCCGCTGGGTGCTGGTTTCACGCGATGGGTCGCCGGTCCTCGTGGTTCAGTTCGTGGAGCGCAGCGCCGAGGGCCGCAGTCGCGGGGCCGCTCGGATCTTCTCGTTGCGAGGACTCGGGAGCTCTGGCACGCTTCGCCGCCCATGCGAACTGACGTGCGGGTAGGCGGCGCCGGCATCCATGGCCTCGCGCGGTCACTCCTCGTGGCCGCCGCCTTCCTCTTCGTCGGCTGTGCCCACTTCAAGGACGCGGAGGCGGTCTGCGAGGACAGCCGGGGCTTGCGCTGCCTCACGGCTCCTGAGTGTTCATTCGACCGCGCGCGGGGTTGCGAGGTGTGCCAATGCCGGCCGCTGAGCGAGCGGGGCGGGCCGCTGATGCCTCCCCCCTTCACGCCGCAGTAGCTGCAGGGGTCCAAGTTCACGGACGCAGGTCAGCGCGCGAAGGGCTCGCGCTGCTCCTCGCCCGAGCGGCGGCGGTATGCTGCGCGGCCGGAGGACCTGACCCATGCGCCTGGCACGCCTCACGCTCCTCGGGAGCCTAGCGCTGGCGCTGGCCTGCAAGAGCGCGCCGGCCCCGCTCCCCCCACCCCCGCCTCTCATGCAGCAGCCGCCTGCCCCGCCGCCGAAGCCCCGGATCGCCCTGGTGCTGGGCGGCGGCGCTGCGCGCGGCTTCGCGCACGTCGGGGTCATCCGCGCCCTCGAGCAGGAGCACATCCCGATCGACCTCGTCGTCGGGACCAGCGTCGGCAGCCTCATCGGCGCCCTCTACGCCAGCAACCTCGACAGCTTCGACCTGGAGTGGACAGCCTTCAAGCTGGAGAAGGACGACCTGTTCGACTTCGGCGTCGTGACCGCCGTGATGGGGATGGGCTTCGCCCGAGGGGACCGGCTCGAGCAGTTCGTGCGGAGCCGGACCAAGGCTCAGAACATCGAGGACCTCCGGATCCCCTTCGCCGCGGTCGCCACCGATCTCAACTGGGGCACCGAGGTGGTCCTCGACCGCGGCTCTCTGGCGCGAGCGGTGCGCGCGAGCTCGGCCATCCCCGGCGTCTTCCAGCCGGTGCAGCTCATGGGCAAGCTCCTCGTGGACGGCGGGGTGGTCGACAACATCCCCGTGTCCGTGGCGCGGGCCAAGGGCGCCGACATCGTCATCGCCAGCGACATCAGCGAGGACGTCGCCAACACCAGGATCACGAACCTCCTGGACGTGACGATGCAGGCGACGAACATCATGTTCGCCCTGAACGCCGAGCACTCCAAGCGCGACGCCGACGTGATCATCGCGCCCGCCGTCGGCGCGGTCGCCATGCTGGACTTCACGCAGAAGAAGCAGTGCATGCAGGCGGGCATCGAGGCCGCCCACCGGGCGGCCCCGGCGATCCGGAAGGCGATCGACGGCTGGGTGGCGGCGCGCCAGGAGGTACGTCCCGCACGAGCCGTCGGGCCCTGACGTCACGTCGTCGCGGCTGCGCGAGGCGAGCAGCCTCACTCGTCGGCGCCGTGGCGCGCCCAGGGCAGCGCGATCAGGCGCTCGTAGGGGATGGGCGCGCCCGTCCGCTCGCTCAGGCCGTACTTGCCGGCGTCCATCTTCCCGAGCGCCCGGTCGATCTCCGCCAGCAGCGCGGTCTCCGGCGCGTCGACCTCGAGCTCTCCCTCCAGCTCGCTGGCGCGCTGCGCCGTCTCCTCCAGCTCCCGCGGCTCGTCCGTCGGCGCGCTCGAGAGCGGCTGCTGCAGGACCGACAGCACCCGCCTTCGCTCCTCCTGGAGCTTGCGGCGGAGCGCCTCGAGCTGGGCCTGCGTGAGCACGGACTGCTGCGTCTTGGCCACGGCGTCACCCTCCTCCCGCCAGGCCCTGCGGCCTCGGCGGCGCGTGGCCATAACCCGCCCTGCTGGAGCACGCTCGGATCCCTGCGGGAGCGGGGAGAGGGGCCGCCCTCACCTGACGATTCATCACGTCTTCACGGAAGTCGCGAGCTGCGGGATTCCCGCGGGCTCACTGCTCTCCCTGGCCCCGCGGAGCGGGGATCGGGCCGGGGGAGAGGCCTCGCGATCCTGCCCGCAGCTCGGAGCGGTTTCGGGCGAGCGGGCGGGGTTGGGGCTGAGAGGGGCGCGGCAGGTGGGCGGGCGGCGCCGCGGCCGCGGGCGCTCCTGGACGTTGGGGCGTCGCGTCCGAGGCGGGGCCGCGCATTCGAGGCGGCCGCGCGTGGCCCGGCTCACGACGAGTTCTGAGGGTGAACACGCGTGACCGGCGGCGATGCATGGCTGGGCGGACCGCCATTCACGGTGCGTCACTATACTGGGTCGTCCCACATGGGAGCTTGACGCGTTCCCGCGCGGCTCGCGCTTCGGCGGACGCGAAGGCGCGAGGAGGCCTCTCCCGCGGCCGCCCCGGGCGACTGGAAGCCTTTACGATCGGCCGAACCCGTTCTCGCCGCGTCCTCCCTCCGGACCGCTTCCGCGCGAAGCTCGCGCGTCCCAGGAGCCCCGCGAAACGCATGAGACACTCTGGGTATGACCGACGCCCGTGCCCTCTCCCGCCGCATCGCCTCGCTCCTCGCCGGGGAGCGGAGCCGACTCGCCGAGTTTCTCGTCGCCCTGGCGGACTTCGACCGGAAGCGCGGGTGGGGCACGCTCGGCTATGCCTCGCTCTTCCAATACCTCGAGCGCGAGCTCCGGCTCACGAGCAGCGCCGCCGCTCGTCGGATGACCGCGGCTGCGCTCGTCCAGCGCTTCCCCGCGGTCGTGGAGCCGCTCCGCGACGGCCGCGTCTGCATGTCCGTCGTGTGCGAGCTCTCGAAGGCACTCACCCCTGAGAACGCGGGCCAGGTGCTGCCGCGCTTCTACGGCCTCTCGAAGCGCGAGGCGGAGGCGCTCGTCGCGGAGCTCAGGCCGGTCGCGAATCCGCCGCGCCGCGAGGTGGTCACGGCCCTCGCGCGCCCCGCCCCGCCACTGCGCGCGAGCGCGCCCGCGGAGGCGCTGACCGCCGCGCCTGCACCCGAACGGACTTCGCCGGCGAAGTCCGAAAGGGTACAGCCAGACGCAGACCTCTTCTCCGCGCCGGCTCGCCCGCGCGATGAGGTGGTGCCCCTCGACGCTGACCTCCGCCGCTACCACGTCACCGTCTCGAAGGCGTTCCTCGCCAAGCTCGACGCCGCCAAGGACGCGCTCTCCCACGCCATCCCCGACGGCGACACCGAGGCGGTGCTCACCGCCGCGCTCGACCTCCTCCTCGAGAAGACCGACCGCCGGCGCGGCCTCGTGAAGCGGCCGCGGCCGGCGCCTCAGAAGCCCTCCGCTGACCCGCGCCACGTCCCGGCGGCGGTCGCGCGGGAGGTGTGGAAGCGGGACGGCGGCCGCTGCAGCTTCCGCCTGCCGGACGGGAGCGTCTGCGGCTCGACGAAGCGACTCGAGCTCGACCACATCCGCCCGGTGGCGCTCGGTGGGCGCAGCACCGCCGACAACCTGAGAGTGGCTTGCTGGGATCACAACTCCCTGCACGCGGAGCACGTCTTCGGCCGGGAGCACATGGACAAGTTCCGGAAGGACGCGGACCGAAGCGCTCCATCCACCGCCGCTGGCGGAAGCACTTCTGGGGCGTGCGGGGAGGGCGCTGAGGCCGCTGGCTCGACGCGGACGCAGCGACAGCGCGGTACCGGATCGTGAGCCGATCTCGCGGACGGCGCCGCGAACGCGGGGACGACGCCTCGTCGGCGCCGCTCGCCGGACGGCGCCCCGGCTCGACGAGGCGGCGAGCGCTGGACGGCCGCGCACCTCTCGGCCGGCTGGGACGCGCCGAGGGAGACCTGTGGCAAATCAAGAGGCCCAAACCGTCCTCTCTTCTCCCTCGGGCCTGCTCCACCGATGTGACCACCCGTCCTGGGAAGGCGCAGGGTCGCCAGCAGCCAGGCGGCGCTCTCGCCAGCAGGAGAAGGGCCGCCCGCCTCGCCGCTCCCCGCGGAGGTTCACACACACTGTTGCGGGCTGGCGTCGTGGCGCAAGGCCAGCGCCGCCGCGCCAGGGCGCAGGCCGCGCGCGGCGCGATCCTTGCTCGGTCCGAGGGAGAAGGGAGATCGGGTCATGCTTCGGAGAGCCGCGGTCATTCTCTCGCTTGCCGTCGGCATGGCGCTGCCCGGATCAGCGGGCGCTCGAGGGACACACGGCGGGCACGGGATTGTGTCCGCGCGCGGCGGAGGCCTCGGCGTCCACGGTGGCATGCGCGGGTCGGCCAGGTTTGGGCCTGCGTTCCGCCGGGGGCCGTATCGCCCCTTCCCGCGGTTCCCGCGCTTTCCACACCACTTCAGGCCGTTTTTCGGACCGTTCTTCGGCTTCGGGGTCCTCGTTCCGTTCTACCCGACGTACTACGACCCTTACTGCGACCCCGACTCCAGCGACTACGATCCGCGCTGGTGTCACTGGTGGTGACGGCGCCGGCCGCGGCTCGCCGGCGCCGGCGCCACGGCCTTGCCCGCTCACGGCGGCCGCCCGCTGCCACGCCGAGCACGCGCAGCCCTGAAGCGCTGTTGCTGCGAGGGGCCACCACGGGTACAAGCCGCGAGCGCCTCCGCAGCCCCGCTCGGCCCACTGGAAGCGGCAAGTGGAACGATTCGGCTCGAGCGACGTCCGATGGCGAGGAGGAGCATTCGGCCATGCAGGGAGCCATCACCACCCGCGACGTCCTGCTGCACGGCCCGACCATCGTCCGTTGCTCGGGGCCGCGGACGTACCTGCGCTGCCTTCGCGCGCTGTTCGCGCGGCGCCCGACGACCTTCCTCGCGGTCGTCTGCTCCGGACGGCGGTGACGCGCCCCTCAGGGCGCGACGGGCACGGGGGCGCGCACGTAGATGTTGAGCCGCGGCGCGATGTAGACGCCGTAGGCGGAGCTCGGGGTGGCGCGGAGCACCGACCGCTCGATCACGAAGACCCGGTTGCCGTCCTGGGAGAGGTGGAAGGGCAGGAAGCGGCGGAGCTCCTTGTGAAGGTCCCCGTTTCGCGCCATGTCCAGCACCACCTCGTCGCCCGACGTCGACCAGGCGAGCGGGTCGCCCACCACGCTGGTCGTGGGGGTCGCGCTGGGGTCGACGGCCACGTGGATCCGCTGGCCGCTGCCGTCGGCGAAGAGCGACCACCCGAACTTGTTCTCGAGCTTCAGGTCCGGCCCGGCCCACTGGTCGGCCATCCAGGCGTTGATCATGGTCTGCCAGAAGGTCCCGGGGGCTGTGACCACCGCCTGCGCGAACGCGGCCGGCGCCACGTCGGACTTGAACGCGTAGTCGTAGGTGCCGGCGACCACCTGGCCGGCCGCGTCGAGGCGCTCGCAGTAGACGGCGCGGACGTCGTCGAGCGCGTCCAGGAGCGTGACCACCTGCTCGTCCCCGCTCGCGTAGCGCAGGTGGAGCTCCCCGGCGGCGCCCAGGCTCCAGGCGAGGCTCTGCCCCGCGTAGGCGCCGGCGCCGGTCTGATCGGGCGCGAGCGTCACCGCCTCGCCGTTGAACTGGGCCGGGAGCGTCGCGCCCCAGGGGTCGACGCCGGCGGCGTAGTAGGCGGGCATGGCCCACGTCCCGGCGGCGAGCGCCGCCGTCCACGGGGTGGTGGGCACGCGCGCCGGATCGCGCAGCGAGCCCTCGAACCGCCACTGCCGCGAGCTGGTGAGGGGGCCGTAGGTGCCGGCCATGGGACCGCTGCCGAGGGTGACGGCCTCCCAGGTGGTGGTCAAGTCCTGCTGGACCGTGACCAGGTCGACCAGCGCCCCGCGGGCGAAGACCTGGTAGGTGATGCGCCCGATCGCGTTGGCGGTGGAGATCCCGGCGTCGTGCCGCTCGGCGATGTAGGCGTCCTGGACGGCCTGAGGGTACGGGGAGTCCTGGATGCTGTCCCAGCTCGTGACCCTGAGCGGCGCCGCGAGGTCGAGGACGACCGTCGAGCCGCTCTGGCTCCAGGTGAGCGCGTTCGCGCCCGTCGTCGTCACGTAGAGCCCGGTGCCGTCCAGCGCCATGGTGAACCTGTCCCCGGAGCGCGCCAGGTAGCCTGGGGTCGACGCGGTGGTGGTGAGGTAGGACGTGCCCGAGGGGGGGACCGGCGCCGCCGGCGGCATGAGCACCGGGTCGGCGAGCGTCGCGTCGCGCGCCTGCGCCAGGACCGCGGCGCCGGCGCTGGCGGTGAAGGCGCTCGTCTGGACGGGGTCGGCGGCGAGCGCGAGCGTGTCCGGGCAGCCCGCGGGCAGGGCCGCACCCAGGTCGACGGCGGCCTTGATCGCCGACGCGAGGTCGAGCACCAGGGCCGGGTCCACCGACTTCTCCGCCTGCACCAGCGCCGTCGCGTCGGCCGGCGGCGCGCCGCCGTTCGCCTGCTGCAGGAGCGCGTAGCGCGCGGTGGTCACGTTGGTCAGGTTGACGTTCGGATCGGCCTCGGCCGCGAGCTCGTGCGCCGCGGCGGCGTCGGCGGGCAGCGCGTCGAGGCCGGGGAGCACCGTCGCCAGCTTGACCTGCTCCTGGCCCGCGGCGGCCGTGCCCTGCGCCACGAGGGTGATGGTGGCGGCGGGGTCGGCCACCTCGATCGGGAGCGTGTAGGCGCCATCGGGCCCGGCCACCGCGGTGAAGCTCTCGCCGCCCGTGGTGGCGGTGACGGTGGCGCCGGGGACCGGCTCGTCGTAGACGCGGCCGCGGAGCGCGAGCGTCTGCACGCCGCGGACGGTGACGGTGGCGGTCGCCGCGCGCGCCCCGTCGCTCACCGTGTACCAGAACGCGACCTGGCCGATGAAGCCGGGCGCGTCCGGCGTGTAGACGACCCGGCCGCCGGCGAGGGCGGCGGCCCCGCGCGCCGGCGCCCCGACGGCGGTCACGGTGAGCGTCCTGCCGCCCGCCGCGCTGTCGTTCGCGAGGACGTCGATGGTCACCGGCGCGCCGTCGCGCGCGGTCGCCACGTCGTCGGCCGCGAGCGGCGCGGCGCCGGGCGCCGGGGCCTTGCTGCCCCCTCCGCAGGCGAGCGCGAGGGCGGCGACGAGCGGCGCGAGACCGGGGCGGGGGTGGCGCATGTGACCTCCGTGGAGACGGCCGGCGAGTGAAGGCGGCGACCTTACACTGTCAGCGCAGCCTGCGCCGTCACACGGTCCGTGGACATCTACTCATCGTCACGGAGGCTGGAGCGCGGTCGCGCGCGGAGCGCCCGCTCAGGCGTGGCCGGAGGCCACCGCGAAGGCGAGCGCGAAGGCGACGGCCAGCGCGAGGAGCAGGAGGAGCCCCCCCGCCCAGCGACGCCGCGGTGCGTCGAGCCGCGCGCGGCGCTCGGGGTCGAGGTGCATGGTCCCTCCTCGCGGCGGCTCGCGGCCCGCGGCCTGCCTGGCGGGTGGACGCGCGGCGCCCGGCGACGTGACGATCACCCGCCCGCGAGGAGGCCCGCCAGCGCGTCCGTCAGCTGGAGCCCGGTCCGCCGCTCGACGAACAGCCACTGTCCGCCCGGGTTCACCTCCAGGAAGACCGCCCTCCCGTCCGGCGTCTCCCGCAGGTCGGCCGCGCCGTAGCGCAGGCCCAGGGTGCGGTGGAGGGCGAGCAGCCGGCGCTCCACCGCCGCCGGGAGCCCCACCGCCTCGAACCGCGCACGCTCCGGGTCGAGCCGCCAGTCCACCGGGTAGGCGGTCTCGCGCGCGTCGATGCGGCAGGTGAAGACGCGCTCGCCGACCACGGTCGCGCGCAGGTCGAGCCCGGGCACGTACTCCTGGAAGATGACCGGCGCGTAGCGGAGGGCCGGCAGGAGCGCGAGCTCCTCCGGGCGCAGCAGGCGCGCCTCGCGCCACAGCTCCGCCGACCCGGTGAACGGCTTGTAGAGGACCCGACCCGGCCCGCCCAGCTCCTCCACGAACGCCCGCGCCGCGTCCGGGTCGTTGGTGACGAGGGTCCGCGGCACCTCCAGCCCCGCCGCCCGCGCGGTCGCGAGCTGGTGCGGCTTGCGGTGCGCATCGCGGTCGGCGCCGAGCGGGTTCACCCAGCGCGCGCCGGCGAGCGCGAGCCAGAAGGCGCCCAGCGCGTGCTCGCACTCGTCCCAGGCGAACTGCCGGTGCGCCGGGTCGGAGATCTCCGGGTGGAGCTCCGGCATCCGCACCCGCCGCCACCAGACCGCCCGCACCTCCGCCGCGGTCACCGGGGGCTCGCCCTCGACCTGGAGCACCGCCTCCGCGCCGTCCGCGCCCTGCCTCATGCGCAGCGCCGCCCGCCTCGGGAAGCTGGCGGCGTCGAAGCGGGCGCAGCGCTCCCCGCGGGCGGCGAGCGCCGCCAGCAGCGGCGGCGCGTGCTCGTCGGACCCGTGGGTGACCGCGAGGATCACCGCCCGGGCGCGGCCGGGAAGTGGTGGGGCGTGGCGAGCGCGAACGGCACCGCCGCCGGCCCCGGCGCTCCGGCGATCCAGGGCGGCGTCCCCGGCGGGATGATGCTCGACTGGACGTGGTCGGCCACCACGCCGGTCGCGTCGGTCACCGGGGGATCGCCCGCCGGCGGGGTCTCGCTCACGCGCTCGCCCGCCGCCTTGGTCGCGCCGGGCGACGGCTTGCCGGGCGCGCCCCCCGGGGCGGGCGGGGTGCGGCCGCCCTTGGACGGCGACTCGCCCGTACGCTCGCCGGCGGCGCTGGTGCTCTTCGGGTCCCCTCCCCGCGGCTCCGCCGTGAACCCGCTCGACTCGTCTGACATGACGCTCTCCTCCCTGGGACGACGGTCAGTGGCTCGGGCGCGGCGGATGTGACGGCCGCCTCGCCCGGCGCGCCGGCGCGCCAGCTCCGCACGCTGGAGGCGGCGCCGACCGAGCGTCAAGGGCGGCCCCGTTCAGGGCCGAGCGATCGCTGCAGCGCGCGCGCCTCGGCGAGCAGCGGCTCCCCCTCGTCGGCGCGGCGCCAGAGCGCGAGGAGGCGCGCCAGCGCGCCGCGCGCCGCGTCCTCGTCGCCCAGGCGCAGGCTGGCGCGCGCCAGGACGAGGAAGCTGCGCGGATAGGCCCAGCTCCGCAGCAGGCGCACCGGGTCGTAGACGGCGTGGAAGCGCCGCACCGCGTCGACGGCCTCGCGGTCGCGGCCCGCGTCGAGCGCCACCTCGGCCGCGAGGAAGGCCGGGGGGAGCGTGTAGCTCGGCGACCGATCGCGCGGCTCCGCCTCCGCGAGCTCGCGCGCCGCGTCCTCGGGCCTCCCCGCCCGCCACAGCCGCACGGCGGCGTACATGCGCGCCGGCGGCGAGGACGGATCGAGGCGGCTCGCCAGCCGCTCGGCGAGCGCCGGGAGCCGGCCGTAGGCGAGGGTGGAGGCGAGGTTGGCGCTCTCGCCGGCGGGATCGAGGTGCTCGGCCTCGCGCGCGAGCGCGGCGGGGTCGCCGCCGGCCAGGTAGCTCACCCGCAACGAGCGCCCGAGCGCGTGGCCGGGATCCGCCCTGAACCCCGGCGAGCGCAGGAGCTCCAGCCCCTCCCGCCGGCGGCCCTGGGTGCCGAGCACCGCCGCCAGGTCGAGCCGCGCCCAGGGGTCGTTCGGGGCCAGGGCGAGCTGCCGCCGGAGCTCGCGCTCGGCCTCCTCCAGGCGATCGTCGAAGACGAGCGCCTTCACCAGGTCCTCCTCCGCGGTCGCGCCGCCCCCGGCCTCCAGCTCGTCCCGGGCGGCGGCGATCGCGCCCGCGCGGTCTCCCGCCCACCCGCGCGCCTCCGAGAGCGCGTGCAGCACCGCGGGCTGGCGCGGCAGCGCCTGGAGCACCTCGATCCGCCGGCGCAGCTCCTCGCCCCGGCCCAGGTGGCCGAGCGAGTCGACGAGGTACTCGAGGGCCCAGCCGTGGGCGGGATCGAGGGCGAGCACGCGGTCGAGCCACGGCAGCGCCTCCGAGAAGGCGCCGCGGTCGTGCAGGAACTCCCCCGCGGTCAGCAGCACCTTGGTCTCGCGCGGGAAGCGGCTCGCCGCGGTGCGGTAGAGGCCGAGGGCGTCCTCGTCCCGCCCGTCGAGGTGCGCGGCCCAGGCGCGGATGAGGAGCCGCTCCTTCTCCGGCACGCGGTCGAGGTGCTTCACGGCCTCCGCGATCTGGGCCCGCTCCTCCTCGCCCGGCTCCCGGCCGCCCGGCGGCGCGACCGCCAGCGCGTAGCGCGCGAGCGCGAAGGTCGGATCGACCTCCAGCGCCCGGCGGTAGAGCTCGGCGCACTCGTCCAGGCTCGCCTGCCCGACGCGCGCCACCCGCTCCGAGCACTGCTCGCCCTCGAAGTAGCGCTGGTAGGCCTCGAGGCTCCCGGTGAGCGCCTGGGCGACCCGCACCTCCGAGGCGCGCACGTCCTCGGCGCGCTCGTTGAGCTCGCGCCGCACGCGCGCCGAGATGCGGTCGACCAGCGCGGAGAGCTGCGCCTCGCCGGGCGCGACCTCGCGCACCTCGAACAGCCGCCGCTCCGCCGCCGGATCCACCGCCTCGAGCGCCAGGGCGTAGCCCGCGCCGTCGCGGGTGAGCCGGCCGAGGAGCAGCGCCCTCACGCCCGCCGCGCGCGCCACCTCGCGCGCCAGGTCGCCCTGCAGGCGCGCCTCCTCGCGCCCGCGCTGGCGGGCGAGCTCGACCAGCCGGGCCCGCGTCACGACGTCGAGCGCGCGGGACTGCTCGAGCGAGGTGGCGAGCAGCCCCGCCAGCCCGTCCAGCGCGGGCTGGCCGGTGGCGTTCTCGAGGTCCGCCACGGCCACCGGGACCGGTCCGACCGGCGCGTGCCAGCGGCGCCACAGGTGCCCGGCGACTGCGCCGGAGAGGATGGCGCAGGCGAGCCCGGCCGCCAGCGCGAGCCTCCTCCGCACGGCGCGGCGGCGGGCGCCGCCCGGCAGCGCCGCGGCGACCTCCTCCAGGGCGACGAGCAGCGCCGCCCCGTCCGCCGGTCGGAGCGCCGGGTCCGGCTGGAGCGCCCGCGCGATCACCTCCGCCAGCGGGCGCGGGGTGCCGGCGGGCAGGCGCGGCGCCGCGCCGGGTTCCCGGGGCGGCGCGCCGCCCACCATGGCGGCGAGGAGCGCGCCCACCGCGTACACGTCCACCGCCGGCCCCTCCGGGCCGCCCCGGCGCTGCTCGGGCGCCATGAAGGCGGGCGTGCCGGCGGACTTGAGGTCGCGCCCGAGGACGTGGGCGATCCCGAAGTCGAGGAGCTTCACCCCGCCCTCTTCGGTCACGAAGACGTTGCCGGGCTTGAGGTCGCGGTGGACCACCCGCGCCGCGTGGGCGTGAGCGAGCGCCGCCGCCACCCCGGCCGCGAGCGCCACCGCGCGCTCCGGGGCGAGCGGCCCGCGCGCGAGCCGCTCGGCCAGCGTCTCGCCGCGGAGCAGCTCCAGCACGAGGTAGGGCCCCGCCTCGCAGCGGCCGGCGTCGTAGAGCGTCACGATGCCGGGGTGGTTGAGGCGCGCCACCGCCTCGGCCTCCTCGGCCATCCAGGCCGAGGCGGGCGCCCGCGCGCCGGCGCCGGGCCGGAGCGCCTTGAACGCGACCCGCCGGTGCAGCTCGCGGTCCTCCGCCTCGAAGACCACCCCGAAGCCGCCCTGCCCCACCTCGCGCAGGAGCTCGAAGCGGCCGACCACCGCCCCCGGCACGAGGAGCCGCTCCCAGCCCTCCTCCTGGACCGGCGGCGCGCGGGCGAGCTCCTGGAGCAGCGCGGAGAGCGCCCCCTCGTGGCAGCGCGTGCGGCCGTCGTCCGCCGCGCCCGCGGGCGCCGGTCCCGGCGCCGCCGTCACGGCACGAGGCCCTCCTCGCGCGCCGCGTCGGCGAGCTTCGCCTTGAGGCGCTCGAAGCGCTTGCGCAGCGCCGCCTCGTCGGGCCGCGCCGGCGCGTCGCTCGCCAGCACGTCGGCCACCTCGGACCAGGAGAGCCGCCGGTCGAGCCGGAGCGTGAGCAGGGTCTGCTCCTCGGGGTCGAGGGTCGCGCGCAGCCGCTCGAGCGCGACCGCCTGCCGTTCGCGCTCCACCGCGGTGGTGGCGAAGATGCGCCCGGCGAGCTGCGACGCGAGCGTCGAGCCGAGGCGCTCGCCGCGGCGGTGGCGCGGCTCGCGCCGGAGCGACACGGCGCAGCGCCAGGCGATGCCGTAGCACCACGTGCGCACGGTCGAGTCGCCGCGGAACCCCGGCAGGCCGCGCCACACCGACTCGGCGAAGTGCGAGAACGCGTCGCCGGCCTCGCCCTCGTCGCGCAGGACCGCGCGCAGGTAGCCGAGCACCTCCGGCCCGAGCGCCTCCAGCACCCGCGTGGCGGCCTCGTCGCGCTGCCCGCGCGCGAGGAGCTCCGTCACCTGCGCGTCGAGGGACATGCCGTCGATGGTATGCGGCCCGGCGGCGGGTGTGCCGGTCCTCCCCGGGTCTCGGGTGGGGTCACCCGGACGTTGGGCCAGGGCGCCCTGGCGCCGGCGCGCTAGGCGGTCCGGGGCTGCAGCCGGAGGGCGAACGCCGCGAGGGCGCGCGCGAAGAGGCCCGGGTGCTCGACGATGCGGCCCCGGCGGTAGAGCAGCACCGGCACGTGCACGTCCTGCAGCCGCGCCAGCGGCGCGGGCGCCGCCAGCACGAGCCCGGCCACCAGGCCAGGCCGGGCGACCGCGAGCTCGACCGCCACCCGCCCGCTCGCCCCCTGCCCCACGACGGCGGCGCGCCCGACCTCGAGCGCCTCCAGCGCCGCGGCGGCGACCTCGACGAGCTGCGCGTCGCGCGCCTCGGCGCGCTCCGGGTCGGGCGCGGCGAGCTCGAGCGCCACCGCCCGGAACCGGCCGGAGAGCGCCTCCAGCAGGGGTCGGAAGGCTCCCGCGCCACCGGGCGCGCTCGCCAGCACCACCACCGCGGGGCCTTCGTCGCCGAGCTCGAGCGCCCGCGCCTGCCCCGGGCCGGCGGCAAGCGCGGTGACCCGCAGCCCGCCGGCGCGGACCGGCTCGCGACCGCCGCGGGGCGCGCCCACCTCACGCCCTCCGCAGGTAGCGGGCGACGACGCGCTTCTCGCCCCGGTCGTAGAAGGCGACGGTGACCTTGGCCTCGGGCCCGGGTCCCTCGCAGGCGCGCACCACCCCCTCGCCCAGCGAGGCGTGCACGACGCGGTCGCCGGGGGCGAGCCCGCGCTGCTCGTCGGCGTCGTACTCCACGTGCGGCTCGCCGCGGGGCGGCGCGAGCCGGCCCCGCTCCCCGGCCCGCGGCGCGGATGGCGGAGCGGGGGCGCTGAACCCGTCCTCGCCGTCGAGCTCGATCACCGGCTCGCCCTCGAGCGCGCCCGGCAGCCGGCGGATGCGCGGCGGCGCGGCGCGCACCGGGGCGGGCGCCGGCGCGGCGAGGGTAGGCAGCCCGAACAGCTCGGGCGGCAGATCGCCCAGGAAGCGCGACGGCTCCTGCTGGTGGAAGGTCGGCCCGGACTCCCCGTAGGTCATGCGCCGCCGCGCCAGGCTGAGCGTGAGCAGGCGCCGGGCGCGCGTCATGCCGACGTAGCAGAGCCGCCGCTCCTCGTCGTCGTCGGCGAGCGAGGCGTCGGCCGACTCGGGGCGGCGCCAGGGCCGGCGATAGGGGAGCACCCCCTCCTCGAGGCCGGTGAGCACCACCGCGTCGAACTCGAGCCCCTTGGCCGCGTGGAGGGTCATGAGCGCCACCCGCCCCTCCGGCGTGGGCGCGTCGGCGTCGCCGAGGAGCGCGATCTGCTCCAGGAAGCGCGCCAGCGGCGGGGGCGTGGGCTCGTCCGCGTCCTCCGCGCCGCGCGCCTCGGGGCGCCCGGCCTGCGCCTCGTCGAACTCGCGCGCGGCGGCGAGGAGCTCCATGAGGTTCTCGGCGCGCTCGACCGCCTCGTCGGTGCCCTCCTCCTTGAGCCGGTCGATCATCGCGCTGCGGGTCAGCACCTCCTGCACCGCCAGCCCGGCGTCGAGCTCCCCGACGCGCTCGTGCAGCCCCGCCACCAGCGCGCGGAACTCGCCCAGCGCCTTGCGGGCCCGCGGCGTGAGCTCCGGGATCCCGTCCACCTCGGCCAGCGCGTCGAAGAGCGCCTGCCCCCGATCCTGCGCGAAGGCGGCGAGCCGCTCCACCGACCTCTCGCCCACCCCGCGGGCGGGGCGGTTCACGACGCGCAGGAGGTCGAGGTCGGAGCGGGGCGTGAGCGCCAGGCGGAGGTAGGCGGCGGCGTCCTTCACCTCCGCCCGCTCGTAGAAGCTCGTCCCGCGCACGACCACGTAGGGGATGCGCCGCGCCCGCAGCGCCGCCTCGACCGGCCGCGACTGGGCGTTCGTGCGGTAGAGCACCGCCACCGCGTCCCAGGCCGCGCCCTGCGCGTGCGCCACCTCGACCGCCCGCGCGATGCGCTCCGCCTCGTCGTGCTCGTCCTGCCCCACGACGAGCGCCAGCGGCGCGCCGCCCTCCTGGGCCGTCCACAGCTTCTTGTCGCGGCGCCGGTGCGCCTTGGCGATGACCGCGTGCGCGGCGTCGAGGATGGGGCGGGTGGAGCGGTAGTTCTGCTCCAGCTTCACCACCCGCGCCCCCTCGTACTCGCGGTCGAAGTCGAGGATGTTCGACACGTCGGCGCCGCGCCAGCGGTAGATGGCCTGGTCGTCGTCGCCCACCACGCACACGTTGCGCTTCGGGCCGAGCAGGAGCCGCACCAGCCGGACCTGGGCGTGGTTCGTGTCCTGGAACTCGTCGACGAGCACGTGGCGGAAGCGCCCCGCCCAGCGCGCCCGCACTCCCGCGTCCTCCTCCAGGAGGTGGAGCGGGCGCATGAGGAGGTCGCCGAAGTCGGCCGCGCCGGCGCGCTTCAGCGCCTGCTCGTAGCGCGCGTAGACGGTCCGCGCGGCCTGGCGCTCCACGTCGAGGTCGCCCACCCGCACCTCGCCCGGGCGGAGCGCGTCGTTCTTCCAGCGGTCGAGGCAGGAGAGGACGTCGCGGGCCGTCACCGGCTCGCCCTCGGGCAGCTTCAGCTCGCCCATGAGCTGCTTCACCAGCCGGAGCTGATCGTCGGTGTCGTAGATGGGGAAGGAGGGGTCGAGCCCGGCGGCGGCCGCCTCACGCCGCAGGAAGCGCGCGCCGAAGGCGTGGAAGGTGGAGACCCAGAGCTGGCCGGCGGACGGTCCGAGCAGGGACTCGAGCCGCTCCCGCATCTCGCCCGCGGCCTTGTTGGTGAAGGTCACGCACAGCACGTGCCACGGCATGACGCCCTGGCGGAGGACGAGCTGCGCCACCCGGTGGACGATGACGCGCGTCTTGCCCGAGCCGGCCCCGGCCAGGACGAGCAGCGGCCCCTCGCCGTGCAGCACCGCCTCGCGCTGGGCGTCGTTGAGGCTGTCGAGGATGGGGTCGGGCACGGAGGGGGCGTCGGATCGCGGCGGCGGGGGAGGCGCCCCCGCCCTAGAACCAGGTCTCCACCTTTTAACCCAGGCCCGGCGAACGGGCTGGGAGATACTCGACCGATCGTGGCACCGTCCGTCCGCATCGTCGCCCTGGGAGGGCTCGGGGAGATCGGCATGAACTGCCTCGCGGTCGAGTGCGACGGGCGGATCGCCGTCGTCGACTGCGGGGTCATGTTCCCGAACGAGGCGATCGGCGTCGACGTCATCGTCCCCGATCTGTCCTGGCTGGTCGCGCGGAAGGAGCAGGTGGGCGCGATCTACGTCACCCACGGGCACGAGGACCACATCGGCGCGCTGCCCCAGCTCCTCGCGGCGGTGAAGGCGCCGGTCCACGTGCCGCGCTTCGCGCGGGCGCTCCTGGAGGGCCGGCTGCGCGAGGCGGGCGTCCAGGCCGACCTGCGCGAGGTCCGGCCGGGCGAGGTGCGCGGCGCCGGCGACGGCGCGCCGCTCTCGGCCGAGTTCGTGGCGGTGACGCACTCCATCCCGGACGCCTGCGCGCTCGCGCTGCGGACGCCGCAGGGGCTGCTCTTCCACACCGGCGACTTCAAGATCGACGAGGCGCCGGTCGGCGGCCGAGGCTTCGACCTGGCGCGGGTCGAGGCGCTCGGGCGCGAGGGGGTGCGGCTGCTCCTCTCCGACTCGACCAACTCCGAGCGGCCGGGGAGCTCGCTCTCCGAGTCCGAGGTGGGCGCCGCCCTCGACCACGCCTTCGAGCGCTCGCGCGGGCGCATCTTCGTGGCCTGCTTCGCCTCCAACATCCACCGCATCCAGCAGGTGGCCGACGCGGCGCGGGGGCTCGGGCGGCGGCTGGCGCTGCTCGGCCGCTCGATGGAGCAGAACGTCCGGCTCGCGAGCGAGCTCGGCTACCTGAAGCTCGCCGGGTGGCAGCTCTGCTCGCTGGAGGAGGCGCGCGAGCTCCCGCCGCGCGAGCTGTGCGTCCTCACCACCGGCACCCAGGGCGAGCCGCGCAGCGCGCTGGCGCGCCTGTCGCGCGGGGAGCACCCGAGCCTCGAGGTGCAGCCGGGCGACCTGGTCGTGCTCTCGTCGCGCTACATCCCGGGGAACGAGATCGCGATCGGCGAGGTGATGAACGCGCTCGCCCGGCTCGGCGCCGAGGTGGCCTACGAGGAGGTGCGGCCGCTCCACGTCTCCGGCCACGCCCAGGAGGGCGAGCAGCGGCGGCTCATGCAGCTCACCCGGCCCGAGCGCTTCGTCCCCATCCACGGCGAGTTTCGGCACCTCGCCCGCCACGCCCAGCACGCCTCGGCCGAGGGGGTCCAGCACCGGCACCTGCTCGTCGACGGCGAGGTGCTGGAGCTCTCCGACGGCGGGGCGCGGGTGCTCGACGAGCGCGCGCCGGTGGGCCGCGTCTACGCCGACCGGGACGCCCTCGGCGCCGCCGTCGAGGAGGCGGTCATCGGCGACCGGCGCCAGCTCGCCGAGGCGGGGCTGTGCGCGGTGGTGGTGTGCGTGGACCGGGCGAGCCGGGCGGTGGTGCGCGGCCCCGAGATCCTGGCCCGCGGCGTGGCCGGGCTGTCGAGCGGGGGCACCGCGCTGCGCGGCGAGGTGCTGCGCGCGCTGGAGGAGCTGCCGCCCGCCGTTCGGCAGGATCGCGCCGCGCTCGAGGAGGCGCTGCGCCTGGCGGTGCGGCGCTGGTTCCGGCGCGAGGGCGGCCGCAAGCCCGAGGTGCTGCCCATCGTGCTCGAGTTGTGAGAGGAGAGGGACATGCCCAGCTTCGACATCGTCTCCGAGCTCGACCTCATGGAGGTCGAGAACGGCTTCAACCAGGCACGCAAGGAGCTCGCGCAGCGCTTCGACTTCAAGGGGACCGCCACCGACCTCGAGCGGCAGCAGGACGGGTCGATCCTCCTGAAGGCGAACAGCGAGGGGCGCGCCGAGGCCGCCTACGGCGTGCTCCTCGAGAAGCTCGCCAAGCGCGGGGTGCCGCTCGAGGGGCTCGACCCGCAGAAGCTCGAGCCGGCGGCGGGCGGGCACGTGCGGCAGCTCTTGAAGCTCAAGAAGGGCATCAAGCAGGAGGACGCGAAGAAGATCGTCCTGCGGGTGAAGGAGTCCGGCCTGAAGGTGCAGGCGGCCATCCAGGGCGAGGCGGTGCGCATCACCGGCAAGAAGCGGGACGATCTGCAGGCGGTGATGCAGCTCGTCCGCGGCGCGGGGCTCGGCATCCCGATCGCGTTCCAGAACTTCAGGGATTGACCTCGCGACGCGTCCGCCCCCGGTCTCCGCGCCTCCGGCGCTCTCGGATGCCCGGCGCGTCCCGATCGGGCACGCCGACCTCCGCCCACCCGCGCGTCTAGCCGCGGACAGGCCGGTCCTGCCATCATCGCCCCTCACCGCGAGGAGCGCCGATGGGATCGACGTGCCACCCGATGAACCGCGCCGTCCGCGGCCGCCGATGATGGGTCCGGCCGCGGCGCGTTCCCGGTCCCGTTCTCGGCTCGCGCGCCTCGCGCTGGCCGCGCTCCTCGCCGCGTCGGCGGCGGGGTGCGCGGGCGCGCGGAAGGCGGCGTTGCGCGAGGACCTCGCGGCGGCAGCCGAGGTCTCTCCGCCGCAGGCGGCGGCGGTCCCCGCGATCGAGCCGCCCGCCCCGCCGGCGGTCGAGGCGCAGCCGCCGGCCGCCGAGCCGCAGATCCCGCCGGAACACGTCGAGGCGCACGTTCGAGCCCAGGTGGCGCAGCGCATGCCCGGCGCCGCGCCCACCACCCGCCGCAAGGTCGCCGCCACGGTCCTCGCGGAGTCGAGCCGCGCCGGCGTCGATCCGCTGCTCGTCGTCGCGCTCATCCACGTCGAGTCGTCGTTCAACCCCCGCGCGCGGTCGCGGGCGGGCGCGCTCGGGCTGATGCAGGTGCGCGTCCCCACCCTGCGCGAGCAGCTCCACCGACCCCAGGCGCGGCGCGCCGACGCGCTCGATCCGCACACGAACGTCCAGGCCGGGGTCCGCTACTTCCGGCAGCTGCTCGACACGTTCGGCGCCACCGACCTCGCCCTCATGGCGTACAACGCGGGCCCGGGGCGCATCCAGCGGCTGCTCGCGGAAGGGGACATCCCGCCGAGGATCCGCGACTACTCGCGCAAGGTCGTGGCCGAGCTCGAGCGCATCCGGAACGCGCTCCTCCGCCCCGGCCGCGCGGAGAGCCTGGCCGCCGCACCCCGCGGCGCAGCCCCGGAGCTCCCGCTCGCCGCGCCCGGGCTGGCGCGGCCTGCGGCAGAGCCGTCGATCGCGCGGTGAAGCGGCCGCGGCGGGCGACCGCCGCGAGACCCCTCCGCTGGCTTGACCGGGTGCGACTCACGGTCACGCGCTCCGTCGCGCGCGACAATGGCCCGCGCCCCGAACCCCATCCTGGACCCATCGCGGTAGCCCGCCGCGCGTACCGTGGCGGTCAACGGAACGCCCTACCGCGCGCGGGTGGTGGGACCGCGCCAGGCAGGGCGGCAGCGAGGAGGGCAGCGCATGAAGAGCATCTCGAGGCGGGAATTGATCACCCACGCCGGCATGGCGCTCGGCGGCGCGGTCACGGCCACGGCGTTCCTCGGCGCGTGCGGCGGCAGCTCCCGGGCGACGGCCGAGACGACGAGCCCTCAGGTCTCCGACTTCCCGTACCGGAAGTTCATCCCGGCGGGCTACGCGCTCGACAAGCAGGCGATCCAGGAGAGCGCCTACCAGCTCTACTGGGCCGGCGGGTGCGGCCACGGCGCGTACAAGTCGATCATGCAGCACCTGGCCCAGACGGTGGGCGCCCCGTTCAACCTCCTGCCGCTGGACGCCTGCATGTACCAGGGGGGCGGGATCGCCGGGTACGGCAGCATCTGCGGGGCCATCAACGGCGCGCTGGTGGCCATCAACTCCATCGTCGCGGATTCGAAGGCGCGGGCCGCGATGATGACCGACCTCATCCGGTGGTACGAGGGAACGGCGTTCCCGTCGTACGTCCCGGCGGCGATCAACGCCAGCGAGAAGGCGACGCTCGACTTCTCGGCCGCCAACATCGCCAAGCTGCAGATCGTCCCGCACAGCCACCTCTGCCACGCCTCGCGCACGCAGTGGTGCCAGCACAACGGCGTCGCCGCCTCGAGCCCCGACCTGTCGGCACGCTGCGGCCGGCTCACCGCCGACGTCGCCGGGAAGGCGGTGGAGCTGCTGACCGGCTACCTCGCGACCAGCGCCTACACCGCTGCCGTCCCGCTCGACTCCACCTCCGCCGGCTGCGTCGGCTGCCACACCTCCACCCGGCTCAACGAGTCGGTGGCGTCCGGGATGCGGTGCGACTCCTGCCACCCGTCCAACACCACGAACCACCCGCTGTAAGCCGAGCGGCGCCGGCCGCGGCGGCGGGCACCCGGAGTCGGGGCTCCCGCCGCCCCCGCCGGGCAGGGGCGGCGCTGCCGGGGGGCGCGGCGGATTTCGTAGCTCGCGGTCATGCCCGTCTTCCCCGCCCAACACACTGATGTCGCTCCACCGTGCCACGCGGCGGGGCCACCGCGACACAGGACACATCGAGCGCCCGCTTCACCGAAGGAGCGGCAGCGCCGCCGCCGCCGTGTTGGCGAAACAGAGCGAGAGCAGCGTGAGGTCGAGCCACGTCCATCGCCGCGAAACCCGCTGCAGGAGGGCGATCCCCGCGAGCGCGAACGTCGGGTAGAGCGTGAGGAGCGTGTCGAAAATTGGCTGGACGTGGTGAGCGGCGCCGAGGAGAGGAGCGACGCTGCGGGGAAAGAAGACCATCGCGCCAGCGAGGAGGAGGCTGACGTGCGCTGCGATCCCCAGGGCCATCCCGACGAACGCCGGCCGCTTGTCGAGCGGCGTGCGCCGCGCGGCGACTTCACGCGCCTGAGCGAGCGCTGCCCGGAGGGCGTCCCCCGTGGGCGGCCACGGGGCCCAAGCGTCCGGCCCGGCGAGGACGCCCACGCACCCTTCCACGCGGCGGGAGAACTTCGCCGCGGCGCACATGACGACCGGCCGCCGGATCTCCTGCCACTTGAGGCGGTGGCAGCCGTGCCAATCCGGCCGCTCCGAGGCGAGGACCTCGGCGTCCGTGCCGTCCGCCTGGCTCACCGCGATCGACATCGGAGCACCGGTCGCCGCCCGCGCCTCGAGCCCCGCCTCTGCGAGCGCCCGCTGCGCCTGCTCGGCCCGGTCGATGCGACCGATGACGCGGATCATCGCCCGAGGGTAACACGGGGGCGCCAACCGGGGAGCGGCTCACCGCCCTCCCTTCACGTGCCACCTGGCCCCTGGCCGGCGCCTGGCGATGGGGCGCGCCTTGGAGGCGACGAGGCGCGCCGGGGATGGCTACCGCTGGACGACGACCTGTCCCCACTCGGCGCGGATGTTCATCCCCGGATAGCCGCCGTGCGGCAGGTAATCGCCGCTGAACGTCCCGCCGTTGTAGGCGAAGACCCGGAGCGTGATCGGCAGGCCGGTGGGGATCCCGCTCGCCGGGATGGTGAACGCTCGCTGGGCGCCGCCGACGTCGAACGAGGCGCCCGTGCCACAGCCCGGGCCGCAAGACCACGTCGCGCTGACGGTGAACCGGTCCGGCTGCGTCGCGCTGGTCCAGGCCACCGAGACGGCGTCGCCCGGAGCGAAGGCGGCCCCGTTCGCGGGCGCGGTCAGGATCGGCGCCTCCGGGACCGAGCCGGTGGCGGTGACCGTCCGGCCGCCGCGCGTGACCTCGAGGACGATGGTCGCTCCCGCGCCGAGGGCATTCGTCAGCTGCCCGCCGTAGTACCCGTCCTGGTAGAAGCCGGCGGGGTGGGTCATGACCTCGCCGTTCACCGTGACCGTCGCGTCGTTGACCCCGACGCCGTCCTCGGCGACGTCCAGGTTCTGGTACTCCGCTCCCAGATCTCTCCCCCACACCTCGAGCAGCGGACGGCAGGTGAAGCTCACGCCGGTCACGTCCGCGCGGTCCACCGTCGCGACCGCGCTGGCCGGCTCCATCGAGAACCCCTGGAGCGCCGGCGTCACCGTGTAGGTCCCGGCCGGGATGCCGGCGAACGCGTACCTCCCGGAGGAGTCCGTCCTCACCACCCGATTGCCGAGCGCCGCACTGGACAGCGTCACCGCGACGGCGTGCGACCCCGCGCCGGAGATCGCCCCCGAGATGCCGTAGGTCGCGCCCTGGGTCGCACCCTCGGTCGCGCCGCCTCCGCACCCTGCGGCCAGGATGAGCCCGGCGATCAGGGCGCCACCTCCGCGCGGGAGTCGCCCGGCGAACGCCTGCGCTGGAGCGCGGCGGGCTTCGTCGCTGGTGGTCATGTTCGTATTCCCCCGACCCAGGTGACTGGACGTCCCAGCGTGCCACGCGGCGGGCCACCGCGGCACAGGAAACAGCGACCGCCCGGCACCTGGCGCGCACCGCCGTCCCGGGTCGGGCGAGGCGTTCCGCCGCAGGCCCGCCCCCCGGGCTCTGCCGCAGCGTGGAGCTGAGATGCGCCTCCTCCGCTTCGTGGGCTGGCTGACGGAGCTGTCGCTGCGTCGCTGGCGCAGCCTCCTCGTCCTCGGCGCGCTCCTCGGGCTGGCCGGCGCCTGGCTCGGCTCGCGGCTCGAGCTCCGGACCAGCTTCGAGGAGCTTCTCCCGGAGGACGTACCGAGCGTCCGGAGCGCGCGCGAGCTGGCGCGGCGGGTGGGCGGGGACGGCACCGTGCTCGTGCTGGTCGAGGCCGAGGGCGGTCCGCAGGAGCTGCCGGGCGCCGAGGAGCTCGCCCCGCGGCTGGCGGCGGCGTTCGCCGCGCTCGGGCCGGACGTCGTCCGGTCGGTCGAGTGGAACCAGGACCCGGTGAAGCGCTGGTACGCGGATCACTGGCCGCTGTTCCTTCCGGCGGAGGACCTCCGCGGGGCCCGCGACGCGCTGGTGAAGGTCCTCGGGGAGCAGAAGGCGCGGCTCAACCCGACCCTCACCCTGCTCGACGAGGGCGCCCCGGCGGCGGACGGCGAGGCCGGAGCGCTCGAGCTCGGTCGAGCCCCGGACCTCCAGCGCCTGCTCGACCCGGCGCGCCCCAGCCCGCGCGCGGAGGTCGAGCAGCGGTTCGCCCGCTACGCCGGCGGCTTCCTGGTCCACCCGGACCGCCGCTCGCTCACCCTGGTCGTCCGCACCGCCGGGACGAGCCTGGCCATCTCCGAGGTGCGCGTCGCGCTCGCCCGGATGCAGCAGGCCGTCGAGGCGCTCCGGCCCGAGCTCGAGGCGCGGCACCTACGCGTCTCGTTCGGCGGCTCGTACCCCATCCTGCTCGCCGAGTACGGGGCGCTGGTGCGCGACGCGGCGCTGTCGTTCGCCGCCGTCCTCGCGATCCTGCTCCTGTCGATGACCTTCTTCTTCGGCGAGCTCCGGCTCGTCCTCGCGCTCGGGGCGACGCTCCTCCCGGCGGTGGCGGTCACCTTCGGGGTCGCCTGGGCCGGGATCGGCTACCTCAACACCCAGACCGCGTTCCTCGGCACGATCGTGGCCGGGAACGGGATCAACTACGGGATCATCTACCTCGGGCGGCTGAAGCAGCTCCGCCGACGCGGCGTACCGCTCGCGCGCGCCTGCCACGACGCGGCGCGGGTGACGGCGAGCGGCACGCTCCTCGCCGCGGTGGGCACGAGCGTCGCGTACGGCACGCTCATGATCGCCACCAACCGAGGCTTCCGCCACTTCGGCTTCATCGGCGGGATCGGGATGGTCGTCTGCTGGCTGGCGACGTTCGCGCTGCTCCCGGCCCTCCTGGTGCTGCTGGATCGCCTCCGCCCGCGCCGCGTCCGCCCGCGCCCGCCGCCGCCCCGGCGCGCGGTGGCCGCGCTCGACCGGCTCTTGCGGCACCCGCGGCTGGTGGTGGGAGCGTTCGCCGTCCTGACCGCGGCGGCCGCCGGGGTCTACGTGTGGCGGCTGCCGGTCGCGCTGGAGCAGAACCTCGACAACCTCCGAAACGACGAGACGGGGAGCGCCGAGGTGCGGCGCGTCCAGGCGCGGGCGCAGGGCAGCCTTGGACGATCGATCGCCGGGGCGGTGGCGCTCCTCCCCTCGCGCGAGGGCGCCGACGCCTACTGCGCCGCGCTCGAGGAGCGGCAGCGCGCGCAGCCGCGCCTGCGCGCGCTCGTCGAAGGGTGCGAGACCCTCGCGAGCGTGGTGCCGCTCCGGCAGGCGGAGAAGCTGGAGCTGGTCCGCGACCTGGGGGCTCGCCTCACCGACCGCGTGCTGGAGCGCCTCCCGGCGGCGCAGGCCGCGCGCGCCCGCGAGCTCCGCGACGACCTCCGGGCGCAGCGCGCGATCTCCGAGGCGGACGCGCCGCCCGCGCTGCTCGACGCCTTCCGCGAGCGCGACGGCACCGTGGGCCGCATCGCCTTCGTGCGCGCCCGCGGCGAGGCGCGGCTGGAGCTGGTGCCGAACCTGCGCCGGTTCGCCGCCGCGGTGCGCGGCGTGCCGGTAGGCGGCGCGCGCTACGACGCGGCGGGGGTCGACGTCGTGGCGGCCGACCTGCTCGACGACGTCGAGCGCCAGGGGGCGCGGACCACCGCCCTCTCCTACGCGTGCGTCTGCGCGCTCGTCTTCGCCTTCTACCGGAGCCTCCGGCAGGGCGCCCTCCTCGTCGCCTCCTTCACCTCGGGCGCGATCCTGATGCTGGGGTTCACCGCCGCCGCCGGCCTCCGGATCAACTTCTTCAACATCGCGGCCTACCCCATCACCTTCGGGATCGCGGTCGACTACTGCGCCAACGTCTACGCGAGGCTGCGGATGCGCCGGAACGTGGTCCCCGCCCTGGTCGAGGTGGTCCCGGCGATGGTGATCTGCTCGTGGTCCACCGTCGTGAGCTACGCCACGCTGGTGGTCTCGTTCAGCCCGGCGCTGCGCTCCTTCGGCTGGTACGCGATGATCGGCGAGCTCGCCACGCTCGCCGCCGCCGTGGTGCTCCTGCCCGCCATCGTGCAGCTCCTGCCGGCGCGCGTGTGGCACGCCCCCGAAGGCGAGGCCGCCGACGAGGACGAGCCGCTCCGGGCGGGCGGGGGCGACCGGGTCGGCCCCCCCGGCCTCCGCCTCACCGCTTCGGCGCCTCCTTCTCGGGCTTGCCCGCCCGCTCGGGCAGCTCGGCGGCGGCGGTCTTGATCTCGGTGAGATCGCGCACCAGCTCGCTCCAGCCGTACCAGAGCGCGTGGTCCGGGCTGTTGTGGAACGCGCCCTGGAAGGTCCGCATGCGGTGCTCGAGGAACATGACCGCCCCGCCTGGACGGTGTTCACCCCGCGCCGGACCCCTTCACCTTGGCGTAGTGGCGGCGCGCCTTGGCGCGGTTGCCGCAGTCCTGCATCGAGCACCAGCGGCGGGTGCGCGCCTTGGTGCGGTCGAGGAAGAGCCAGCCGCACTCGCCCTCCTCGGACATCCCGCAGACGCGGACGCGCGACAGCTCGCCGGCGGAGGCGAGGAGGTCGGCGGCCGCGGCGACGATCGGCCACCAGGGCGCGTCGAGCGCGAGCGCGCCGTCCCAGCCGAGCGCGCAGCAGCCCTCCCCCTCCGCCAGGCGCCGGTGCGAGAGCGCGCGCGCCAGCGCCGCGTTCAAGAGCGCCAGGTCGGCGGGGGCGGGCCGCTGCCCTGCCACCCGCGCCTCGAACACCCGGTGGAGCGCCTCGCGGAGCTCGCGCGCTTCGGCCAGCGCCGCCTCCGCCTCGGCCGGGCGCTCGCGCGCCAGCTCGGCGATTCGCTCCGCTTGCCCTTCCGCCAGGCTGCCCGTCTGGACCGCGAAGGCGAGGAGGTCTGCGTACCCGACCAGGTATTCTCGTGGCCGGTGCGGTCGCATCCCACCGACCGTATTGACGAAATCGATCGCCAGGTGGCCTCCCGAGCGGTCGAACACGCGCTGCTTCATCGCTTCCATCTAACCCCTATACTGCCACTTGACAGGTTCATACGCCACGCCTTAGATCATAACCATCTAAATGCTACATGCCGGTTTGTAGCAATATCGGTGGTTAGGAGGCGCGTATGGCGGCGGAGCTGGAAGTGGTGGCGCTCGACACGTCGCGGTCCTGGAGCGCGGTGAGCCGCGGCTCGCCCAGGGTGGAGGTGCTCGACGGGACGGTGCTGGTGACGGTGGAGGGGGATCCGGCGGATCGCGTCCTCACTGCGGGTGACGTATTCGCGGGCCCGCCGCGGCGGCGAGTGGCGGCCACGGGCCTCTCCCGCAGCCGGATCCGCGTCTCCGCGCCCGAACTGCCCGCGCTCGCGCGGCTCGCGGCGCGAGGCGCGGCGCCGCTCGCGCGTCACCTCTTCGGCGGCGCGCTCATCCTCGCCGTCTGGCTCTCGCTGTGGACCTGGGTCGCGATCGTCGTCGCGGCGCCGCTCGCGACGGGGCCTCGCGCCGGCGGCGGCACGGCCGCGGAGACGGCCGAGCGCGTGCGGTGATCGGGCGCTCTTCCGGGGCCCCACCCATCGAAGCGCGAGCGGCCGTCGAGCGTACCCGCGCGGTCGCCGCGCCCCGAGGGAGTCCCCTGGACGAGCGGCCGAGCAGCCGCCCTGCCGGGCGGGAGGCCAGCCTGCGGCCCACCGCGCGATCGCCCAGCCAGACGCCGTGCGGGCGCCCGGCCGCCGTCCTGCGGGCCTGGGAGCCGGGACCCTTTGCCGTCTCCACCCTCGGGCTAGGACTCGCGGTCGCAGCCCCGCGGCGGCTCCCTCCACCTCGGGTGAAGCTCTCTGCCGCGCGGCAACGAGGCGCTCGCCCGCTCCCCTGGCGCGGCGTACATGCGACCACCTACGCGCACTCGCGCCTTCGCGCGAGGCGATCAGGGGGGAAGCATGAACGGCTCGAAGTGGATCGCGGCCCTGGCGACGCTCGCCCTGGCGGCGACCGGCTGTCAGGGAGCAAAGGGAGAGAGCTCGGGGACGGGCGGGCAGGACGGCGTGGCCACCCAGGACGCAGCCGGCACGCCCGGACCGGCAGGCAGCCAGGGGCCCGCCGGCAAGGACGGCAAGGACGGTCTCCCCGGGATCAGCACCGGCATGGTCATTGGGACGGTCACCTCGGCCTCCGCCAGCAAGGCGGGCGTCCCGGTCGCCGGGGTGACGGTGTCGTTCGATCCCGATCCCGGCGTGACCGCCACCACCGACGCGGACGGCAACTTCGGGGCCACGGTCCCGGTCGGCGTCTACACGGTCACCTTCACCAAGAACCCGGGCATCGCGGCCACCTCGTTCTCGAACATCTCGGTCATCGCCGGCGGGAAGGTCTGCCTCGAGAAAGCGCTGCCCTACTCGCCGCTCGCGCTCACCCTCACCGGCGCGACGAGCTGGGCCGGGCTCGGGAAGCTCGTGGCGCTGGGCGCCTCCACCACTGGCGCGACCGGCCCCGTCTCCTACGCCTGGAAGCTCACCGCCGGCCCCTTCAAGAAGGGCGCCGCGCCCGCGCTCGCCGTGAGCCCCGACGGCGCGCAGGCCAGCTTCACCACCGCGCTCCTCGCCGAGATCATCGCCAGCGGCGTCGTCAACAACCCGCCCCTCGACCTGCCGCCGCGCCCGAGCTTCGTCGCCATCTCGCCGGGGCAGGCCGCGAAGATGAGCTACACGGTCTCGGTCACCGCCACCGACGGCACGTTCTCGCAGACCGCCACCGCCACCGTCGGCACCCTGCCCTTCACGCCGGGCCTCGCCGAGACGGCGCCGCGCGGGCTGCCGCTCGTCGCCAACGACGCGCTCGCCGCGCACTACGCCTGGCAGCTCGCGTCGCGCCCGGCCGGCTCCGCCGCCGCGCTCGACCTGGGCGGCGTCCGCAACCCGGTCTTCGTCCCCGACGTCGACGGTCAGTACGTCCTGACGAACGGCGCGACCCAGCTGGCGGTGACCGTGAACGGCTTCGTGGGCCTGGGCAAGATCGCCGACGACGGCGCCCGGCACGGCTGCTCGAACTGCCACGTCCCGTACTTCCAGCCGCCCAAGGCGAAGGAGTGGAAGAACTCCGCCCACGGCAACCACTTCTTCAAGTTCATGCACTACGAGGGCGACGCGCTGGTCTGGAACCTCGACCCCGTGACGCTGCTCCCGGTCCCCGCGCCCACCGCCAACGAGGGCAAGGTCGTCTCGTGGAGCCAGCCCGGGCGGATGACCACCTTCGAGTTCGGCATGACCGGCGCCGAGGGTACCCACTACGGCGCCAACTGCGTCGCGTGCCACACCACCGGCTACGGCGGCGGCGCGAACGGCGGGTTCGACGACGTCGCGCTCGCCACCGGCTGGAAGTTCCCGACGGCGGCGCAGCTGGAGGCGGCGTTCGGCGGCACGGCCTCGACGCCGGCGCCGGTCTTCGCGCTCTGGAACGCCATCCCCTCCGAGCTGAAGGGCCTCGTCGGCATGCAGTGCGAGGCCTGCCACGGCCCGATGGGCGAGCACGCCCAGAACCCGATCAACGTGACGGCCGCCAAGGGCTTCTTCGGCGTGGACAGCTGCGCGGCGTGCCACGATCGCCCCACGAACCACGACCGCGTGGCGTTGTGGCGGAAGTCCGGCCACGCCACCCTCACCAATGGTGAGTTCGGCGCCATGGACGTCGGCGTCGAGGCGAGCTGCTCGCGCTGCCACGCCGGCCAGGGCCACAAGCTCTGGGCGGACAATGGGTTCGGCACGAGCTACGTGCCGCCCGCCGACGAGAACGGCACCGCGACCCTGTGGGGCAAGGGCGACGTCCAGCCCATCACCTGCCAGGCCTGCCACGACCCGCACACGACCACCCTGCGCCTCGAGGGCGAGGCGCCGCTGGCGCTCCTCGACGGCTACACGGTGGAGGGGATGGGCACCGGCGCGAGCTGCATGGTCTGCCACAACGGCCGCAAGAAGCTCCCCGCCAGCCCGAACGGCATGGGCGCGCACGAGAGCTCCCAGACCGACGTCTTCGTGGGCGTGAACGCGTTCTTCGTGAACCCGTCGCAGCCGTCGGCGCACCTGGCCGTGGCCGACACCTGCGTCGGCTGCCACATGAAGGTGAAGAGCGCGGTGAAGGACGGCACCACGCCCTCCAACACGAACCACACCTTCGCCATCGACGCCACCCGCGCCTGCCAGGCCTGCCACGGCGCAGCGGCCTCCGCCGAAGGGCTCGAGGAGGCCTTCGACGCGTCGCTCGCCGCGCTCTGGAAGGCGATGGGTGACAAGATCACCGGCGCCCTGCCGGCCGTCTACAACGTCGTGGCGCAGGATCCGGCCGGCCTCGGCGACGCCCAGGCCGAGACCCACCCGAAGGCGGTCACGCTCGACCAGAAGCCGGTCAGCGTGAAGCAGGTGCGGTCGTACCACCCCTACACGCTGTTCGTGTTCGGGTTCGCGACCCCGATCCCCGATCCGTTCCACGCCGGCCTGACGACGACCGAGCTGTGGATCAAGACGGGCGACATCGACGTGAGCGCCCCGCCGGCGCCCATCGCCGTCACCCCGGGCACGGTGGCCAGCGACGGCGCCGTCACCGCCGACGCGGAGTACACCATCGCGACGCCGCTGGTCGCGAAGGGCGGCGTCATCGCCAAGGCGTGCTGGAACTCGGTGCTGCTCACGAACGACAAGTCGAAGGGCCTCCACAACCCGGACTTCGCCTTCGACGTGCTGGCCGCGAGCCGCGCCCAGGTCGTGGCGCTCCCGGCCACGGCCCCGGCCGGCGGCTTCTAGCCGCAAGGCGTCGCACGCGCGGCGGCCGCGCCACCTCCTCCGAGGGGTGGGCGGCCGCCCGCCGTTTTTCGGCCGCCGGATTGGAAAAGGCGGCGCGGCCTGTTAGATCGGGCGCCCCGTGCCGACCCACGTCTACATGCACACCCTCGGCTGCCCGAAGAACAGGGTGGACAGCGAGGTCATGCTCGGCACCCTGGCCGACGCCGGCTACCGGCTGGTGCAGGAGCCGGAGCGCGCCGACGTCATCGTCGTCAACACCTGCGGCTTCATCGAGAGCGCGAAGCAGGAGTCCATCGCCGCCATCGTGGAGCTGGCCGACCAGAAGGCGGCCGGGCGCTGCAAGAAGCTGGTGGTGGCGGGCTGCCTCACCCAGCGCTACCACGCCGAGCTCGCCGCCGAGCTGCCCGAGGTGGACCACTTCGTCGGCACCGGCGCGTACCAGGACATCGCGCGCATCGTGGCGGACGCGCAGGCCTCGCGCGTCATCGTCCCCGACCCCGACTTCGTCCACGCCGCCTCGACGCCGCGCGTGAACTCGCTCCCGTCGCACACCGCCTACCTCAAGATCGCCGAGGGGTGCGACAACGCCTGCGCCTTCTGCATCATCCCGGCGCTGCGCGGCCCGCAGCGCTCGCGGCCGGTGGCGGACCTGGTGGCCGAGGCGGAGGCGCTCGCGGCCGACGGTGCGGTGGAGCTGTCGCTCGTGGCGCAGGACCTCACCGCCTGGGGGCAGGATCTGCCCGGCCGGCCCCGGCTGCACGAGCTCCTCCCCGCGCTCTGCCGCGTGGACGGCCTGCGCTGGCTCCGGCTCCACTACGCCTACCCGCGCGACTTCCCCGACGCGCTCATCGAGGTGATGGCGAGCGAGCCGGCCATCGTGAAGTACCTCGACATGCCCCTCCAGCACAGCTCGGACCGGCTGCTCCGCGCCATGAAGCGCGGGCGGGACAGCCAGTTCCTGCGCGACCTGCTGGCGAAGCTGCGCGCGCGCGTGCCGGGCCTCGCGCTGCGCACCTCGCTGATCGTGGGCCTCCCCGGCGAGACCGAGGCGGACTTCCAGGACCTGCTCGCGTTCGTGCGGGAGCAGCGCTTCGAGCGGCTCGGCGTCTTCGAGTACTCGCGCGAGGAGGGCACGCCCGCCGCCGCCATGGACGGGCAGGTCCCGGAGGAGCTGAAGCGCGAGCGCTTCCAGGCGGTGATGGAGGTGCAGCGCGACCTCGCCGCCGCGCACCAGCGGGCGATGATCGGGCGGCGGCTCGAGGTGCTGGTGGAGGGCGCGAGCGAGGAGTCCGAGCACCTGCTGCAGGGGCGCCACGCGCAGCAGGCGCCGGAGATCGACGGCCTCACCTACCTCAACGAGGTCGCCATCCCCGGCGAGCCGGAGGCCGCGGTCTACCCGGGCGACCTGGTCACGGTCGAGGTGACCGACGCCGGCGACTACGACCTCGTCGGCCGGGTGGTGGCGCGGGACGCCCGCCCCCGGCGAGCGCCCCAGGCGCGGAAGGCGCCGCGGACGAGCGGGCTGCGGGTGCTGGGGTAGTCGCCCCTACTGCGCCTTCACGTAGTGGACGTCCTCCGGGAGCTTCAGCTCGAACACCGAGTCCTTGAGCCCCGGGTTCCGCTTCACGTCCTCGAACTCGAGCGCGTTGGTGTTGCCGGAGCCGTCCACGACCCGGGTGGCGGTGACCACGCCGCCCTCGCCCACCGTCAGCACCACCTCGCGCACCCGGCCGTCGGGCTGGCGCGGCGTGAGGACGAGCCGCCCCTCCGCGTCGGTGGAGAAGGCGAACTCCCGGTCGAGGCGGCCCTGCCCGACGAGGAAGGTGACCGCGGCGCTGAGCGCGGTGGCGTCGAAGTGGTCGTCCACGTAGGCCTGGTTCACCTCCGGCTCCCACTGCACCAGCTTCGCGCCGTTCACGAGGACGGTCTTCTGCGACGGCGCCGCGTAGTCCCAGCGCAGCTTGCCGGGCTTCTTCACCCGGAGCGTGCCGCGCGAGGTCTGGCTGCGGCCGAAGGCGGCGTAGGTGTAGGTCTGGACGAAGCGCGCCTCGAGGTCCTTCGTGCGGTCGTAGTAGGCCTGCACCTCGCGGGCGAGGGTGGCGGCGTCCCGGGCGCCCGCGGGCGCGGCGGGGGTGGCGGCGAGGGCGAGGGCGGCGAGGGCGGCGATCATGGCGGGTCGTTATATCCCTGCCGGACGCGCCGCGGCGCCGGTCCATTCACCTCACCCCCCACCGCGGGAGGCGCTCTTGGCGACGCTCGAGCTCTTCTACGACTTCGTCTCGCCCTACTCCTACTTCGCCTCGACCCGGGTCGAGGCGCTGGCGGCCCGCACCGGCGCCACCCTCCGCTTCCGCCCCTTCCTCCTCGGCGGCGTGCTCAAGGCCACGGACAACAAGGCGCCCGCCGACACCCCCGCCAAGTACGCCCACCTCAAGGTGGACACCGCGCGCTGGGCGAAGCGGCTCGGCGTGCCGTTCAGGTTCCCCACCGTCCACCCGTTCTCGACCGTCCTCGCCATGCGGTGCGCGCTCGCCGCGGAGGTGCGGGGCCAGCTCGTCCCGTTCACCCACGCCGCCTTCCGCGCCGCCTGGGCCGAGGACCGCGACCTGACGAAGCCGGAGGTGCTGGCCGGGATCGCCTCCTCGGTCGGGCTCGACGGCCCCGCCCTGGTAGCCGCCGCGCCCGACTTCAAGGCCGCGCTGGTGGCGAACACCGAGGAGGCGGTGCGGCGAGGGTCGTTCGGCGCCCCCAGCCTGTTCGTCGGCGACGAGCTGTTCGTGGGCAACGATCGGCTCGACTTCGTGGAGGAGGCGCTCCGCGGCGCTTGATCCGGCGGGCCTTCCGGGCGATCCTGCGCCGCCTCGATGACCACCCGCCTTGCCCTCGCCGCCGTCGCCGCCGCCGTCCTCGCCACCGTGGCCGGCTGCGGCTCCGCTTGCCAGGACCTGGGCGAGCGCATCTGCGGCTGCCAGCCGGCGGGCACCCTGCGCGACAACTGCAACTCCTCCATCCGCAACGAGCTCGGCTCGAGCTACGGCCAGGCGAGCAAGGCGGATCAGGCGTTCTGCCAGGCGAAGCTCGCCACCTGCCCCGACTTCGCGGCGCACCCCGACGAGTGCCCGGTGCTCAACACCGCCGCCGGCATGCAGGAGTGCGGGCTCGCCTACCCCACCGCGGCCGCGCCTTAAGCGCGCTCCGCCGGGGACGTCAGGCCAGGCCGAGGTAGCGCGGCCGGCCGTCGCCGGGCGTCCGGGGAGCGGCGCCGAAGCGCCCCGCCAGCTTCGCGCCGCAGCGCGGGCAGCGGTCCCCCGCGAGCCGGTAGCTCGCGAGCGCCAGCGCGTCGCGGACGATGAGGGCCTCGCCGCAGCCGGCGCAGCGGGTGGTCTGCCCTTCCCGGTCGTGCACGTTGCCGGTGTAGACGTGGCGGAGCCCCACCTCGAGCGCCGCCGCGCGGGCGCGGGCGAGCGTCTCGGGCGGCGTGGGCGGCACGTCCAGCATGCGAAAGTCCGGGTGGAAGGCGGTGAAGTGGAGCGGGACCTCCGCCCCCATGTGCTCGCCCACCCAGGCGGCGAGCGCGCGCGCCTCGGCGGGCGAGTCGTTCAAGCCCGGGATGACGAGGTTCGTCACCTCCACCCAGACGTCCGTCCTCGCCAGCCAGGCGAGGGTCTCCAGCACCGGCGCCAGGTGCGCGAGCGTCACCTTGCGGTAGAAGTCCTCGGTGAAGCCCTTCAGGTCGACGTTGGTCGCGTCCATGTGCGCGAAGATCTCCTCGCGCGCCCGCTCGGCGACGTAGCCCGCGGTGACGAAGACGGTCTTGAGGCCCCGCGCGCGCGCCTCCTTGGCCACGTCGATGGCGTACTCGGCCCAGATGACCGGGTCGTTGTAGGTGAACGCGATGGCGGGGCAGGCCGCCTCGATGGCGAGGTCCACCACCTCGCGCGGCCCCCACTGCTGGGAGCGCCGCTCGGCGACGCGCGCCTTGGAGATGCTCCAGTTCTGGCAGAAGCGGCAGCCCAGGTTGCAGCCGGCGGTGCCGAACGAGAGGACGTTCGTGCCGGGGAAGAAGTGGTCGAGCGGCTTCTTCTCGATGGGGTCCACCGCGAAGCCGGTGGACCGGCCGTAGGCGAGCGAGACCATCCGGCCGCCCACGTTCTGCCGCACGAAGCAGAAGCCGGCCTGCCCGTCGGCGAGGCGGCAGGCGCGGGGACAGAGCGTGCAGCGGAGCCGCCCGTCCTCTTCGCGCTCGAAGTACCGCGCCTGCACGTCCCCGATCTAACGCTCCAGGGCCTCGCCGCCAAAGCGGGCGAACGGGGTCACCGTCAGGTCGCGCAGGTGCACGCCCGCCAGCGCGATGCTGGCGCGCTGGGTCGGCTGCTCGCCCGCCCCACCGAACGCGGCGCGGAAGGCGGGGCTCACCCCGTCCAGCCCGACGTACAGGAACGGCTCGCCCGGCGCGGGCCGGTCGTCCCACAGGTCGAGCTGGGAACGGCGCTCGACGGCGGGGCCGAGCCGCCGGAAGCCGCCGTAGAAGGCGAGCTCCGCCGCGTACTGGTAGTTGGTCGTGAACAGGAACGGTTGCCCCTCCGGGCAGCCGAGCGCCGCGCACGGGCCCGCCGCCAGGCGCCGCGCCTCGTCGGCCAGCGCGCGCCAGCCGTGGAAGCGCTCGACGGCGGGCGTCCCGGCGAGCAGCTGCGGGTGCGCCTGCTCGGCCCCGAACAGCGCGAGCAGCGCGACGCCCAGCGCGACCGAGCCGCCCACCAGCGCGCCGCGCGCGAGCGGCCGCGCCGGGGCGAGGGCGGCCCCCGCGGCGGCCGCCAGCGCGGGGTAGACGAGCGCCGGCCAGTTCGCCTCGACCCGGCCGCGCAGCGCGGCGGCCGCGCAGACCGCGAGCGGCAGGAGCACCGCGACCGCCACCCGCCGCGCGGCCGAGGTGCGCGCCCGGAGGAGCGCGAGCCCCCCGAGGACGAGCGGCACCGGCCCGGCGCCGGCGAGCTGGCCCAGCGCGAACTCCAGGACCGAGCGCGGGGTGGCGCCGGCGCCGAAGCCGTGGCCGAGCTGGAAGGCGATCGACACGAAGTCGTGCCGCGCGTTCCAGGCCAGGCACGGCGCGAAGATGGCGACCGCCAGCAGCGCCGCCAGCCACGGCCAGGCCTGCCGGAGGTCGCGCCGCAGCTCGCGGTCCCAGAGGACGAGGAGGAGCAGCGCCGGCGCGAGCAGCGCCGCCGTGTACTTGGCGAGGAGCGCCAGGCCGACCGCGGCGCCGGCCGCGAGCCAGCGCCACCGGCGCGCCCGCGCGAAGAGCCAGAGCGCGGCGGTGTAGGCGGCGGCGGCGGGGGCGTCCGGGAGCGCCAGCCCGCCCAGGAGGCTCATCATGGGCTGGGTGGCGGCCAGCAGCGCGGCGAGCAGGGGCGCCCGACGATCCTCGGAGAGCTCCCCCGCGAGCAGCGCGGCGAACACCACCGTGGCCGCGCCCGCGACCAGGAACGGCAGCCGGACGCCCAGCTCCCCCGGCAGGAGCGGCGAGGACGCGGCGATGAGCCAGGCGACGAGCGGCGGGTGGTCGAAGTAACCGGGCGCGGGCCGCAGCGACCACAGCCAGTAGTACGCCTCGTCCGAGTAGAGCTCGGTGGGCGCGAAGGCGAGCGCGCGCGCCGCCAGCGCGCCGAGGGCGAGCGCGGAGGCAGCGAGGAGGACGCGGCGGCGGGCCCGGAGCACCCGCGCATGGTAGTCGAAGTCGCGGCGCGCCTCCGCGCCAGCTCGCCGCGTCCGGCGCGGGGACGACGGGAGCCGTCCTTGCCGCGGCGCGTCCTTCCGCCTACAACCGCCCCGTGACCTTCCGCGAAGCACTCGAGCGCCGCGCCCTCGTCTTCGACGGCGCGATGGGGACGCAGATCCAGGGGCATCAGCTCAAGGCGGCCGAGTTCGGCGGCCAGGAGGGCGCGAACGACCTCCTCACCGTCACCCGGCCCGACCTCATCGAGGAGATCCACGGCCGGTACTTCGCGGTCGGCTGCGACGTGGTGGAGACGAACACCTTCGGCTCCTCGCGCCTCAAGCTCGACGAGTACGGCCTGGGCCACCGCACCTACGAGGTGAACTTCCGCGCCGCGCGGCTCGCCCGCCACGCCGCCGAGCGGCACGCCACCCCCGGCCACCCGCGCTTCGTGGCGGGCTCCATCGGCCCGACCGGCATGCTGCCCTCCGCCTCGGACCCGGTCCTCTCCAACGTCACCCCCGACGCGCTGGAGCGCATCTTCGCCGAGCAGGCGCGCGGCCTCGTCGACGGCGGCGTGGACGCGATCATCATCGAGACGCAGCAGGACCTGCTCGAGCTGCGGGCGGCGGTGCTGGCCGCGGACGCGGTCCGGCGGGAGTCGCTCAAGGACGTCTTCATCATCGCCCAGCCGACGCTCATCGACGCGAACGGCCGGATGCTGCTCGGCACCGACGTGGGCGCCGCGCTGGCGGCGCTGGAGCGGCTGCCGGTCGACGCCATCGGCCTCAACTGCTCCACCGGCCCGGCCGAGATGCGCGAGAGCGTCCGCTACCTCGGCGAGCGGTGCAGCCACGTCGTCTCCTGCCTCCCCAACGCCGGGATGCCGGAGAACGAGGACGGGCGCGCCGTCTACAAGCTCACCCCCGACGCGCTCGCCGCCGCGCTCTGCGAGTTCGTGCGCGATTTCGGCGTCGGCATCGTCGGCGGCTGCTGCGGCACCACCCCCGCCCACCTGGCCCGGGTGGTGGAGGAGCTCCGGAAGCTGGACGTCCGGCCGCGCCCCCGGCCGCGCCCGCTGCCCGAGCTCGCCTCGGCCATGAAGGCGGTCCCGCTCGACCTCCAGCCTCGCCCGCTGGTGGTGGGCGAGCGGGTCAACGCGCAGGGCTCGCGCAAGGTGAAGGAGCTGCTCCTCGCCGACGACTACGCCGGCGTGCTGCGCCTCGCCCGCGACCAGGTGGAGGGCGGCGCGCACGTGCTCGACGTGTGCGTGGCGATGAACGAGCGCGACGACGAGGCGGCGCAGATGCGCACCCTCGTGAAGCTCCTCGCCCAGGCGGTGGACGCGCCGCTCATGATCGACTCGACCGAGGCCGACGTGGTCGAGGCGGCGCTCAAGCTGCACCCGGGCCGCTGCATCGTGAACTCGGTCAACCTGGAGAAGTCCGGCGAGCGGGTGAAGAAGGTGCTGCCCCTCGTCCGCCGCTACGGCGCGGCGGTGGTCGCCATGACCATCGACGAGAAGGGGATGGCCCAGACCGCCGAGCGGAAGGCGGAGGTGGCGCGGCGGACGGTGGCGGTGGCGAAGGAGTACGGCGTCCCGCCCGACAGCCTGGTGTTCGACCCGCTCACCTTCACCCTCGCCACCGGCGGCGAGGAGTACCGGCGGAGCGCGGTCGAGACGCTGGAGGGCATCCGGCGCATCAAGGCGGAGAACCCGGGCGTCTTCACCTGCCTCGGCGTCTCGAACGTCAGCTTCGGCCTGTCGAAGCCGGCGCGCGAGGTGGTGAACTCGGTCTTCCTCTACCACGCGGTGCAGGCGGGGCTCGACCTCGCCATCGTGAACCCGAAGGACATCCGCGGCTACCAGGAGATCCCGGCCGAGGAGCGCGCGCTCGCCGAGGACGTGGTGCTCGACCGGCGCCCGGACGCGCTGGCGCGCCTCATCGCGCACTTCCAGGGCAAGACCAGCACCGCCGCGGCGCAGCCGGTGGAGGACCTCTTCGCCGGCAAGCCCGCCGAGGAGCGGCTCCACCTCCAGATCCTCCACCGCCGGCCGGAGGGCGTCGAGGCGCTCATCGACGAGGCGCTCACCCGCCGCCCGGCGGTCGAGGTGCTCAACACGGTCCTCCTGCCGGCCATGAAGGACGTGGGCGACCGCTTCGGCGCGGGCGAGCTCATCCTGCCCTTCGTGCTGCAGTCGGCCGAGGTCATGAAGAAGGCCGTCGCCTACCTCGAGAAGTTCCTCGACCGGGTCGAGGGCACCGCGAAGGGCAAGGTGGTGCTCGCCACCGTCTACGGCGACGTGCACGACATCGGGAAGAACCTCGTCAAGACCATCCTCTCCAACAACGGCTTCGAGGTGCTCGACCTCGGCAAGCAGGTGCCGGTGGCGACCATCCTGGAGAAGGCGATCGAGGTGGGCGCCGACGCGGTCGGGCTCTCGGCCCTGCTCGTCTCCACCTCGAAGCAGATGCCCTACTGCGTGCAGGAGCTGGCGCGCCGGAACCTCTCCTTCCCGGTCCTCATCGGCGGCGCCGCCATCAACCGCAAGTTCGGGTACCGGACGCTCTTCCTGGAGGACGGCTCGCCGTACCCGGGCGGCGTCTACTACGCGCGCGACGCCTTCGAGGGGCTCGAGATCGTGGAGCAGCTCGTCGACCCCAGGCGGCGCGAGCAGCTCCAGGCGGCGACGGTGCAGAGGGCGATGAAGCAGCGCGACACGCCCGAGGCGCCGGTCGCCGCCGCGCCGCCGGGCGCGCGCAGCCCGGTCGTCCCGGTGGCGCGGCCGCCGGCGCCGCCGTTCTGGGGCACCCGCGTCGTCCCGGCGGGCGAGGTGTCGTTGCAGGAGGTGTGGCCGCACCTCGACCTCACCGAGCTCTTCAAGCTGCAGTGGGGCGTCCGGTCGAAGGACAAGGCCGAGTACGAGCGGCTGGTGCGGGAGGAGTTCGGGCCGAAGCTCGAGGCGCTGAAGAGCGAGATCCTCGCCCACGGCTGGCTCGTGCCGCGGGTGGTCTACGGCTACTTCCCCTGCCACGCGGAGGGGAACGAGCTCGTCGTCCTCGACCCGGTCCACAAGAAGGAGCCGCTGGCGCGGCTCTCCTTCCCGCGCCAGCCCGACGAGCGCCACCTGTGCCTCGCCGACTACTTCCGCGAGGAGCCCGGCTCGGACGTGGTCGCGTTCCAGGTGGTGACGGTCGGCGCCGAGGCGACGCGGCTCGCCGATCGCTGGCAGGAGGAGGGCGAGTACAGCCGCGCGCTCTACCTGCACGGCCTCGCCGTCGAGACCGCCGAGGCGCTCGCCGACCACTGGCACGCGGTGGTGCGGCGCGAGCTCGGCCTCCCGAAGGACCAGGGCAAGCGCTACTCGCCCGGCTACCCCGCCTGGCCGGAGCTGACGGACCAGCGCCAGCTCTGGAAGCTGCTCGACCCCGAGCGGACCATCGGCGTGGCGCTCACCAGCGCCGACCAGATGATCCCGGAGCAGTCCACCTCCGCGATCGTGCTCCACCACCCGGAGGCGGTGTACTACACGGTGCGTGGAGCGCCGACCGCCGCGGCGGGGTAGCGGCGCGCCGGCCGCTTGGGGCGCGCGGCGGGAGGCCGCTCCCGGGCCCGCTCCGGGCTAGCAAGAAATTTGAGAGCCTCGCCGGCCAGCGCCGCGCGACCCCTGCGAAATGGGCGCGATCCGCCGGTTCCGGGGTCCGGCACTCCACTTGCTACCGGGCCGCCCCGTGCACCTCCCCCTCCCGCGAGCGCTCGCGCTCCTCGCCGCCCTGGCCGCGGCGGTGCCGCCCCCGGCGCGCGCCGCGGCGCCCGCCGTCCCGGAGCCGCTCGCCCTGCCCCCGCGCCTCACGCTCGAGGAGGCCTCGCGGCTCTTCCGGGAGCGGGGGCTCGATCTCCTGCTCGCCGACGCGGCGGTGGCCTCGGCCGAGGGCGATCTGTCCGCCGCCGGCGCGGTGGCGAACCCGCAGCTCTCGGCGTCGTACGGGCGCTCGCGCACGTTCGGCGACTGCGTCGACGTGCAGGGCAACCCGTCGGCGTGCGGCTGGCTCCCGCAGCCGCAGTACGGGCTCGGCCTCTCCGACTCGGGCGCCGTCTTCGACGTCCTCACCGGCAAGCGCGGCCTGCGCGTCGACGCCGCCCGCGCCGCGCTCCAGGCGGCGCGCGCCTCCCGGGCCGACGCGGAGCGGACGGTCGGCGCGCAGGTGCGGCAACAGGTGGCGCAGGTGGTGCTGGCGCAGGAGTCCTCGCGCTTCGCCCGCGAGGTGGCGGCGGCGCAGGCGAGCGCGCTCGAGCTCACCCGCACCCGCGAGGCGGCGGGCGCGATCAGCGAGGCGGACGTCGCGCGGGTGGAGGTGGCGAAGCTCGAGGCCGACCAGGCGGTGGACGCGGCGGCGCAAGCGCTCCGCGACGCGCGCGCCCAGCTCGCCTTCCTGCTCGGCGCGCGCGGCGAGGTGCCGGAGTTCGAGGTGGACGCGCCGGACCTTGCGCAGGGGCGCGAGCCGCCCGCGCTCGCCGGCGCGACCGCCCCCGCCCTGCTGGCGCGCGCGGCGGAGCGGCGCCCGGACCTGCACGCGGCGCGGCTCCAGCGCGAGCGCGCCGAGGCCGCGCTGGCGCTGGCGCGCCGCCAGCGGATCCCGGACGTGACCCTCTCCCTCAACTACGCCCAGCAGGGCACGACCAACCAGGCGGTGACGCCGCCCACCTTCACGCTCGGTCTCGCCTTGCCGCTGCCGCTCTTCTACCAGCAGCAGGGCGAGATCCGGCGCGCCGAGGCGGACGTCTCGACCCAGGCGCTCCAGGCGACGAAGCTCGAGGCCCAGGTCGCCGCGGACGTCGCGACGGGACTCGCGGACTACGCCGCCTCCGGCGCGCTGGTGCGGCGCATGGAGGGGGGCCTGCTGGCGCGCGCGGCGCGGGCCCGCGACCTCGTCCAGGTGCAGTACCAGAAGGGCGCCGCTTCGCTCCTCGACTACCTCGACGCGCAGCGCACCTTCGTCGCCACCCGCGTCGAGTACCACCAGGACCTCGCGGCCTACTGGACCGCCGTGTTCAAGCTGGAGGCGGCGGTGGGGGAGGAGCTGCGATGAGAGGGACGGTGCTCACGGCGCTGCTCGGCCTCGCCCTCGCCTGCCGCGAAGGCGGGCCGGCGCGCGGCGCGGCGCCCCAGGGCGACGAGCTCACCCTCGACGAGGCGCGGCTCGACCGCGGCGAGGCGCAGCTGGCCGTCGCCACGGAGGGGGAGCTCCGGCAGGCGGTGGCCGCCGCGGGCCGGGTCGCCTTCGACGACCAGCGCGTCCAGCACGTCCTCTCGCCGGTGGCCGGCCGCGTCACCCGCGTCCTCGCCCACGCGGGCCAGCGCGTGGCGAGGGGCACCCCGCTCCTCACCCTGGCCTCGCCGGAGGTGGGGGCGGCGCTCGCCGACCTCCTCAAGGCGCAGTCCGACCTGGCGCAGGCGGGCGCGGAGCTGGCGCGGCAGCGCCGGCTGGTGGGCGCCCACGCCGGCCCGGCGCGCGACCTCGAGGCCGCCGAGGACGCGCACCGCAAGGCGGAGGCGGAGCTGGCGCGGGCCCGCCAGCGGGCGGCGCTGCTGCGGGCGGGCGACGTCGACGCGGTGACGCAGGAGCTGACGCTCAAGGCGGCGCTCCCGGGCGAGGTCCTGGCGCGGGCGGTGAGCCCGGGCCTGGAGGTGCAGGGCGCCTCCTCCGGCACCCCGGTCGAGCTGTTCACGGTGGGCGACATCTCGCGGGTCTGGATCCTGGCCGACGTGGCCGAGGGCGACCTGGGCCGCGTCCGGGCCGGCGCCGCCGCCACCGTGCGCGTGCCCGCCTGGCCCGGCCGGAGCTTCGCCGGCACCGTGCAGTGGGTGGCCGGCACCCTCGACCCCGCGCTCCGCACCGGGCGCGTCCGGATCGCGCTCGACAACGCCGACCGGGCGCTCGAGCCCGAGATGCTGGCGCAGGTCGCGATCGACGCCCCGCCGCTGCGCGCGCTGACCGTCCCCCGCGCCGCGCTCACGACCGTCGAGGGCGAGAGCTTCGCCTACGTGAGCGAGGGCCCGCCGCAGGACGGCCGCCAGCGCTTCCGGCGGCGGCGCGTGCGGGCGAGCGGGGATCCGGCGAGCCCGCTGGCCGTGATCGAGGGGGGGCTCGCGGCGGGGGAGCGGCTCCTGGTGGAGCAGCCCACGACCCGCGAGCCCGGCGCCGGCGAGGTGCGGATCTCGGAGCACCAGGCCGAGCACGCGGGGATCCGGCTGCAGGCGGCGGGGGAGCAGGACCTGGACGACACGCTGGTGGCCGGAGGCCGCATCGCCTTCGACGATCTGCGCGTCGCGCACGTCTTCTCGCCGGTGACGGGGCGGGTCACCCGCGTGCTGGCCGAGCCGGGCCGCCACGTGAAGCGGGGCGACCCGCTCGTCGCCCTCGTCTCGCCCGAGGTGGGCAGCGCCTTCGCGGACGCCGTCAAGGCGGAGGCGGACGAGGTGGCGGCCCGGCACGAGCTCACGCGCCAGCGCGAGCTCGTCGAGGCGCACGCCGGCGCGCGCAAGGACCTGGAGGCAGCGGAGGCCGTGTGGCGCCGCGCGCAGGCCGAGCTGGCGCGCGCCCGGCAGAAGACCCGGCTGCTCTCGACGGGCAGCTTCGACACCGTCACCCAGGAGTACACCCTGCGCAGCCCCGTCGACGGGGAGGTGGTGGCGCGCGCCGCCGCGCGGGGGCTCGAGGTGCAGGGCCAGTGGTCCGGCGCCGGCGCGCCGGTCGAGCTCTTCACGGTGGGAGCGCTCGATCCACTCTGGGTGGTGGGCGACGTCTACGAGATGGACCTGCCCCACGTCCGGACCGGCAGCGCGGTCGAGGTCCGCGTGCCGGCCTTCCCCGACCGCACCTTCCGCGGCAAGGTGGACTGGGTCTCCGCCGTCCTCGATCCAGCCACCCGGACCGCGAAGGTGCGATGCGCCATCGCGAACCCCGGGCACTTGCTGCGCCCGGACATGGCGCCCGTCCTCACCATCGCGCTGCCGAGCCACCGCCACCTGTCCGTGCCGCGCGACGCGGTGCTGCGCCTGGGCGACGAGACGATCGTGTTCGTCGCCTCCGGCCGGACGCCGGACGGCCAGCTCGCCTACCGCCGCCGCAAGGTCGTCCCCGGCGAGGACCGCCCGGGCGGCTCCGTCCCCATCCTCGAGGGCCTGGTGCCCGGCGAGCAGGTGGTGGTCTCGGGCGGCATCTTCCTCGTCGGCCTCCTCTAGGACCACGCACCCATGGTCAAGCGCATCGTCGCCTTCGCCCTGCAGAACCGCGCGCTCGTGGTGCTGCTCGCGCTCGTGCTGCTGGTCGGCGGCCTGGTCGCCTTCGAGCAGCTCCCGGTGGAGGCGTACCCGAACCCGGTCCCGCCCATGGTCGAGGTCATCGCCCAGCCGCCGGGCTGGAGCGCCGAGGAGGTGGAGCGGTACGTCACCATCCCGCTGGAGATCGGGCTCTCGGGGATGCCGGGCCTCGACCACGTCCGGTCCCAGTCGCTGTACGCGCTCACGGACGTGAAGTGCTACTTCAAGTGGGGCACCCGCTACGAGGACGCGCGGCAGGAGGTGATCAACCGGCTGCAGTTCACGCAGCTCCCGGCCGGCGTGCAGGCCCAGCTCTCGCCGTGGAACGCCATCGGCGAGGTCTACCGCTTCAACGTGCGCGGCAAGGGCTACTCGCTGCAGGAGCTCAAGACCGCCGCCGACTGGATCCTGGTCCGCCAGTTCAAGCAGGTGCCGGGGGTGGCCGACGTGGTCACCTTCGGCGGCGAGACGAAGGAGTACCACGTCGAGGTCGACCCGAACCGCCTGCGCGCCCGGGGCGTCACCCTCGCCCAGCTGACGCAGGCGCTCTCCAGCGCCAACCAGAACGTGGGCGGTCAGCGCCTGACGCTCGGCGAGCAGTCCTACACCATCCGCGGGGTGGGGCTCATCCGCTCGCCGCGGGACATCGAGGACGCGGTGGTGCTGGCGCAGAAGGGCGTGCCGGTGCGGGTGCGCGACGTGGCCACGGTGGCCGTGGGGCACGCGCCGCGCCTCGGGCTCGTCGGGCGCGACGACGACTCCGACGTGGTGCAGGGCACCGTCCTCATGCGCTACGGCGGCGAGACCAAGGCCACGCTGCGCGGCATCTACGACCGGGTCGAGTATGTCCGGAGGAACCACCTCCTGCCGCCCGGCATGGACATCGAGCCGTACTACGATCGCGCCACGCTCATCCGCGTCACCACCCGCACCGTGCTCGAGAACCTCCTCATCGGCATGGTGCTCGTCACCCTCGTGCTGGTGGCCTTCCTGGGGAGCGTGCGGGCCGCGCTCATCACCGCCCTCAACGTCCCGCTCGCGCTGCTGGTCGCGTTCATCGGCATGGTGGCGACCGGCACGCCGGCGAACCTCATCTCCCTGGGCGCGGTGGACTTCGGGATCGTCGTCGACTCGACCGTCATCATGGTCGAGAACGTCTTCCGCCACCTCGGCGCGCACGGCTTCGGCGGCATCTTCGAGCGGGTCCGGTCGGCGGCGGGCGAGGTCGGCCGCCCGATGGCGTTCTCCACGCTCATCATCGGGGTGGCCTTCCTGCCGCTCTTCACGATGACCGGCGTCTCGGGCGTCATCTTCACGCCCATGGCGGTCACCTACGCCTTCGCCATCGGCGGCGCCCTCCTGCTGGCGCTCACGCTCACCCCGGTCCTCGTCTCGCGCTTCGTGCCGGCCAAGGCGGAGGAGAAGGACACCGTGGTGATGCGCGCGCTGCAGCGCGCCTACCGGCCGCTCTTCGACGTGGCGCTGCGCTGGCCGAGGCTGGGGCTGCTCGCCCCGGTGCTGGTCATCGGGCTGTGCGTGGCGCTCTTCCCGCTGCTCGGCAGCGAGTACATGCCGAAGCTGGAGGAGGGCAACTTCTGGATCCGGGCCAGCCTGCCCATGTCGGTGTCGATGGAGCAGTCCTCGCGCCTGGTCGGCCGCATGCGCGCCATCCTGAAGCGGAAGCCCGAGGTGGTGACGGTGGTGTCGCAGCTCGGCCGCCCCGACGACGGCACCGACCTGGCCGGCTTCCAGAACATCGAGCTGTTCGCGCCGCTCCGGCCGTACGGCGAGTGGCCCCGCGGGGTGACCAAGGAGCAGCTCACCGAGGAGCTCGGCAAGGAGCTCGAGGAGGAGTTCCCGGGGGTGGTGTTCAACTTCTCGCAGTACCTGTCGGACAACGTCGAGGAGGCGCTCTCCGGCGTGAAGGGCGAGAACAGCGTCAAGGTGAAGGGGCCCGACATCGACGGCAACGAGGCGACCGCCGCGCGCCTGGTCGACGTCATGGAGCACGTGCGCGGCGTGAAGGACCTGGGCCTCTTCCCCACCCTGGGCCAGCCGTCGATCAAGATCGTGCCGGACCGCGAGCGGTGCGGGCGCTACGGGCTGAACACGGGCGACGTGGAGGCGGTGGTGGCGGCGGCGGTGGGCGGCCAGGCGGTGACGCAGGTGTTCGAGGGCGAGAAGAGCTTCGCGCTCACCGTGCGCTGGCAGGAGCCGTACCGGTCGTCCCTCGGCGCCATCCGCGCGATCGGCGTCGCCACGCCGGACGGCGGGCAGGTCCCGCTCGGGCAGCTGGCGCAGGTGAGCGAGGAGAGCGGGCCCTCCGTCATCTACCGCGAGGACGGCAGCCGCTACTCGCCGGTCAAGTTCTCCATCCGCGGCCGGGACCTGGGCTCGACGGTGGACGAGGCACAGCGCCAGATCGCGGACCACGTGCGGCTGCCGGCGGGCGCGCACCTCGAGTGGGCGGGACAGATCAACGAGCTCAACGAGGCGATGGGGCGGCTGGCCGTCATCATCCCCCTCACGCTGCTCCTCATCGCCCTGCTGGTCTACGCGGCGGTGAAGACCTGGCTCGACACCGCGGTGGTCCTCATCTCGATCCCGGTGGCGTGCCTGGGGGGCATCGTGGCGCTCCTCGTCGCGCGCGAGCCCTTCTCCGCCTCGGCCGCCATGGGGTTCGTCTCCGTCTTCGGGATCGCCATCCAGGACGCCATCCTGGTCGTCACCTACGCGCAGCGGCAGTGGGAGAACGGCAAGACGCTCTCGGACGGCGCCCGCGCGGCCGCGGAGCAGCAGTTCCGCCCCGGGCTCATGGCGACGCTCACCGCCACGCTGGGCCTCTTGCCGGCTGCGCTCTCCAACGCCATCGGCGCGCAGGCCCAGAAGCCGCTCGCCATCGTGGTCATCGGCGGCTCGCTGGCGCTGGCCGGCCTCACCCGCATCGTCCAGCCGCCGCTGCTCGTGGTCGCGCACCAGCTCGGCGACCGGTTCCGCGCGCGGCGTCCGGGGCGCCGCCGCGAGGAGGAGGACGCGGCGGCGTAGCCGCGGCCGCGCGTCCAGAGGGTGTGCGCCGGCCGCGCGCGGGAGTGGAGCGCACATCGCAGGAACCCCCGGGTCCGGGGGCTTGGCATTCACCGCTTCGACGTGAGGAGTCGCATGCATCTGGGAATGGGTGAGATGTTGGTCGTGCTGGTGATCGCGCTGCTCGTGTTCGGCCCCACCAAGGTGCCGCAGCTCGGGGAGTCGCTCGGGAAGGGCATCCGCAACTTCAAGAAGGCGGTGAACGAGCCAGAGGCGGAGAGCGTTCCCGTCCCGGTTGCGCCGCAGCCCCAGCTCGCGCCGAGCGCGGCGGTCTCCCAGGCCGCGCCGCCCGCGACCGTCCGCCCGACCGAGGACGCCTGAGCGGAAGATGGGCACGCGGATGCAGCTACCTCGGACCAGGGGCAGATCGCCCGCGCAACTTGGGCCGAGCTCTTCGGTTGGAGCCGGCATGCTCACCCCGGCCGACGACCAGATCACTTCGCTGCTCCTGCGCCGGGTGATCCGCTACCAGACCACCGGCTTCGGGCTGATGATCCTCCTGCTGTTCGCGGACGACCTCGCCTGCCTCTGGAGGGGGCAGCCGGTACCTCGCTGGGAGCTGGTCGAGCTGGCGGCGGCCTGCGCGGTCGGGGCGCTCTCGTTCGCGATGACGCGGCGGCTGACCCCTCGCATCCAGCTGCTCGAGGGGCTCGTCTGCATCTGCATGCACTGCAAGCGCGTGCGGAGCGACGGCGACTGGGTCCAGGTCGAGCGGTACGTGGCCGCGCGGTCGCCCACGCAGTTCTCGCACGGACTCTGCCCGGAGTGCTACGCGCGCAAGTACGAGCGCGAGGACCCGCGCCAGGCGGCGCCGCCCGGCGGCCACCGCGCCGCTTGACCGTCCGACACGGTTCCCTCTCCCCCACCGGGGCTCTCTCTTCCCCCGCGCCGCGCGAACTCGTGACACGGTGCTCTCATCTCCCTGGCCCCGCGAAGCGCGGAGAGGGCCGGGGCGAGGGGCCGCTCGACACCGACCGACCTCGCAGCATGGGGCGGCTGTCCTGCATCGGCGGGCGGACTTCGGGCAGAGAGGGGCGCGGCAGATGGGCGGCCGGGACCGCGCGTCGCGGGCGCCGCTGGACGGTGAGCGTCGAGGGCGAGGCGTCACCGTGCGTCCGCCCCGACAAGGCGTGGCCCGGCTCACGGGGACGAAGGGGCGCGGGTGTGGGCATGCGGCGGCGACGGAGCCGATGGGCGTGCGGCGCACTGCCCTGATCAGGTCTACTCTGCGTGCCGATCTGGTTGACTTTCCGTGTCAGACCGCCGTGCGATGATCTCTCCCATGGACGCCGCACCCGACCTGGCCGCGCTCTCGCCTGGGAACGCCTGGCGGGCGGGCTTCGCGCCGCCGGCCGTCGAGGCCGCGCCGCTCACCGGGCGCGAGCTCGACGCCTGGTTCCGCGGCGGCGAGCCGGAGGCCGACACCTGCGAGGCGCTGCTCACCTGGGCGGCCAGGGCCCGGGGCGCGCTCGACGTGGCCATCGCCGAGGGGCTCGACGCGCTCCGGCGGGGCGACCGGCTGGCCGAGCTCGCGTGCCACCTCTACGACTACGCGCGGGAGGTGCTCGACCTCGGCAAGCGGGCCGCCGAGGGGCTCGCCCTGCTCGGCCGGGAGCTGCGGACGCGGCCGCTCCTGCGCGAGGCGCTCACGGCGGGGCGGGTCAAGCTCCGCGCCGCGCAGACGGTGCTGAAGGTGGCGGTGGGCGAGGACGAGGCGGTCTGGGTGGAGCGCGCGGCGCGGATGACCGTCCGCGCGCTCGAGGCCGAGGTCCGCCGGGCAAGGACGGCGCCGGGCGACGAGGAGGAGCCGTGGCTGCGCCTCGGCGTGCGCCTCGAGCCGGCGGAGCGCGAGGTGCTCGACGAGGCGCTGGCGCTCGCGGGCGAGCTCATGCCGGGCGCGACGCGCGCCGAGCGGCTCGAGGCGATCGCCCAGGAGTTCGCGGGCGAGTACGCGGGCGAGGGAGACCCGGACGCGGCGCGCGTGCTCGGCGCCGCGGTCCGGCCGTCCGGTGCGCGCACCGGGGATACGCGCGCCGCAGCGCTCGAGGAGGAGACGGAGCGCTGGGCGGCGCTTCGCGCCCTGCCGGACATCGCGGCCCCGGACGTCCGCTTCTACGAGACCGCCACCGCCCACGACGTGGACGGCCGACTGCGGGAGCTCGCCGCCCTGCGGGCGGAGTGGGAGGACCTCGTCGGCTACTGCGCCCTGGCGGTCCGGAAGAGCCAGCTGTACCGGCTCCTCGGGTTCGCGAGCTTCCGCCAGTACTGCGAGGAGCGGCTGGGGCTCGCGGCGCGCTCGATCGAGGAGCGGGCCAAGGTCGAGGAGCGGCGCTGGGCCTCGCCGGCGCTCCAGGAGGCGAAGCGCGAGGGGCTGCCGTTCGAGAAGCTGCGGCTCCTCTCGAAGCTGCCCGAGCCGGAGATCGCCCGCTGGGCCGCGCGGGCGAAGGGCCTCACCTGCGTCGCGCTCCGGCGCGAGCTCGAGGGCGAGGCCGAGCGGCGGATGCGTGCGCAGGGGAGGCTGGCCGTCCCGCTGGCGCTCCGGATGGCGGCGGTCCTCGCCGCCGCGGTGCAAGCCGTCCGCGACCGGACCGGGAGGCCGCTGCCGCTCGGGACCTGCCTCGCCGTGCTCGCGCAGCACTTCCTCGACACCTGGAAGGGCGGGAAGCGCGCCCGGACCCGCTCGCGGAAGGTCCGGGAGCGGGACGAGGGCCATTGCCAGGTCCCCGGCTGCAGCCGCCGCGCGACGCACGCGCACCACGTCCTCTTCCGCTCGCAA